>JBMYYK010000027.1:0-30109 GCA_049609325.1 Flavobacteriaceae bacterium | reverse complement strand
CCTTCGTCTCCCCATTGTAAACCTAGTAGTAAATCTACTGCCATTGTGTGTTATTTAGTGTGTTGTTATTTAGTTTTTTTTGTTCCGTAAAAATATAATGAATGGTTGTGAATTTCAATGTCAAAAACCTCTTCAATAGTTTTTTTAATTGATTGGATTCTTGGGTCGCAAAATTCTAAAACTTCACCGGTATCGGTAAGAATAACATGATCATGGTTTTTGTCAAAATACGACTTTTCATAATGCGCTTGGTTGTCACCAAACTGATGTTTTCTTACCAAACCACAATTAAGCAGCAATTCAATGGTGTTATACAGTGTAGCTCTACTCACACGATATTTTTTCATTTTCATCATGATGTATAATGATTCAATATCAAAATGGTCATTACTGCTGTAAATTTCATTCAAAATTGCATATCGCTCTGGTGTTTTACGATGGCCATTTTCTTCTAAATAGCTAGTAAATACATTTTTAACGATTTCTTGATTGTTGTCTTTTTCCTCCATTTATTTTAAAAATTGGAACGCACAAATTTACAATTAATTATGGCATTACCAACGAATTATTTTTGATTAAATAACACAAGGTTATTAACAATTATAGTTGATGTTTGGTTTGTGTAATTAGAAGATGTTTATACTCTTTTTACACGGTCTATACCGCTTATTTTCTGAATGTTGTCAATAAGCTTATCAATGGTTTTTTTGTTTTTTACTGATACAGTTATATGGCCTGTAAATACCCCATCATCAGTTTCAAAACTAATTTTTTTAATATTTACATTCATATTGTTAGAAATGATCATGGTAAGATTGTTCACCAAGCCTAATTGATCTATACCAGTAATTACCAAATCTGCATAATATTCCTGTTGTGATGAATCAATCCACTTGGCTTTAATGATTCTGTATGCGTAATTGGCCTGTAAACTTACTGCATTAGGGCAGTTGTTTTTATGCACTTTTATACCATCGCTTACGGTAACAAAGCCAAATACTTTGTCGCCAGGAATAGGATTGCAGCAACTAGACAGTTTGTAGTTGAGTTTTTCTTCTTCTTTCCCAAATACAAGCAAATCGTATTTATGAGTTATTTCTTCTTTATTTAACTCCTCTTGATTGCTTTTTTTGCGTGTACGTTTTTTAAAGAAACTGATGAATGCATTACTACGTTCTGCAGCAAAATCTTTCAGTTTTTTATTATCAATATTCCCAAGGCCAGCTCTGTAAAATAAATCTAAACTGGTTTTAAGCTCAAAAAACGAAACTAATTCGTTAACGCTTTTTTCATTAAGATTAATTTTTAATTGCTTTAATTTTCGTGTAAGAAGCTCTTTACCTTCAGCAGCAATTTTCTTTTTCTCTTCTTTCAGTGAAGATTTAATTTTAGACTTTGCTCTTGCCGTAGTAACATACTCTAACCAGTTAGCACTTGGTTTAGTGTTTTCTGAAGTAATCACCTCTACTTGATCACCACTTTTTAAAACATGGCTTAACGGAACTAACTTTCCGTTTACTCTTGTACCTCTAGTTTTATACCCTACTTGTGTGTGAATACTAAACGCAAAATCTAAAGACGTGGCGCCTTTTGGCAAGGATTTTAAATCTCCTTTTGGTGTGAAAACAAAAATTTCTTTAGCGTATAAATTCAGTTTAAATTGCTCTATAAAATCTACAGCATTGGCTTCATGATTTTCTAAAGCTTCTTGTAGCTTTACCAACCATTCGTCTAAACCACCTTCATCTTGTTGCCCTTGTTTGTACTTGTAATGGGCAGCATAGCCTTTTTCAGCAATTTCATTCATACGTTCAGAACGTATTTGAACTTCTACCCAACGTCCTTTAGGCCCCATTACAGTGATGTGTAAGGCTTCATATCCGGTAGATTTTGGAGATGAAATCCAGTCACGCAATCGCACAGGGTTAGGGCGGTAATGATCTGTAACAATAGAATAAATTTTCCAAGCAATAAATTTTTCTTGTTCTAGATCACATTTATAAATAATTCGTACAGCAAACTTATCGTACACTTCTTCAAAAGTGACATTTTGTTTGAGCATTTTTTTTCGAATAGAAAAGATAGATTTTGGACGACCTTTAATTTGAAAGTCGATATCCTGTTCATCCAGACTACCTTTAATAGAATCATTAAATGCTTTGATGTACTGATTTTGCTCTTCTTTAGATTCTATAGTTTTCTCAAGAATACTGTTGTAAACTTCTGGTTCAGTATATTTTAAGCTTAAATCTTCTAGCTCCGTTTTAATGTTATATAGCCCCATTCTATGAGCAAGTGGTGCATAAATATATAATGTCTCAGAAGCAATTTTAACTTGTTTATGCGCTGGCATAGATGCCATAGTTTGCATGTTATGAAGTCGGTCAGCAATTTTTATAATAATTACACGCACATCATCATGCAAGGTCAACAACATTTTTCTGAAGTTTTCTGCTTGTAATGATACGTCGGCTTCACTTTGAAGTTTAGATATTTTAGTTAAACCGTCTACAATTCTGGCTACTGTTTCACCAAATAAACGCTCCATGTCGTTTAACGTAAAGTCTGTATCTTCTACAACATCATGTAATAAAGCTGCAGCGATTGATGTAGCATCTAAACCTATTTCTGAGGCTACAATTTTCGCAACGGCAATAGGGTGGAAAATATAAGCTTCACCACTTTTTCTGCGTTGATTTTTATGTGCGTCAACTGCAGTGTTAAACGCTAATCGGATTAATTTTTTATCGTCATCAGTTAACGATTGATAACTGATTTTTAATAGATTTCTATATTCGCTTGCAATTGCTGCGTTTTCTTGTTCTAATTCTACCTCTGTCATATATCTAAGATATGATAAGTCGTAGAGTTTTGCAATCTTTTTTATTGAATTATTCTAATAAGTGTTTATAACAAAAATCAATGTATATTTGTTGCCTGAAAATGTAGAAGTTGATAAATGCGTTGTTTAGAAATACATTTTTAAAAATCACTGACAGATTATAATGTCAGAATAAATTTTAAGCGGGAAAAGCTTATTCAATTAGAATATGACATTTGAATCTTTAGGACTATCAACTGCCTTAGTTAAAGCAGTTGAAAAGAAAGGTTATACAGAACCTTCTCCAATACAGGAAAAATCAATACCATTAATTATTGAAGGAAAAGATGTTTTAGCATCTGCCCAAACAGGAACCGGAAAAACTGCGGGGTTTACATTACCTATGTTGCATAAACTTGCAGCACATAATAAATGGAAACGTTGCCCTATTCGTGCTTTAATACTTACTCCTACACGTGAGTTGGCTGCTCAAGTGCATGACAATGTGTTGGCTTATAGTGAATATTTAAATATTCGCTCAATGGTAATTTTTGGAGGAGTTAATCAAAAACCACAAATCCGCGGATTACGTAGTGGTGTAGATGTTCTTGTTGCTACTCCTGGACGATTGTTAGATTTACAACGTCAAGGTGCGTTATCTTTAGGGAAAATTGAATTTTTAGTGTTAGATGAAGCCGACCGTATGTTAGATATGGGGTTTTTAAGAGATATAAAAAAGGTATTGGAATTAGTCCCTGAAAAACGTCAAACCTTGTTGTTTTCTGCAACATTTTCACCAGAAATTAAAGCATTAGCTAGTGGTATTTTAAGCAATCCAGTAGCTGTTGAAGCAACACCAGAAAATAGTACAGCAGAAAAAGTACTTCAAAAAGTATTTAGAGTTGATAAAACTAAAAAATCAGAGTTGATTATTAAGTTAATTGCTGATGGTAATTGGGAGCAAGTGCTGGTATTTACAAGAACAAAGCACGGCGCGAACAGATTGACTGAAAAAATGAATAAAAAAGGCATCACTGCTGCAGCTATTCATGGTAATAAAAGTCAAAACGCCAGAGTTAAGGCCTTGCAAGGGTTTAAGACTAACAAAGTAAGGGTTTTAGTTGCTACTGATATTGCTGCCCGTGGTTTAGATATTCCGTTACTGCCGCATGTTATAAATTTTGAGTTGCCAAATGTACCTGAAGACTATGTGCATAGAATTGGTAGAACAGGTAGGGCTGGAGCTAGTGGTGAAGCACTATCATTAGTTTGTGGTGAAGAAAGAGAATATTTAAAAAGTATTGAAAAGCTTTTAGGTGAAAAATTACCCAAATCTGTTGTAGAAGGGTATGAGCCAAGTAAAGACGATTTAGAAAGTACACCAATAAAAGGGAAAGCACAAAAAAGAAATTCAGGAGGGCAAACTAAAAGAGGAGCATATAAAGGGGGTAGACATAAAAAACCTTCAGAAGGAGGACGTACTTATAAAAGCAATAGTAGACGTAGGAGCAAAGAGTAATATGGAGCAGCAAAAAAATAATCCGTTACACGGCGTTAAGTTAGCTACAATTGTTGAAGAATTGGTAGAATACTACGGATTTGATCACTTAGGTACTCAGATAAATATCAGGTGTTTTACTCACGACCCTTCAATAAAATCAAGTTTAAAATTTTTAAGACGAACTCCTTGGGCAAGAACTAAAGTTGAGCACTTGTATTTGTATATGCTTCGGAAAAGTGGTCGGAATAAAAAATAAACATCAAAGTCTTAATCTAAAGGTTAAGGCTTTTTTTGTAGTAGTCTTTTAATTTGTTGGCTATAATCATGCTGTAAATCGTCGTGTAGGAGATGTGTTTTTTTCGTTATCTGAGCGAGTTCTCTATTGAATATGTTTTTCAGCACGGTATTGTTGTATATGCTAGGCGTAACTTGTGTCATTTTCATGCAGAAATGCAGTAGTAATTCCACTTCGGTTTCTTTGTGTTTTGAATAGCGAATATGCTTTTTCGTATGGCGTAAAATTTTACGAATACTTTTTTTAATGAAGTAATACGTTTTTGTGTTAATTTGTTCAAATTGCGTGTCAATTTCGTCCTTAACAGTATTGATATAATGCGATTCGTTATCAGATTCAAACAATAAATATGTTAAGAGCTCTTTGTTTTCAGCTTTAAATTTTGCAAGCCGTAAACAGAGTTCAATAAGTTCGTCAGAACCTTTATGCTTAAGTTCGTGTTTAATGTCTTTAACAGATGCAGCTTTCATGACAAAAGTATTAATACCAACGTTTTTTCTTCTTTTTTGATCCTTCTGATTTTCTGTTTTTTTTGTACTTGCTACCTTTTTTTCTATGCACTACAGGTTTAGCGTTTGGATGTAAAGGAAACGGATGCTCTTCCTCAATAGGAATAATTTTATTGATTGTTTTTTGAATAGTTTGCACATATGTTTTTTCATCAGCAGAACAAAGCGAGTATGCAGTTCCTGTATGTCCAGCTCTACCGGTACGACCAATACGATGCACGTATGTTTCTGGCACGTTTGGCATATCAAAATTAATTACTGCATCTAACTCTTTAATGTCAATACCTCGCGAAGCTACATCTGTAGCAATAAGAATATTGGCGTTACCTCGCTTAAAATCATTCATAGCCGCTTGGCGTTCACTTTGTGTTTTGTCGCCATGTAAGGCGGCTACCTTATAGCCATTGTTTGTGAGTGATTTCTCTAATTTATCAACCCCATATTTAGTACGTCTAAAAATTAAAATATGCCCAGTAATTGTAGTTCTTAATAAATGCAAACACAATTCAATTTTTTGTGGTTTTGGAGTGTAATAGAGTAGCTGGTTAACCGTTTTTGTCGTTGATGATGTTGGAGCAACTTCTATTTTTTCGGGGTCTTTTAAAATTGTTTTTGCAAGATCAATAACTTTATAGGGCATTGTTGCAGAAAACAAAAGGGTTTGTTTTGTGTCTGGGCACAAGCGTTCAATCTTTCTAACATCATCAATAAAGCCCATGTCAAGCATTAAATCTGCTTCATCAAGGACTAAAGTTTCTATATAACTTAAGTTGATGACATCTTGTTTATGTAAATCTAACAAACGCCCAGGAGTGGCAATTAAAATATCAACACCTCTTTTAAGAATTTCTTTTTGAGGTTCTATAGAAGCACCACCAAAAATCACGGCAGATTTCAAATTAGTGAATTTGCTATAACGATTAAAATTATCGTTAATTTGAATGGCCAGTTCTCGGGTAGGACTCACTATAAGAGCTCTAATTTTCTTTCCCTTTTTACCTTCGTCTTGTTTATCAAACAATAATTGTAAAATTGGTAAGGCAAAAGCTGCAGTTTTCCCAGTTCCAGTTTGAGCTGAAGCTATGAGGTCTTTCTTGGCTAAAACAAGTGGTATTGTGTACTCCTGTATTGGTGTAGGAGTATGATATTTTTTTTCAGTTAGCGCCTTAAGAATTGGCTTGTTAAGTTTTAGGTCTTTAAAGGTCATAGGTGAATTTTAAAACTGCTTGAACTGCAAAGATACTTTAAAAAAAGCGGTTAGTTGCCAAATTGAAAAAAGCCGTATCCAAACAATAAGGTTGAATACGGCTTTTGTGCCAATAAATATTTAAATGAATACTTAATAATAAATATTTTAAAAACTCATTTAAAATTTATAAAGCATCGCTACAATAACTTTTGTAAGTACTACGAAATGCATATAACCATGACTTCTTTAATTTCTTACTAGTTATTTAGCTTTTGAGAACAAATTTTGTTGATCTCAAGTTTGAGTGTTATAAATTTACAAAATAATTAACTGACACACAAGTCGTTATGTCGTTATTTTACACCTTTAATGAAACTCATAACTTCTTGAGGAATATTTTTAGCTGTTGTAATCATTTTAATGAAGGCGCTACCAATTATTGCACCATCGGCATAACGACATGCCGTCTCAAAAGTTTTTGCATTGCTAATACCAAAACCAATGAGTTTTGGCACCTTGATGTCTAAGTTGTTTATACGATTAAAATAATCTATTTGGTGAGAATCAATACTATTTTTACTTCCTGTAATTGCATATGATGATACCACATATAAGAACGCAGAGCTTTCTTGTGCTATTAATTTGATGCGCTCTTCTGAAGTTTGCGGAGTGATTAAAAAACTCATTTTTAACTGGTTGGCCTCTACCAAATTTTTATAATCCTTGAGGTATATGTCTAATGGAAGATCTGGTAAAATAAGCCCATCAACACCAACTGCTTTGGCTTTAGATAAGAATTGTTCTGTACCATATTTTTCCACCTGATTTAAATACCCCATAAGCATAATAGGAATATTGGTGGTTGTTCTAATCTCCTTTATTTGATCAAAAATGATGTCTAAAGTAATTCCATTTTGAATTGCAACTTCACTACTGTGTTGTATGGTTGGTCCGTCTGCTAACGGATCAGAAAAAGGCATACCTATTTCTACCATATCAACTCCAGATGCTGCTAATTCATTAACAATTTCAACAGTGTCATTTAGTTTCGGATATCCTGCTGTTGTATATATATTTAAGATGTTTTTCTTAGATGAAAATAATTGGTCTAATCTGTTCATTTTGTGATGTGTTATAAGTTAGAAGGCATACGATTGATATAGGTTTCCATGTCTTTATCTCCTCTTCCTGATAAATTAACAACAACGCAATCTTGAGGGGTTAAATCAAGTTTATCTAATGCAGCTAGGGCATGAGCAGATTCTAGAGCAGGGATGATACCTTCTATTTTTGTGAGTTCATATGCTGCATGTAATGCTTCATCATCTGTAACTCCAATAAAATGTCCTCTACCACTTTTAAATAAATGTGCGTGTAATGGGCCAACACCGGGGTAGTCTAAACCAGCAGATATAGAATAGGGTTCAGTAATTTGCCCTTCGGTATTTTGCATTAATAATGTTTTACTACCGTGTATGATACCTTCGCTACCTAATTGTGTAGTGGCTGCACTTTTTCCAGTAGCTACGCCCAATCCGTCAGCTTCAACAGCAACAAGCTCTACATTTGTATTATTTAAATAATGATAGAATGCTCCTGCGGCATTACTACCACCACCTACACATGCAATAATTTTATCAGGATATTCTTTACCAGTTTTTTCTACTAATTGTTGCTTAATTTCTTCGCTGATGACAGATTGAAAACGGGCAACCATATCTGGGTATGGGTGAGGTCCAACTACAGATCCTATCAAATAATACGTGTCAACCGGATTTGCAATCCAGTCACGAATAGCTTCATTTGTAGCGTCTTTTAATGTTTTACTACCAGAAGTGGCTGCTCTAACTTCTGCTCCTAACATTTTCATACGTGCTACGTTAGGCGCTTGACGTTGAATGTCTATTTCTCCCATATAAACAATACATTTCATGCCCATTAAAGCACATACCGTTGCTGTTGCCACACCATGTTGTCCTGCACCTGTTTCGGCAATAATACGGCTCTTACCCATTTTTTGAGCTAAAAGAATTTGTCCTACGGTATTATTCACTTTGTGTGCTCCGGTATGATTTAAGTCTTCACGTTTTAAATAGATGGTGCTGTTATACTTTTTAGAGAGACTTTTTGCATAATATAAAGGCGTTGGTCTACCAACATAATCTTTTAGCAAGGCTTTATATTCGTGTTTAAAACCTTCAGATTCTATAATGTCAAGATATGATTCCTTAAGTTCATTGACATTATGATGTAACATTTCAGGGATGTAAGCCCCCCCAAAATCGCCATAAAATCCGTTATTATCAACTGTATAATTCATTATTAAGGTGTGTGTTTAGTGTTGTTAGTTAGCTTTTAGCTGGTTAAAAAACGTTTGAATATCTTCAATGTTTTTGAGTGCCGGAGCAGTTTCAAATCCGCTATTAATGTCTATCCCCACGCATTTATTGTGTTTAAAATTCTTGATTGTATTTGCCATAGTTGGTGTAATACCTCCACTTAGTAGAAACGGGGTGTTGCCAGTATATTGTTGTAATAAGGCCCAATTAAAAGTAATGCCATTACCACCTGCTTGTTTGCCAAAAGCGTCAAAAAGAAAGTAGTCACAATGTGATTGGTAAGCTGTAGTACTTGAAAAATCAAAATTTTCAGAAACATTAAAAGCTTTGATAATATTATAACCTTGTTGTTTCAAATTTGCGCAAAACTCTGGAGTTTCATTACCGTGTAATTGAATAAGATCTAAATTAAACAGGTTTACTTTTTCTTGAATGAATTCTAAAGATTTATTTACAAAAACACCCACTTTTGCAATGTGTTTTGGCAGTTGTGTCGTGATAATTTCCGTCACGTTTCTTGAAGACTCTTCATGGAAAATAAACCCTATAAAATCAGGATTGATGTCAGCTAACGCTTTTATGTTAGCATTATTTCTCATACCGCAAACCTTAATTTTATACATGCTGGCTGTTATTAATGTTTTCAATAAACGTTTTACAAGCTTCTCCTGGAGATGCTGTTTTCATAAAGTTTTCACCAATTAAAAAGCCGTCAAATCCGTGTGATTTTAGGTAATTGATACTTCTATAATCGCTAATGCCACTTTCGGCAATTTTTACCGTGTGTGATGGAAGCTTTTGTGCCAAACGAATGGCATTTTCAAAATCAACTTCAAAGGTATTGAGGTTTCTGTTATTTATACCAACAATGTTGATTGCAGGATCGTACTTTTCTAATTCTTTTTCGGTATGTATTTCGAGCAGAACTTCTAAACCAATGTTATGAGCTAAAGTTGTAAATTGTTTAATTTCTGCTTTAGTAAGCACAGATGCAATCAATAAAATGGCGTTAGCTCCAATGGCTTTCGCTTCGATGATTTGATATTCATCAATGGTAAAATCCTTCCTAAGTATAGGAATGGTATTTGTATGTCTGGCTGCAATGACATCATCATTAGTTCCTCCGAAAAAATGGGTGTCAGTTAATACAGATAGAGCTGAGGCTCCAGCAGTACTGTAGCCAGTAGTCACGTCAGGTACTGTTGCAGTATTGTTTATAATTCCTTTTGAAGGTGATTGTCTTTTAAATTCTGCAATTATTCCAGATTTATCGGCCTTTAAAATATATTCTTTTAATGATATTTTAGGTGTATTAAAATAAGTGCTTTGTTCTAGCTGCTGAATTGAAGTAGAGCGCTTATCATGTATAACTTCAATTTTTTTACGTTCTATGATGGTATCTAAGATAGTCATGTTATAGAGTTACTTTTGTTAAACATGTTAGGGCTTTCCCTGATAGTAAAGACTCCTTTGCAATTGCAATACAATCTTCTAGAGTTTTTTGTGGCTCAAAGCAATTTATAGCATGTGCAGCATTTGCTAACACTACATTTTGTTGTGGCTGTGTACCTTGTCCTTGCAATACATTTACAAAAATATTAGCCGCATCTTTAATAGTATCTCCTCCAAAAATGGCAGATTGCTCATGAGTAGGAAATCCGATTTGTTCTGGCGATACCAGTGTTTCACTTGTGTTAGTGAATTTTTTGAACTTACCTGTTAATGAAATTTCGTCATAGCCATCTAAACTATGTAAAATGGTATAGTTTTTATTAGATTTCTGCAGCATGTAATTATAGATTCGTGCAATTTCTAAATTAAAAACACCAACCAACTGATTTTGCGGATTACTTGGATTTACTAGAGGGCCCAACATATTAAAAAATGTTTTAATACCTAACTCTTTTCTAATTGGCGCCACATTTTTCATTGCCGGATGAAATAAAGGAGCGTGCATCATGCAAAAGTTGGCATCGTCTAACTGTTTTTTCAAGGTAGATTCATTATTGGTGAATTGGTAACCTAAATATTCTAAAACATTAGAAGATCCGCATGAAGAGGACACACCGTAATTTCCATGCTTTGCGACTTTATACCCAGCCCCCGCTACTATAAAGGCTGCAAGTGTAGAAATGTTGAACGTATCTTTTCCATCTCCACCAGTACCACAAACGTCAATGGTGTTAAACTCTGAAAAATCTACTTTTAAGCATAAATCTAATAAGGCCATTTGAAAGCCAGATAATTCCTCTGCTGAAATATTTCGCATTAGAAATACCGTTAAGAACGCAGCTATTTGTGAGGAATTAAAGTCGCCTTTACCTATACGAATTAACGTATCGTACGCTTGTTCTTTAGTTAATTTATGATGGTCAAATAATTGATGTAAGCCTAACATAGGATTGGTGGTTTTTAATGTAGTTGCCATAGAATTTAAATGTCTAAGAAATTAGCTATAATTTCTTTACCATGAGTAGTTAATATAGATTCTGGGTGGTATTGCACACCATACACATTATACTGTTGATGTTTGATAGACATGATTTGTCCTTGGTCATCTGTCGCAGTAATTTTGAGTTCATTAGGGAAATTATTATTAGAAATAACCCAACTGTGGTAACGTCCAACTTCAAGAGTTTCAGGCAAATCTTTATAAATTAAGTCATTAGTGTTTGTTTGTGATATTTTTGTAGCCACCCCATGAAATACGTTGTTAAGGTTATCTAATGTCCCACCAAACACTTCTCCAATAGCTTGCATACCTAAGCACACACCTAATATTTTTTTAGTTGGCGCATAACGTGCTATAAGAGCCTTTAAAATACCAGCTTCATCAGGTAAACCTGGACCTGGAGATAATACAATGGTATTGTAATTGTCAACTGCGTCAAGAGAAATTTCATCATTTCTAAATACGTCAACCGAATAATTTGGGTTTGCCTCAATGTAATGCACTAAGTTGTAAGTAAACGAATCGTAATTATCTAATACTAATATTTTTTCCATGATTATATGTTTTCTGCTAAGATTAGTGCTTGTTTTAAAGCGCCTAATTTGTTATTAACTTCTTGTAGTTCATTGGTTTCGTTAGAGTTAACGGTGACTCCAGCACCTGCTTGGCTATACAATGTATTGTTTTTACTCATAAAACTTCTAATAGTAATGGCGTGATTTACACTACCATCAAATCCAAAGATACCAATTGCACCACCATAAAATCCTCTGTTTTGATTTTCATACTTGTTTATGAGTTGCATGGCTTTGTATTTAGGAGCGCCAGATAACGTACCTGCAGGAAAAGTGTCTGCAAACATTTGTATGGCTTCCTCGTTTTTATTTTCGGCTTCTACTTCTGAAACCAAATGTATCACGTGGCTATAAAACTGTACTTCTTTATATGTTTTTATAGTTACATTTTTTCCGTGTCTGCTTAAATCATTTCTGGCCAGGTCTACCAGCATAGTGTGTTCAGCGTTTTCTTTAGGATCTTTAGCTAATGCTTCAGCTAATTTTTGATCTTCTGCATCATTTCCTGTTCGCTTAAAGGTGCCAGCAATAGGGTTAATTGTGGTTTTTCCGTTTGCAACTTTTAATTGCGCTTCTGGTGATGATCCAAACAGTTTAAAATCACCAAAATCAAAATAAAATAAATATGGTGATGGGTTTATTGATCGTAAAGCTCTATACACATTAAAATCATCACCGTTAAACTTCTGAGAAAACTGACGTGATAACACCACTTGAAAGACATCACCAAGTTGACAGTGTTCTTTACCTTTAGTGACCATGTTTTTAAACTCTTGGTCGGTAATATTTGACGACTGCTTACCTTCTAAATTGAAATGATATTGCGGATGGTTATTATTTTTTACCAACTGCTCAATAGTAGCCATTTCAGATTGAGTACCTTCAACACAATTTTCTAAGATGGTCATTTCATTTTTAAAATGATCTATCTGAATGATAAACTGAAATAGCGAATAATACATTTCAGGCGTTGTGTTTTTCTTTTTGTGAGCATCTAAGCTAATAGTATCAAAGTACTGTACTGCGTCATAGCTGCTGTAGCCGAAAACACCGTTAGTAACTAAATTATTGTTCTCCACTTTAAAGCCTGAGATAAATCTTTGTAGGTGTTTTGTGACCTCTTTTTTAGAAGACACTGTTGTTTGCGATTCATGACCTAATATTGTGGTTTTTATAGTGTTTTGAGTTGCAACAAAGGTTGCTAATGGTTTGATGCATATGAATGAAAAGTTATTTTCATTTCCATGATAATCAGAACTTTCAAGTAAAAAACTATTGTGAAATTGATCACGAAGTTTTAAGTATAATCCTACTGGAGTTATAGTGTCTGAAAGGCAAGTAGATGTTAAAGTTGTTATGTTCATTGTAATTGTATTGATATAAAAAAAGGCTTACCGTAAACGATAAGCCTTTTTATATGAGTTATATACACAAAGAGATCAGTTCACGATTGTTGAGTTAAATCGGAACCACCACCAGTTTGTGTTATATGTTGTATTAGTTTTCATTGCTACAAATTTATATAAAAAATAAGTTTATAACCAAATTATCCTTTTAAATTTATGATACGCTGCAATAAACTCGGATGAGAATAATGAAACCAAACATAAACATAATGCGGTGTGAGGTTACTTAAACTATTTCGCGATAATTTTTTTAGAGCAGTAATTAAATCGTTAGAATTGTGTGTTTGTTTTGCATAATTGTCTGCTTGATATTCAAATTGACGCGATAAACAATTCATAGCTATTCCTGTTATCTGAGATATCGGGCTATATAATAGTCCGAACGTAATCATGCCAATATGGAATGACGGAATATCGACACCTAATGCTTCAGAGAGTAGCGGATTAGAAATGAAAATTGACAATAACCATAGTGTGAATCCGGTAATTAGAGTAGATAACACAAGATTATATATAATATGTTTGTGTTTGTAATGTCCAACTTCATGTGCAAGTACCGCAACAATTTCATCATCGTTTAAATCGGTAATAAGGGTATCATATAAGGTAATGCGTTTTTGACTACCAAACCCTGAGAAATACGCATTTGCTTTTGTGCTTCGTTTTGAACCATCTATTACGAAAATATTATCCAATTCAAACCCAATAGTTTTTGCGTAGGTTGCAATTTTTGTTCTTAACTCACCATCTTCTAGAGGTGTTTGTTTGTTAAACAGAGGTACAATAAGTTTGGCGTAAAACATATTCATAAACAAACTGAATACTGTTACTAATGCCCAAGCATACAACCAGAAATTTTTCCCAGCCACATCAAAAAACCATATAATTAGTGCTAAAATACCACCGCCAATCACAGCACTCATTAACCAACCTTTTAGTTTATCTATGAAAAATAATTTTTTGGTTGATTTGTTAAATCCAAATTTTTCCTCAATAACAAATGTTTTATAATATGAAAAAGGTGTTGTGATAAGGTCTGACCCAATCATAATAATACCAAAGAAAATAAGTGCAACTAGAATGGTGTTGCTCGTAATTGATCGGGCATAATCATCAATAAATTTAAATCCACCGAAAGAGATGAAACTTAGTGTAAGTACTATTGAAAACAGTCCGGTTAGTTTTTCAAATTTATAGTTGGCAAGTTTATAGTCTTGTGATGTTTTATATTTCTCGTCGTCATACACATCTTGTAAATCTTCTGGCAAAGCATCATTGTAATGTTTGGCATTGAGGTAACTTAATACTTGATCAACAAGATAATCAAATAGCAATAGTCCGATAATGATATAAAAAAGTACTTGTGCGCTCATAAAATTAGTTGAAATTGCGTTGACGTTTGGCTTCAAAGATTAAAATACCGGCAGCAACTGACACATTCATAGAATCTATTTGGCCCTGCATTGGAATGATGATGTTTTGTGTAGCTGCGTCTCGCCATTCTTGACTTAATCCTGTAGCCTCAGTACCAACAACTATAGCAGAACCCTTAGTATAATCCTCTTGATGGTAGTAATTTGAGTTTTGTAGTGTGGCTGCATAAATAGCGATATTATGTTTGGTTAAAAATGCAATAATGTCTTCCGTTGTTCCAGTAGCAATTTGATTAGTAAATACGCAACCTACACTTGAGCGAATAATGTTGGGGTTGTACAAATCGGTTTTAGGATTTGCAATAAAAATAGCATCAACGTTTGCGGCGTCTGCAGTTCTTAAAATAGCACCAATGTTCCCAGGTTTTTCAGGAGCCTCAGCTATTAACACCAATGGATTTGGAGTGTTAAACTCTATAGTGTCTAAAGTGTTGTTTTTTGTGTTTGCTATAGCTACAAGGGCTTCGGTAGAACTCCGATATGCAATTTTTTGATGTACCTCCTTAGAGACGCTAATAAGTTTAGTGCCTTTAGGGAGTACAGATATGACGTCTTCCTCAGAAATCAAATCTTTAAAAAAGAATACAGTATCTAATGTATAACCGCCTTTTAAAGCGAGTTCTAATTCTCTTAAGCCTTCAATAATAAAAAAACCTTCTTTTTTTCGAAGCCTAGATTTGTCTTGTAATTGCAACACTTTTTTAATCAGTGCGTTTTGTGTACTACTAATTTCTTGCATAGGGCAAATATACATTTAAGCTATATAATGTGCATCATGAAACATTTTTTTCATAAAAGATGTAACAAATAGTAAGACATCGTACTCTAATTAGATATCATCATAATCATCAATCAAAATAACACTCATCATGTTACAACGTTTTTTTATCATCTGCTCTGGGGCAGATACAGATATTTTAGCTCAATGCTCTAAAGGAGAGCAAACCAAATATGCAGGTATTGGAGCTACAGTTTTCTTTACAGCACTAATGGCTTTTGTAGCTTCAAGTTACGCATTATTTACGGTGTTTGATCACCCAGTTATAGCAATAGGGTTTGGTATAATTTGGGGACTCCTAATTTTTAATTTGGACCGTTATATAGTGTCTACTTTAAGAAAAAAAGAAAAGTTATCTCATGAATTATTGCAAATCTTACCAAGATTAGTCCTCGCATTTATTATTGCTGTAGTCATATCTAAACCACTAGAGTTGAAATTATTTGAAAAAGAAATCAATCAAGTGTTGTTAGAACAAAAACACACACTAACACTTACAAACAGCCAACAAATAGCGCAACAATACAAGCCAAAAATCAAGGAGTACAATTCAAAAATAAATGTATTGCGTAAAGACTTAGCTGATAAGGAGGCTGAAGTTAATGAGTTGTATGATATTTATATTTCTGAAGCAGAAGGTAGGGCAGGAACTAAGTTGTTAGGTAAAGGCCCCGTGTATGAGGAAAAAAGACACAAACATGATGTGGCTTTAGTTGAATTACAAGATTTGAAGCAACAAACTCAGTATAAAATTTCTGAATTTGAAAACGAGATTAAAAAATTACAAACTGAAGAAGCACAGAAAGTGTCTGTTACACAACTTATAATTACAAATTTTGACGGACTGATGGCTCGAATTACCGCATTGGGAGAGTTACCATTATTACCATCATTATTTGTGTTTTTACTGTTTTTAGCAGTTGAAACAGCGCCGATACTTGCAAAATTATTGGCTTCAAAAAGCGCTTATGATATTCTATTGGAAGATCAAGAATCAGCATTACACACTCGGGTAGCAGAGAATGTTTATAATAGAGAACAACATTTGGCAGCGAGTACTCATATTAGTAAACAGGCTTATGAAGCCTCAACTAAGAGTTCAGAAATTTACACTTATAAATTAGCACAAATTGAAGATACTATGAAATACAGTGCTAAAGTATTTTATGATGAGCAAAAACGCAGTGTTATTTGATATGATGCTTCGCGAAGTTGATAAACGAAAAAATAAAAGAGGTGTTCATATTTTGAACACCTCTTTTAAATTAAATTTATAATCCATTTCGTTTTTAAAATGGGTAGTAATTTTATCTAAAACGTCTTTTTAAATTCCAAGCAACAGAGTTAGATGTGCTAAAGTTTCTAGTTTTAACTCCTGTTTTACTTTCTGCTACAATACGTTTGTCAGTTACAGTTATAGTGCTGTTATTCATGTTGTTATGTTTAATTTTGTTTCTAAGAGCCGGCAAAAGTACTCTAGCGCATCAAAACCCAACAACCTTTTAACAAATCTTTATGATTTTGTTAAAAAACAGCCTAGTTATTTACTGATTGTATTTCTTTGAATAACGTTTGTATAGCTTAGTTTGATGAGTCTCTAAACTGATTTGACGCCCTTGAATAAACGCATGACTAAGTTTATTTGTTCTCATGTCTAAAGCGTCTCCTTCAGAGATGAATAGGGTTGCATCTTTACCCACTTCTAAACTTCCTGTAAAATGATCTATGCCTAAAATTTTAGCAGTATTTAAACTGATTAACTGCACCGCTTTTTCTTGATCCATTCCATAAGCTACACATGTTCCTGCATAAAATGGTAAGTTCCTTGTGTTCATTCGTTCCATATCTCCACTGGTGTTTAGTCCAACAAGTACGCCTTTAGAAGTAAGCAGGTGTGCTAATTTGTATGACATATCATAATCATCATCATCATTATCTGGTGTGCTATGCACACGTTGTAAAATTACAGGAATATTATGTTGCTTTATATAATCGATGGTTTTATACGCGTCATAAGCGCCTACTAACACCATATCAATGCGTTCAGATACACTAAAATTGATGGCATCAATAATTTGCTTTTCGTCATTTGCATGAATAAACACTTTTTTAGATTTGTTAAATACAGGAGTCATGCTATTGAAGACTAAATGCGTGTCTTTAGAGTTGTTTAAACGTGCGTTTTTAAAGAAGTCTTTTAACTTTTCAACTTGTTCAGCATATTTTTTGTTAGGTTCGGTAGGTCCTGGTGCAGCCCACCATCCTGAACGTTTAAACGTACGTGGCCAATTGATATGAATAGCATCATCAGCTTTTATAGCAGCATCTTCCCAGTTCCACGCATCAAATTGTACTATTGATGAACTTCCTGAAATTCGCCCTCCTCGTGGGGTGATTTGGCCTTGTAACACACCATTAGGACGCATACTCTCTGTAATTTTAGATTCTGTATTATAAGCAATTAAACTTCTAATATGTGGATTGTAAGCTCCAATTTCATCGTGGTCGTCAGATGCGCGTACCGCATCTATTTCAACTAATCCTAAAGTTGCATTTGGAGCAATGAATCCTGGGTATACATGTTTTCCAGTTGCATTGATAACTTGTCCTTTATGTGTGGTGTTGGCATCTCCAATTGCAGAGAGTTTTCCGTTTTCAAAAACGATTGTTGCGTTTTCAATAACCGTTCCGTTACCAATATGTGCAGTAGCACCTGTAATTGTAATGGCTTGAGTTTGTTTGTTTGCGGGTGTTTGTTGCGCCAGGGTAAAGCTGCAAATAAACAAAGCAATGTATATGTAAATTTTCATATGATATCTGTAATGTTATGTATAATATTAATTGTGGTAATCTCCTTCAAAATCACAATGCATATGTGGTTTTTTTGATTTTTTAGGTGATTGAGTTTTTCCACCGTTATTTTTATGGTCTAGCATTAAATTGATAAGTTGATTGCGGTCTTTTTTAATTTGTTTGCGCAATTGTAAATCGCGTTCAATATCAAAATACACAACGCCCTCAATAATTGTTTTTTCAACTTTGGCATATACAGATAAAGGGTGAGTGTTCCATAATACCACATCGGCATCTTTACCTACTTTAATACTTCCTATGTTTTTATCTAAATGCAAAAGTTTAGCAGGGTTAAGGGTTACAAACTTCCATGCTTCTTCTTCAGAAACATTACCGTATTTAACAGCTTTAGCAGCTTCTTGGTTTAAGCGTCTGCTCATTTCAGCATCGTCAGAATTAAAAGCCACTGTAACACCTTGCTTGTGTAAAATAGCGCCATTATAAGGTATGGCATCATTGACTTCATACTTATACGCCCACCAATCACTAAATGTTGAAGCACCTACACCGTGAGCTTTCATTTTATCAGCAACTTTATACCCTTCTAAAATATGTGTGAAGGTATTGATGTTAAAATTGAATTTTTCCGCCACTTTCATTAACATATTAATTTCACTTTGTATGTATGAATGGCATGAAATAAAACGCTCTTTATTCAAAATTTCAGCAATTACTTCTAGCTCTTCATCTTTGCGGTAAGGTAATCCGCTTTTCTTTTTGGTATCATATTCTTGAGCTCTTGTGAAATAGTCTGTATACACTTGCTCCACTCCCATACGTGTTTGTGGGAAGCGCGAATAGCTTCTCCAGTTACTTTGTTTTACGTTTTCACCCAATGCAAATTTGATGAATTTTGGTGCGTTAGGGATTAACATGTTTTCTGGTGTTTCTCCCCATTTTAACTTTACCAATGCAGAGCGCCCTCCAATAGGGTTGGCCGAACCATGTAAAATTTGAATGGTGGTGACCCCACCTGCTAAGTTTCTGTAAATATTAATGTCATTAGATTTAACAACATCTTCTATAGTCACTTCTGCTGATGAATTTTGCCCGCCTTCATTTACTGATGAAGTCGCAATATGTGAATGTTCATCAATTATTCCAGCAGTAAGGTGCTTACCTGTTCCATCAATAACGGTTGCTATTTTTGTGGAAATGTTGTTTCCTATTTGAGCAATTTTTCCATCTTTTAAAAGGACATCGGTATTTTCAATAATTCCTTGGTCTTCATTGGTCCACAAAGTGACATTTTTAAATAGTAGTGTTTTCTGCTTTGGAGTATTTGTAAAACCGTAACCCATATTAGGATAGGTAACATCTACAAGTACAGGTGGTGTGTCTTCTTTGTGGTCTTCTGCATCTTTTTTATCGTCTTTACTATCAGATTTTTTTAAGCTTGCCGTAAATGTAGCATCGTTTCCATTGGCAAGAATCGCCTTTCCTGTAATTGGTGATTTTTCTTGAGTTACTTTAGCCATCAGTCGGTGATATTCATGTTGCTCATTTTCTGCAAAATGAATGTTCAGCCAATTGTCTTTAAATGTAACCTTGCTAGTTAACTTAAGAGTATCTTGTTTTAAAGTAGACTTTAGCTTTTCACCTTTTCCAGTTAATTTTAGGTTATAAGCTTTACCATTAACAGTTAAGTTGTATTCGCCACTTATATCAATCATATTCATGTTAGAGAAAACATTTTTCTCTCCCATAGTCCAGTGTTCAAATAGGGTAGTGCCTTTTTCAAAAATGTTTCCAGACGTGATAATGAAATTGGCATAGGCACCTGTGTTAAGGTGTCCTAAAAGTTCTGATTCTCCTAATATTTTTGCAGGAATAGTTGTTAAAGCTTTAAGCGCAGTAGTTTCATCTAGACCATACTTAATAGCTTTTTTCATGTTGTCATTAAAATCTGATGGCGATTTTAATTTATGAGTTGTTAAAGCAAACGGAATGTCGTTTTCAGCAAATGCACTCGGATTTGTTGGTGCTAAATTCCAATGCTTCATGTCCTTTAAAGTAATTTTAGATGCTTGAAATGGGTCTTCAACATCATAGGCTTTAGGAAAGTTTATCGGTAAGATGAATGTTGCATTTGTAGCTTTAATATCTTGTATACGCTGATATTCATCACCACCACCAACAATTGTGTAATTTACACCTATTTCATCTCCTAATTTATCAACTCTTAAATCATTTAACCAATTACCAGCGTTAAATATTTGCGGTTGATTTTTCTGTGCGATATACGCTTCTAATGATAAATCTTTGACTTTGATATTTCCTTTTGAATACCAATTGGCATCATGGCTCACCTGGCGTAATAAAGCCATACTTCCCATAATTGAACTTGGATACGATTGGTGCGACAGTTTACTTTTATCAAACGATAAATATTGCGCTGATTTTTCTTGAATAATTTGAGTAGCTGTGTGCCCATCTTGGTGTAAAGCAACTAGCGTTCCTGTACCACTAATAATTCCATCATGAATATGCGTGTTAACTACACCGAAACCTACCTCTAATAATTCTTTTGCTTTTTTACTATCATACTTAAATGATTGAAACGTTTGCGTTTCTGGTCGGATATGGTCGTTCCAGTAATACCCTTTACGATTGGCATCGTACTGAGGTGATTTGTACGGTTTTCCTTTCACCTTGTCAACCCCAAAAGAACTGTAGATGTCTATAAACGATGGGTAAATAGTTTTTCCGGAAAGGTCTACGGTTTTAATGTTTTTCGGAAGGGTTATAGCTTTTCCAACTGCTTTAACCGTATTGTTTTCTATATGCAAAGTTCCGTTGTGAATGACTTCTGTAGGACTTACATATATTGTTGCGTTTGTAAACGCAATAGATTTTGAATCTGGTGTTTTAACACCGTCTGTTTTTGGAATGTACTCTTGAGCAAAAGTCAAGCTGACCATAAAAAACAGGTAAAGACTTAATTTGATATTTTTCATAAATGATAGATTGGAGGTTTAAAGATAAAATAATTGATGTTATAACGAACGCGAATTTTCATAATTAACAATTAAGGCCACAACATAATTATAACTTTTAATCCCGTGTTGCTGATTGTTACTTTTTAAAAACATATCATAAACCGATTTGAATATAGGTTCAGTAGGGTTTTGATAATTTTCCAAAAACTGTTGGCTTTCTTTAAAGTTTTTGAGTATACCGCTATGTAATTCAGCTATTAATTTTTTGTAAGTTTCAGGATTTCTACGATACACCTCATTTAAACAATAGCGTACAGCAAACGTTGCTCCTGCATATTGAAAATAGAAGTCAGGATTTTTTATGCAGGCTAAATACCCAATAAAATTAGTTTCATTCTCAGCGGCATACCCAATTTGATGCCCTTCTTCATGACAGCTAACCAAAGGAAAATGATATTTAGGAATTAAAGAGTTGACTTGAGCCTCATTGGTAAATGGATTTAAGTATCCGCTATACCCTGCATATGATAATGGTAACGACCACAAAGAATTTTTAATACTCTTTTGTTGGTATGTTAAATTCGGATGTGTTTTCTGCAAACCAACATAGCCAAGCATAGTTTTGTCATAAATTTCAGAATTACTATACGGAACAGTTACTTTGATGCTATCGTGTTTTGCTATTTTAAGATGGATGTTGTTTGTAGTTGCAATAAGATTTTTAGTGACATGAATCAGGTCTTCTGTAGTGTATTCAGTATCTAAATTTAGAGTTTTATAAATAGGATTTCTGTAATAGTTTAATCCCCATAAAAAATGAAAACAAAAGTAAATGACTGATAAAAACGCAGTCAATGAAAGCAAGGTTTGTTTGGGGCGTTTATAAATCGATTTAAAGTTTGAATAGAGCCATTTTAAAATATAAATAATAAGAATGGCATATAATACATCGCCAACAGAAAATGGAACCCATCCGAAAACAAATCGTAATGCTTTAGAAATTATCGGATAAACGCCAGTACTATAGTATGTTTCAATAATGTTTGGGTAAGCAGATAAAACATTAATGAGCAGTAATTGTACAGGAAATAAAATTGCAAGAATAAGTTTTTTGTTCCTATACATAGAAAATGTGACTAGTTTTAGAGGATTAATGTGCTGGTAGATAAAATTAATGAAATAAACTAAATCACAAAATATCTTAAACGTTTAATTGATTAAAACTGACTATCTTTGGCGCATAAAAAATAGAAGATTATGAGTCAAGAAATAAGAGAATTAGAACCAAAACAATTGTGGAATAAGTTTGCAGATTTGAATGCTGTGCCACGTCCATCTAAAAAAGAGGAGCGTGTGATTGCTTTTATGAAAAAATTTGGTGAAGATTTAGGGTTAGAAACAATTGTTGATGCCGTTGGAAATGTGATAGTGAAAAAGCCTGCTACACCAGGTATGGAGGATAGAAAAAAAGTGGTATTGCAATCGCATTTAGATATGGTACATCAAAAAAATGCAGATACAGATTTTGATTTTGATACCCAAGGAATAGAAATGTATGTTGATGGTGATTGGGTACGTGCTAAAGGGACAACTTTAGGGGCAGATAATGGTTTAGGGGTAGCCACAATTATGGCGGTTTTAGAGTCGGACACTATTCAACATCCAGCACTAGAGGCGTTGTTTACTATTGATGAAGAAACCGGAATGACCGGAGCTATTGGTTTAGAAGGTGGGCTGTTGACAGGTGATATTTTACTGAATTTAGATACTGAAGAAGATGACGAAATAGGTGTAGGTTGTGCTGGAGGAATTGATATTACCGCAACACAATCATATAAAGAAGAAGCTGCACCAAGCGGAACAATTGGTTATACAATAGAAATCAAAGGATTGAATGGTGGGCATTCAGGAATGGACATCATCAAAGGTTTAGGAAACGCTAATGTGTTCATGAACCGTTTGTTGTTTAAATCTTATGAAAAATACGGCCTAAGAATTGCTTCAATACAAGGAGGTAGTTTGCGTAATGCCATACCTAGAGAAAGTGTTGCTGTGGTTGCAATTGCTAAAGAATGTCAAGATGATTTCGTAAAAGGATTAACTTCAGAAATTTCAAATATAAAAGCAGAGTATGCTAATTTAGAAGCTAATTTGGAAATTATGTTAACCGAAGTAGCTACTCCAGAAAAGGTAATGGATTTAGGAGCTCAGGAATCTGCAATCAAATCTATTTATGCGGCATTAAATGGGGTGCATAGAATGAGTCCGGAAATTGATGGTTTAGTTGAAACTTCAAACAATATTGCAAAAGTAATTATTTCGGAAGGCGAAGCTACAGTAATGTGTTTAACACGTTCATCTGTTGATTCAAATAAAGAAGATTTGGCAAATAAATTGACCTCATGTTTTGAATTAGGTGGTTTTGATGTGGAGTTATCTGGAGCATACCCTGGTTGGACACCAAATATGAATTCGTCAATTGTGAAGTTAACCTCAGAATTGTATAAAAAGATTAACGGCGAAGAGGCTAATGTAGCCGCTTGTCATGCTGGTTTGGAATGTGGTATTTTAGGAACTCATTATCCTGATATGGAAATGGTATCTTTCGGACCAACAATAAAAGGCGCGCATTCACCAGACGAAAGAGCAAGTATATCTTCTGCACAAAAATATTGGCATTTCTTTTTAGAGGTTTTAAAAGAAACACCAAAAAAATAAAAGCAACGGTATTTAACTCTATAAAAAAAAGCTACTCATTATGAGTAGCTTTTTTTTATAGAGTTAAAACTGTTTTATTCAGCTGATTCTGGATTAGGAACAATCTCTAATTCAAAAACTAAATCTGAATTTGGAGGAATCGGACCAGCACCTCTTTCTCCGTAACCTAAGTGGGCTGGAATGAATACTAATATTTTGTCTCCAGTAGACATTGATAATAACCCATCTCTAAACCCTTGAATAAGTCTTGCTTGAGGGCTATAATCCATTGGCGTACTTTTGTATCCAGCATCGTTATGTTGAGTTTTTCTAGGGTTAAGCATGTCATACTTTTCTTCGTAAGATTTGATGTTAGAATCAAACAAAGTACCATCTGCTAAGAAACCTGCGTAATTAACCAAAACTTTTGAACCAATTTCAGGTTTTGGGTTGTTAGTTTTAGTGATGTATGCCACCTGAATACCTGAAGCTAATGTTTCAGCATTTGGTTTGTGTTGTTCAAACATTGCTACAGTTTCTTGTTTTACAACAGCTAACTTTGCTTCTTTTTCTTCTTGAGCTTTCTTTTCTGCAGCAAAATGTCCGCTAAAAATTTTAGGAGCGTCAAAGTTTTTAGCAGCGCTCCCTTTTCTAATTATTTTAACACTTTGTATCATGTCGTCTTGTGCAATAGAATCTACGACTTCTTGTCCTTTTATTACATGACCAAATACAGTGTGTTTATTGTTTAACCAAGGCGTTTCTTTATGTGTGATGAAAAACTGACTTCCGTTAGTTTTTGGTCCAGAATTAGCCATAGACAAAATACCTGCTTTGTCATGAACTAAACTTGGGTCAAATTCGTCTTTAAATTTGTAGCCAGGATCTCCAGTTCCGGTACCTAACGGGCAACCTCCCTGAATCATAAAATCTGCTATGACTCTGTGAAACTTTAATCCGTCGTAGTATTTTTTCCCTTTGTAATCGTCAGAAACTTCTGTGTTAGTTCCTTCAGCAAGTGCTACAAAGTTAGCAACAGTAACAGGTGTTTTTTCGAATTCTAAGGCACAAATTATCACACCTTTATTGGTAGTGAATTCAGCATACATGCCATCTTCTAAGTCAGGATATTGGTCATTGCAAGAGGAAAGTGCAAAAAATAATGATAATAATAATAGTTTCATGGTTTTCATTGTTTATTAATTTGTCTTTGTTAGTATATCATGTAGTTGTACAGTGCACACAATTGGTGTGTTGATGTTTATTTTATGACCATCGCCTCTATACCCATAAGCTAGTTGTGATGGAAATATGTATTTAATCGTTTCGTTTTTCCTGATGAGTTTTAAGCCTTGTCTGAACCCTTCAATAATATCGTCTTGCTGATCTATATAATAGGTTTGTTCACCAATATCATCTGTGGAGTAAACAGGTGTGTTGTTTAAATCTGAAACAGAATACGTGTATGTAATTTTATCGCCAAACTTAGGAGTGTTTGCTAATGAATCTTGAGTGATATATGAATACCAAAACCCTAGATTGGAGTTATGGTAGACACTAGTAGAATCGTTAGCAATATAGTTGAGTATATGTGTGTGTTCTTGTTGTAGTCGTTTTTTGGTGCGTTCAACAGAATTTTTTAAAAAATGACCTGATTTTACAGAAACGGGTTTTCTGGCCTGTGGTTCTTTACAAGATAGAAAAGCTAAGACTATAAGTAATAGATAGTGGTACTTCATTTAATTTAACTCTTTTTTATAGCTTGGTAATATACTAATAAATTTCTCAAGAGTGTCATTTAATGACAAGTCACTTGCTGCTCCAGCGGCATTAATGTGTCCACCACCATTAAAATGTGTTCGTGCAAATTCATTTACTGAAAAACTTCCTTTAGACCTGAAAGACATTTTAACAAGGTTATTACTAACATCTTCTTTAAAAATTGCGGCAAGTTTAATACCTTGTAGTGATAAGGCGTAATTTACCACCCCTTCGGTGTCTCCTTTTTGCGCATTAAAATCTTCTAATTCTTGTTTAGATAATGTGATGTACGCAGTGTGTAGTTCAGGGATTACTTTTAGGTTGGTTAATGCTTTTCCTAATAATTGTAGTCTGTTGTATGAATTACTGTCGTAAACATTCTGATGAATACTGGCGTTATCAATGCCTTTGTCAATTAAATTAGCTATCACACGATGCGTTGTACTAGTGGTTGACCTAAATCTAAATGACCCGGTATCGGTCATGATTCCTGTGTAAATGCACTGAGCTATATCAATATCAATCATATCAACATAACCGAGTGCTTCTATAAAATGATAAACCATTTGACAAGTAGAACAAATAGAGGTGTCAGAGTATGTAACCTCTGCATAGTTATCTGGTTGTTGATGGTGGTCTATCATGATGAACTTTCCTGTAGCAGCACTTAAGGCTGTTACCATATCACCAGTACGATTTAATGCGTTATAATCTAAACTAAAGATTAGGTTAGCATTAGAAATAAGTTGATCGCTAATTTCTTTTTCAGTATCGTAGCATTTAATGTTGTCATGTTCAGGTAGCCATTTTAAAAAGTAAGGAAAATCATCCGGAACAATAACTGTAACGTTTTTTTGTAGTTTTTGTAAGAATAAATAAAGTGCTAATGAGGCACCTATGGCGTCACCATCTGGGCCTTTATGACATGTGATTACAATATTTTTTGATTCTTGTAATAATACATGCGTAGCTGTAACGTTAAATTTTTGCATCATAAGTGCGAATATAAGTAATCACTAAACAATACCTTCTATTTTAACACATAATAACTGATCGCTTATGTTGTTATCATTTGTTAATTTTTAAGCTAATGTTTTGATTGTTAGATTATATTGTTAGTTTTGCGCCGAATTAAACTAAACCATAAAAATAATTCGAAATGAAAAAAAATTACCTTAATACTATTTTATTGTTAATTCTTTGTGTATCAATGAACTTTGCGCAAGAAAATGTGCAAGCATGGCCAGAAATGGTTAAAATTGAAGGAGGGGCTTTGATGTTGGGAGCAAACAAAAAAGACCTTTTAGCTGAAAAAGACGAAAAGCCACAACACAAGGTAACAGTTAAAGATTTTTACATGAGTAAATTTGAAGTTACTGTATGGGAATGGAAGGAATTTACAAAGGCCACTAGAACTAAGATGCCAGAGAAGCAAGCTTGGGGATGGAACAATGACTTTCCAATTACAAACGTAACTTGGGAACAAGCTGTTGAATACTGTAATTGGTTGAGTGAAAAGCAAGGTTATGATAAAGCCTATTCTAAAAGAGGTCCACGATATGTGTGTAACTTTGATTCAAACGGATACAGATTGCCAACCGAAGCGGAATGGGAATATGCTGCTAGAGGAGGGAAAAAATCTAAAGGCTATAGATATGCAGGGTCTAATGAGTTAGAATTAGTATCATGGTCAGTAGATAACAGTGAAGCTCGTCCTCATGCTTATGGATCAAAATACCCAAATGAATTAGGGATTTTTGATATGAATGGTAATGTTTGGGAATGGTGTTGGGATTTTTATGATGAAAATCACTTCAGAGCTGTAAAAACAGGTATGGTTCAAGATGATAATGCAACAGGGCCAATAAGAGGAGAAAAACGTATTGTAAAAGGAGGTTCATGGGATAGCAAACCTTCGTTTTGTAGAATTACAAATAAAGTAGCTACCCTACCAGGAAGTACTTATGAATTTTACGGATTACGTTTAGTACAAACTAGACGTTTCTAAGAAACGTATTTAAAATCATAAAAAAGAGCCGATTTATCGGCTCTTTTTTTGTTTTAAGACTAAACTTAATTTGTGTGTGTGATTAAAATAACTAATTTTGCACAAAATTTAAAAAAAGAAGTCAGATGGCTACAAATAGAACATTTACAATGATAAAGCCTGATGCTGTTGAAAACGGACACATCGGAGCAATTTTAGGAAAAATTAATGCAGCTGGATTTAGAATAGTTTCAATGAAACTTACACAAATGACTACTGCTGATGCAGAAGCATTTTACGCAGTGCATAGTGAAAGACCATTCTTTGGTGAATTAGTTGAGTTCATGACTCGTGGACCAATTGTAGCTGCAATTTTAGAAAAAGATAATGCGGTTGAAGACTTCAGAACTTTAATTGGTGCAACTAACCCTGCTGAAGCAGCGGAGGGAACTATCAGAAAATTGTATGCAACTTCTATAGGAGAAAACGCTGTACATGGTTCAGATAGTGATGAGAATGCAGCTATTGAAGGTGCTTTCCATTTTGCTGGAAGAGAGATGTTCTAAATAGATGTTAGAAACATAAAAAAACGCCTAAAGAAACTCTTTAGGCGTTTTTTGTTTTATGCAAGTAGAAGATCTTTGATAACGTCTTTTCTAAGATATTCATTAATGTTAGAAATTATTTTCGATTTACCATAACTCAATTCTTGGCGCAATGGTGCAGAGCTCAGACGTACTATAAGTGTGCCGTTTTTTAATTCAACACTGTTGGTATATGCCTCAATAGATTTGCCCATAACGGCATACCATGCGTTTTTAGCATCAATTTTTTCTAAGCCTTTATCTAGATTATTCTCTTTTATAAAGCCTTGTAAGGCTTCGTTTAAACTGAGGTTGTTTTTAGTTCTCTTGGCCATTTTACAAGTCTAATTTTTGATGTTTCTTATAATGAAAAAGCACACCTTTTTCGTTTTGAAGTATTAGCTTTTCTGGTGTAAGTTCTATGATGATATCTTTCCAGTTGTCTAAAGGGGTTGTTGTATGAATGATATACTGATTATTCTTGTGAATGATTTTAATACTGTCTTTAATATTGTTGGCGCGATATTTTCCGCTAAAATCTGGTTTGGTTTTTTTTCTGTATCCTTGATTAGTGTTGTCTAGATAGTAAAAATCTATTGTTGAGTTTACACCGAATTTAGTGATTTTTTTAGATTCGGATTCTACCATTTCTATATCCCAGTAACCATTCAAGTTCTTTAAATCATCTTGTGTGACTTTTTTCGAGCAACTGAAAAATAGAATAAATAACAAACAGTATAAATATTTCATGGTCTTACAATTTAAATAACTGGTAACTCTTGTTTGTGGTTTTAATAATTTGTTCAGTACGTTCAGCGTGTGTGTCAGAAATAAAAATTTGACCAAACTCATCTTGATTAACTAAAGATACTAACTGACTCACTCTGTTTTCATCTAATTTATCAAAAATATCATCAAGTAGTAAAATAGGTTTTATTCCTGCTTGTTGTTTTAAAAAGTCAAATTGAGCTAATTTTAAAGCAATTAAATAGGATTTTTGCTGCCCTTGACTCCCAAATTTTTTAATAGGATAATCGGATATATTAAACGTTAAATCGTCTTTATGTATACCAGTTGAGGTGTATTGTAATACCTTGTCTTTTTGTAAACTGTTTGAAAGCAATTCTGTTAAAGGAGATTCATGCAATTGACTTTTATAATGTAGCGAGACCTCCTCGTTATGATTACTAAGTGCACGGTATCTGTCTAAAAAAATGTCCGTAAATACTTTAATAAAGTCTTCGCGAATCTCGTAAATAATTTGACCAAATTCTGCCAGTTGTTCATTATAAATAGCTAAAGTATCGGCGTTAAATGTGTTGTTAGACGCAAAATACTTTAGCAACGAGTTACGTTGTGTGAGCGTTTTATTGTATTTAATTAAGGTGGTTAAGTAGGTTTTATTTGACTGTGATATGATGCTATCTATAAATTTTCTGCGAGTATCACTGCCTTCGCTAATTAAATCGCTATCTGCTGGAGAAATAATAACCAAAGGTAAAAAACCAACATGGTCAGAAAAACGCTCGTAATTTTTTCCGTTACGTTTTATGACTTTTTTCTGTTGTTTTTTTAAGCTTACAATTATTTTTTCATGTCTGTCGTCTTTTAAATATTCGCCATCAATAACAAAAAAATCGGTGCCATGTTTGATATTTTGAGTGGCTACGGGGTTGAAATAACTTTTCCCGTAAGACAAATGATAAATAGCATCAAGAACATTAGTTTTACCAACGCCATTCATTCCTGTGAAGCAATTAATTTTACTATTAAAATCAAAAGAAACAGATTCTAAATTCTTGTAATTTAATAAAGAAATGCGTTGCAAAATCATGGTGTAAAAAGGCTTCTGTAGTTGAATAAATAAGCGGTCTGCAAATTATTGAAAAATATCAAAACATTAGCGTTAATATTTAAAGAAAAATTATATTTTTGCTCGACATACAATAAAGATTATGGCTACATATAAGAAAAGAGGATATAGAAAACC
>JBMYYK010000026.1:0-30925 GCA_049609325.1 Flavobacteriaceae bacterium | reverse complement strand
GACATTGAATAATCAATGTAAGCTGATTTCATTTCATCCTCAATATTAATTGGTATCAGTTTATCTCCGTCTATCATGTACTAAAATTTATTTTTAACAACGAGCCAATATACACAATTTTAATCTAATATTTAAGCATCTTTCATGTGGTTTTCAACTGAATTTATTAACAACTTTCAAGAGTTAAAAAGTTGATAAATTTCATCCATTTTCTTTTGATATTCTATCTTTATTTTGTCACTTAGCAAGGTTAGTTGGTTTTTTATAGCTCATACCGCTCTAAAAACAACTAAATTTTAATAAATTTATAAGATAGTTTACGAAACATATGGATGATAATTTCACACCAAGGGTAAAAGATGTTATTGGGTACAGTAAAGAAGAAGCCTTACGTTTAGGGCATGACTTTATTGGCACTGAACACTTAATGCTTGGTATTTTGCGAGACGGCAGCGGAAAAGCTATTGAAATATTAGATCTTTTAAGTATAGATTTAGAACATCTGAGAAAAAAAGTAGAAACTCTGAGTCCTGCAAATCCAAACATATCCTTTGAAAAAAGCAACGAAAAGAAAAACTTACATTTAACTCGACAAGCAGAACGTGCTCTAAAAACAACATTTTTAGAAGCTAAACTGTTTAAAAACACGTCTATCAATACAGCGCATTTATTACTGTGTGTTTTAAGAAATGATAACGACCCAACAACAAAACTTTTAAATAAACTAAAAGTGTCGTATGACAATGTAAAAGAACATTTTAAAACTATGAACTCAAACGATCAAAATAATATAGAAGACATACAGCATGACGACTTACCTAGAGCTGAGTCGTTTCCTGATGATGAAGGATTAAGTAGTGATAATCCTAAAGAAAATCCGTTTACTTCTGGTAGCACTAGCAAAGGATCTAAGAAATCAAACACACCTGTTCTTGACAACTTTGGTAGAGATTTAACTGCCATGGCAGAAAACGGGAAGCTTGACCCTGTTGTTGGCCGAAGTAAAGAAATTGAACGTGTATCACAAATATTAAGTAGACGTAAAAAAAATAATCCGCTACTAATTGGTGAACCTGGAGTTGGTAAATCTGCAATTGCTGAAGGCTTAGCGCTTAGAATTGTAAAGCGAAAAGTATCACGTATTCTGTTTGGAAAACGTGTAGTGACTTTAGATTTAGCAAGTTTAGTAGCAGGGACAAAATACCGTGGGCAATTTGAAGAGCGTATGAAAGCCCTAATGAATGAGCTTGAAAAAAATGACGATGTTATTTTATTCATTGATGAAATTCATACCATCGTAGGGGCTGGAGGGGCCACAGGATCTTTAGATGCGTCAAATATGTTTAAGCCAGCTTTAGCGCGTGGAGAAATTCAATGTATTGGAGCAACAACTCTTGATGAATACAGACAGTCTATAGAAAAAGATGGCGCCTTAGAACGTCGTTTTCAGAAAATAATTATTGAACCAACAAACATTGAGGAAACTATTGAAATTCTACACAATGTTAAAGGTAAATATGAAGATCATCATCATGTAACTTATACTGATGAAGCAATTGAGGCCTGCGTAAAACTCACTAACAGATATATGATGGATCGTTTTTTACCAGATAAAGCCATTGACGCTTTAGATGAAGCTGGCTCACGTATTCATATCACAAATATTGATGTTCCTAAACAAATCATTGAACTAGAAAAGAAATTAGAAGACATCAAAGGCCTTAAGGTATTAGCCGTTAAAAAACAAAAATATGAAGAAGCTGCAAAGCTACGTGATGATGAGAAAAAATTAGAGCGAGAACTTGAAATAGCACAAGAAAAATGGGAAGAAGACACTAAATCACACAAAGAAACCGTAACAGAAGAAAATGTTGCCGATGTAGTGTCAATGATGACAGGGATTCCTGTAAATAGAGTTGCACAAAACGAAACCAACAAACTTGCTGAATTACCAAACCTTATAAAAGGGAAAGTAATTGGTCAAGACGCCGCTGTCGCAAAAATAGTGAAAGCCATTCAACGTAACAGAATAGGACTTAAAGACCCTAACAAGCCAATTGGATCGTTTATTTTTCTTGGATCTACAGGAGTTGGTAAAACCCAACTTGCCAAAGTACTTTCCAAAGAACTTTTTGATTCTAACGACTCATTAATTAGATTGGATATGAGTGAATATATGGAGAAATTCACTGTATCTCGTTTGGTTGGTGCTCCTCCTGGATATGTTGGCTATGAAGAAGGCGGACAATTAACTGAAAAAGTTAGACGTAAACCCTACTCTGTTGTACTTCTAGACGAAATAGAAAAAGCACATCCAGATGTGTTTAACATGCTATTACAGGTTTTAGATGATGGGCATTTAACTGATTCATTAGGTAGGAAAATTGATTTTAGAAATACCATATTAATAATGACATCAAATGTAGGCGCAAGACGTTTACAAGACTTTGGAAGTGGTGTCGGTTTTGGAACAAAAGCAAGAGCTGATCAAGCCGATGAAGCTGCAAAAGGAGTTATTGAAAATGCTCTAAAAAAGGCTTTTGCCCCTGAGTTCTTAAATCGTGTAGATGATGTTATTGTGTTTAATGCCTTAGAGCGTGAGCATATTCATCAAATTATCGATATTGAATTAGAGAAACTATATCGTAGAATTAGCAACCTTAACTACAATTTAAGCTTGAGTGAAAAAGCAAAAGATTTTATTGCAGAAAAAGGATTCGATAAAAAATATGGTGCAAGACCTCTAAACAGAGCTATTCAAAAGTATATTGAAGATGCTCTTGCAGAACAAATCATCACCTCAAAAATCAAAGAAGGTGATGCTATATTTATGGATTTAAATGACGATGGTAATGAAATTATCATCACAGTTAATGAACAACAAAAGCCTACTGAAAAGTAGGCTTTTGTCTTATATCACATATACTCTTAGCAAATCTCATAAAAGAGTATAATCTCTCATTCTAATATTTTCATAATCATATGCAACACTTACAACTAATAAAACCATAATTTAATAGATAAAATAGTAATCATAAGCATCACAAATCGCTTCACCATTTTATCTCCTTTATCTACAGACCAACGGCTAGATATCCATGCTCCAGAGGCATTACCTATTGCCAAAATTAAACCATATTTCCAATTTATTTTATCATTCAAAGCAAACATCACAACTGCTCCAACGGTATACAAACACACTACTGCTACTTTAGTGGCGTTTGATTTCACTAATGACAATCTGTTTATGTAAGGCAATACTAACAACATCATAAAACCTATACCAGCATTAATAAAGCCACCATATATTCCTAAAAAGAAAAAAATTACAATAGAAATGTAAAGATATTTTCCTGTCAATCTTTCTGAAAACTCAGACAATGATGCCTTTGGTTTAATAAACATCAAGACAACAACAATCACCATTATTGCTGCCAAAATTTTATTAAAGGTATCACCTTTTATATCAGCTGCAATTTGAGCCCCAATAAGCGACCCAAATAAGGCTGAAACACCTAGATAAACACTAAACGGAAATGTTGATACCCCTTTACTATGAAAACCTTTTACCCCAATTGCAGTTTGTATTAAAATAGCCACACGATTAGTTCCGTTAGCAACACTTGGTGGTAAGCCCATAAATATTAGCATAGGCATTGACAATAAGGTTCCTCCTCCTGCTATTGTATTCACAAAACCAGCTATAAAACCAACGATAATTAATACAAGATATTCTATCATGATAATTTCATAAATAACTTTCAATTAGCCCAATTAAGCACTATTACATATTAAGTTTATTAATATTTTTTACAAACAAAAATATGTATATAACGAAAAAACGCCACATCTAAAGATGAAGCGTTTTACTTGCGGAGAAAGAGGGATTCGAACCCCCGGACCTGTTACAGTCAACAGTTTTCAAGACTGCCGCATTCGACCACTCTGCCATTTCTCCTGAGTGTCTCATCAACTATTTGTTGATTGCGAGTGCAAATATAGGACGTTTTTTCAATAATAAAAGCATTTTTTAAAGTTTTTTTATCGCTTTTTTTTAAGTCCTTATAAATGAGTTTTATACCTCAAACTATTTTTCAAATAATGCTATGGTTTCTATATGTGCTGTATGTGGAAATTGATCTACCATACTTATTTTTTTCAGTTCATACCCCGCTTCTATCAACTGTTCAGTATCTCTTGCTTGGGTGGCCGGATTACATGACACATACACCATACGCTTTGCCCCTAACCTAATCACTTTACGCAAGGTTTTAGGAGCTATACCTGCTCTTGCAGGGTCTAAAATTATAGTTTCTATTTTTTTATTATACTCTGGATGTTCTAATAAAAACTTCCCGACATCGGCTGTGAAAAATTGCACACCATCTATATTGTTTCGCTTAGCGTTTTCTTTAGCATCTGCAATTGACGAAGCAACAATATCTACCCCAACAATTTTAGCATTATTACTACGTGAAGCTACAATTTGTCCTATAGTTCCTGTACCGCAAAATAAATCCATCACCACTTTACCATCCACAGTATCTTGTTGCTCTAAAACGTATTCAACAACTTTATCATACAATTTTTCTGCAGATTTAGGATTCGTTTGAAAGAAACTTTTCATACTTATTTCAAAGTTCAACCCTAATAAATTCTCTACAATTTTCTCTTTACCGTATACTAATCTAGATGTTCCTGCAGTAGCTAAAGTTCGGTCCCCAACTTCATCATTTACTGAGTGTATAATTCCTGCTAAACGATTTCCGAATAATGTTTTAAATAAAGTCACAAAACCATCCATATCAAATTTTGGCAAATCATATGACGTTGTCACTAAATTAAATAACAGCTCATTACTTTCAATAGACTTTCTTACAACTAAAAAACGAAAGAATCCTTCTCGCTTAGGAGCATGCCAAGAAGTTAAACCTGTTTGTTCACAGAATTCACGAATAATTTTCAAGTTATCTTCCACTTCTTTATCAAACAACCCAGAATCTTTATCTAAATTTTCTGCACACCACCACGTCCCTCTTTTTTTGAACCCCAAAGCAAACTCATCTACATCGGTTTTTAAGTCTTGATCATATCGTATGGCAGAAAACCCATATTCCATTTTATTACGATAATGGTATACAGAAGGTGATGAAATAAACACATCAAATTTGTCTTCTATATCGTCAACTTTACCAATACGTTTAAATAATTGAAGTGTACTCTCTTTTTTATATTGATGCTGCAAATCAATTGGTAATTTGATATATGGTGCACCAGGGATTAGTTGGTAAGGCACATCAACTTCATCTTTAGAATACTGCAGCACTTCTTCTAATTTACACTCAGCATAACGTTTACTAGTTTTTTTAACCTGTGCTTTTACCAATTGCCCTGGTAATGTATTAGGCACAAAAACTACAAACTCTCCCTCTTCATTTCTTATACGACCAATTCCTTTACCTCCAAAGGCGTAATCTTCAATTAAAATCTCAATGAATTGTCCTTTTTTCACAAACTTATTTCGTTCTCTTCTTGGCATATAATATGTTCTTATAAATCTTTACAAAACTAAATAATTTCTTCTTGAGATTAGCTATTATTTTATCATTTACATCAGCCTATTTTCCATAAAAAAAGCTTTGATTTTCACCAAAGCCTTTTTTTATAAAATCATATGGTAACTTATTCACCCATTGCCGCAGAAACTGCTGCAGATAAACGTTTATAAGTACCATTTTCTAAACGTTCTCTAATACCTGAAAACGCATTTAGAGTAGTTTCTATATCGTCTTTAGTATGTGTTGCAGTAGGAATTAGACGTAATAATATCAATCCTTTTGGTATTACAGGATATACTACTATTGAACAGAATACTCCAAAGTTTTCTCTTAAATCTTTAACTAAAGCCATTGCTTCTGGAATACTTCCTTTTAAATATACAGGAGTAATACATGTTTCGGTAGTTCCTAAATCAAACCCTCTTTCACGTAATCCTCCTTGTAAAGCTCTTACGTTATCCCATAACTTCTCTTTCAGTTCTGGCATTGAACGCAACATATCTAAACGCTTTAATGCTCCTACAACTAATTGCATCTGTAATGATTTTGCAAACATTTGTGAACGCATGTTGTATTTCATAAAATCAATGATTTCTTGATCTGCAGCAAAAAATGCTCCTGTACTTGCCATTGACTTTGCGAATGTAGCGAAATACACATCAATACCATCTTGACATCCTTGCTCTTCCCCAGTTCCAGCACCTGTTTTACCAAGAGTTCCGAAACCATGAGCGTCATCAACTAACAAACGGAAATTATACTTTTCTTTTAAAGCAATAATTTCTTTTAATTTACCTTGCTCTCCTCTCATTCCGAACACTCCTTCAGAAATTAACAAGATTCCTCCACCAGTTTTTTCAGCAAGTTTAGTAGCTCTACTTAAGTTTTTCTCAATACTTTCGACATCATTGTGTTTATATGTGAAACGTTTACCCATATGCAAACGAACACCATCTATAATACATGCATGTGCATCAACATCATAAACAATAATATCATCTTTAGCTACTAAAGAGTCAATTGCAGATACCATACCTTGGTAACCAAAATTAACCAAATACGCTGCTTCTTTTTGAACGAATTCTGCTAATTCATCTTGTAATTGCTCATGTAAATCTGTATGTCCAGACATCATTCTTGCTCCCATTGGGTATGCCGATCCGTATTTGATACCAGCTTCAGCATCTACTTTTCTTACTTCTGGGTGATTTGCAAGACCTAAATAATCATTGATACTCCACGTCACTACCTCTTTTCCTTGAAACTTCATTCTGTTAGAAATTTCTCCTTCCAATTTAGGAAAAACGAAATATCCTTCTGCCTGTTCTGCCCATTTACCTAGAGGTCCTTTATCTTTATAGATTTTATCAAATAAATCTCTCATTCTATCAATTTTAGATTTTACAACGGCGAAAATAATTAAATAAACCCTTTTATCATAATATTTTCACCAACAAAAAAAGCGTTGGCTAATAACCAACGCTCTTTTTAACGTAATAATAACGCTTATTATTATTTGACGTATTCAATTTTTTTCGGATCCTCTTCTTGAACAGAATCGAAAAACCCTTGATCATCCATCCATTGATCATTATATATTTTACTCATATAACGCGAACCATGATCAGGAAAAATTACTACTATGTTACTATTCTCATCAAATTTTCCTTGTTCAGCATATTGCTTTACTGCTTGCATAGCCGCACCACTAGTATACCCTACAAATAACCCTTCCGTTTTTGCCAGCTCTCTAGCAGTATGTGCACTTTCTTGATCGGTTACTTTAATGAATTCATCAATAGCATCAAAATCTGTAGCCGAAGGAATTAGGTTTTTACCTAAACCTTCAATTCTGTACGGGTAAATTTCACTTTTATCAAATTCTCTGGTTTCATGGAAACTTTTTAAAACAGATCCGAAAGCATCAACTCCTAAAACTTGAATTTCAGGATTTTGTTCTTTTAAATATTTTGCTGTTCCAGAAATAGTCCCTCCAGTTCCGCTACACGCTACCAAATGTGTGATTTTACCATTAGTTTGGCTCCAAATTTCTGGACCAGTTGAGTGGTAATGTGCGTCTATATTTAACTCGTTAAAATACTGATTTATATATACAGAACCTTTAATTTCTTTATGTAAACGCTTGGCAACTTCATAGTAAGATCTTGGATCATCAGCACTAACATTTGCTGGACACACATATACTTTTGCACCCATTGTACGCAACATATCTATCTTATCTGGTGAAGACTTAGAGCTTACTGCTAAAATACACTCATAGCCTTTAATGATACTTACCATTGCAATACTAAACCCTGTATTACCAGAAGTAGTTTCTATAATTGTATCTCCAGGCTTTATAAGTCCTTTCTTTTCAGCTTGCTCTAAAATATATAAGGCAATTCTGTCTTTGGATGAGTGACCAGGATTAAAAGCCTCTACTTTTGCGTAAAAATTTCCTTTTAGCTTTTGAGTAATGGTATCAAGTTGTATTAATGGTGTGTTTCCTACTAAATCTAAAACACTGTTATATGCTTGAATGTCTTCTTTCATAAATGGTATTTCTATTGGTATGATTTACCTAAATGTTAATAAATTAACCCGGCAAAGATAGTCATTTTTTTTTACTCCTTTATACCTTCTAAAGTTAACATAAAGGCATATTCTTCTGCAACTTCTTTTAACGCTTCAAATCGTCCTGATGCTCCACCGTGACCAGAATCCATATCACATTTAAACAATAACAAGTTATCATCTGTTTTTAACTCTCTTAGTTTAGCCGTCCATTTTGCTGGTTCAAAATATTGCACTTGTGAATCGTGAAAACCTGTTAATATAAGTGTATTCGGGTAGTTTTGTGCTTTCACATTATCATAAGGTGAATATGATTTCATATAATCATAATAGCCTTTTTCATTTGGATTACCCCACTCGTCATATTCTCCTGTTGTTAACGGAATTGAATCGTCTAACATTGTTGTTACTACATCAACAAAAGGAACTGCAGCTACAACACCATTATAGGTTTCTGGACTAATATTCATCACTGCTCCCATTAACAGTCCTCCTGCACTACCTCCCATAGCATATAGATGATCAGCTGAGGTATATTTTTCTTTTATTAAATGTTTAGAGCAATCAACAAAGTCTGTAAACGTATTCATCTTGTTATACAGTTTACCATCTTCATACCACTGTCTTCCTAAATATTCGCTTCCTCTAATATGAGCAATTGCGTACACAAACCCTCTATCCAATAAACTCAAACGTGTGGTGCTAAAGCTATCAGGAATTGTATATCCGTAAGATCCATAAGCATACTGCAATAACGGTGTGTTTTCAGTTAACTTAGTGTCTTTTCTATACACTAAAGAAATCGCAATTTTTTGTCCGTCTCTCGCTGTAGCCCAGATACGTTCTGATGTATAGTTGTTTTTATCAAATTTACCGCCTAAAACCTCTTGCTCCTTTTTCACCTCTTTTTCTTTAGTTTTCATATTGAAATCTATAATTGAAGACGGTGTTGTAAAAGAGTTATAACCGTAACGTAATATGTCTGTATCAAAATCTACATTTACAGAGGTATACGCAGAATAGGTTTCACTGTCAAACGGCAAGTAATATGATGCCGTACCATCCCAGCGTGATATTTTTAGTTTTGACAACCCATTTTGACGTTCACTAACTACTAAATAATCTTTAAAAATTTCTATATCTTCTAACAGCACATCTGCTCTATGCGGAATGAAATCTTTCCAATTCTCTTGACTAGTGCTATCCTCTGAAGTCACCATCAATTTAAAGTTGGTAGCTTTATCTTTATTTGTAACGATATAGAATTTATCGTCAAAATGTGCAATATCATATTCTAACCCTCGCTCTCTTGGTTGGAATACTTTAAAATCACCATCTGGAGTGTTCGCATTTAATATTCTATACTCACTAGTTAAAGTACTGCTTGACCCGATAATGATATATTTTTTTGATTTTGACTTATACACAAATGTGCTAAATGTGTCGTCTTTTTCATTATAGATTTCCTTATCATTTTTTGGATTATCATTTAAAAAGTGCTTAAAAATTCTATCCGAACGTAAGGTTTCATCATCTTTTCTGGTGTAAAACAAAGTCATATTATCGTTGGCCCAAGTAGAACCTCCGGTAGTATTCTCTATTTTATATGGCAGCACCTCTCCAGTTGCAATGTTTTTAATTTGAATTACATACTGACGTCTACTAATAGTATCAACTCCAAATGCTACAAATTTGTTATCCGGACTCACGTTAATACCATTTAAGTTGAAATAAGATTGCCCTTCTGCCATTTTATTACAATCAAACAACACTTCCTCTTCTGCAGTTAGAGAATCTTTTTTTCTTGTATAAATAGGGTAGTTTTTACCTGTTTCATACTTTGTAATATACCAATACCCATTATACTTATATGGCACAGAAGAATCATCTTCCTTAATTCTGCTTTTCATTTCTTCAAACAATGACTTTTGAAGTTCTTTAGTATCTGCAGTCATTTTATTGTAATAGTCATTCTCTCTTTCAAGATAGTCTATTACCTCTTCATTGTCCTTTTCATTTAACCAATAGTAATTATCAACTCTAACATCATTATGTATTTCCAGAGTTTTTGGTTTCTTTTCTGCTGTAGGTGCAAGAATTGTATCTGTAATTGTCATGGGCTTATCTTTTTTACAAGCGGTTGCAAAAATAAGCGTAAGAATAAGGACTGAAAGTTTTTTTATCATTTTATTTAGTATTTTCGACCTTTAAAAATACAAAAACTATTTACTAATACTAAAAACGACTAAAAATGTTTGGAGATTTAATGGGCATGATGGGGAAACTAAAAGAAACCCAAGCTAAAGTAGAAGCTACAAAACAACGCTTAAACACAGTGTTAATAGACGAAAGTAGTTCAGATAATTTATTACAGATTACTCTTACTGCCAACAGAGAAATAAAAAATATTACAATTGACGATACTTTATTAGAAGACAAAGAACAATTAGAAGATTATTTAATCTTAACACTTAACAAAGCTATTAAAAAGGCTACAGAAGTTAACGAAACTGAACTCGGAGCTGTTGCCAAAGAAGGCATGCCAAATATTCCTGGCATGGATAATATGTTTTAAAACACTAAGGGCTACATTTAGCAGCCCTTAGTAGTTACTTTTAATCAAACGATTTCAACACCTGCATACAAGCTTCATGCATGTCGTTAGTATAATTTAGATGAGTCACCATACGTAATTTACCACCACCCATACTAATTAATAATATGTTATGGGTTTTCATTTTTGCAATAAAGTCATCTTCATTAATATCATCAGTAAGGTAAAAAATAACAATATTAGTTTCTATAGGTTCCACCTTACTTACAAAAGTACAATTAGTTAGCACCTCTCCTAATTCTTTAGCTTTTTGATGATCATTAGCTAAGCGCTGTACATTATTATCTAACGCATAGATAGCCGCTTGAGCTAAATATCCAGCTTGACGCATTCCACCTCCAAATAATTTTCTAATACGTAACGCTTTTTCCATATCAGCTTTACTGCCTATCAATACCGATCCTACCGGAGCTCCAAGTCCTTTTGATAAACATATCGAAATTGTATCAAACAACTGTCCGTATTGCTGTGGGGTTTCTCCATTTACTACTAACGCATTAAATAATCGGGCTCCATCTAAATGAAAACTTAAATTATGAGCATCGCAAACTGCTCGTATTTTTTGTAATTCTTTAAAGTCCCAACAAGCGCCCCCTCCTTTGTTTGTTGTATTTTCAATGCACACTAAACTAGATAACGCTAAGTGTATGTTATCTTTAGGTGTTATTGCATCTTCCAGTTGTGCAGCTGTAAACATACCTCTGTCGCCATCAAGCAAACTACACGTTACGCCTGAATTAAACGCGGCACCACCGCCTTCAAAATTATACACATGCGCAAATTTGTCGCAATACATTTTATCTCCAGGTTGTGTATGTAATTTAATAGCTGCTTGATTAGCCATTGTCCCAGAAGGGAAAAACAACGCAGCTTCCATACCAAATAATTTAGCAACTTTATCTTGTAGCGCATTTACTGTAGGATCATCTCCAAACACATCATCTCCAACTGTTGCAGCCATCATTTGAGCCAACATATCTTTAGACGGACGTGTTACAGTATCACTTATTAAATTTATTTCCATATTGAACGTTAAAAATTCTATTTTTGTGGAATAAAAGTAAACAATTATATGATATCATCAGAACAAAATAAAGACATTATTGAACGCTTAAATGCCCTGAGAAGATATCTTAATATTGAGGCTAAAAAAATTGAAATAGCCAACCAAGAAGAAAAAACTTTTGACCCTAATTTCTGGAACAATCCCAAAGAAGCTGAGTTGGTCATGAAAGAATTGAGAGTTCAGAAAAAATGGGTATCTGATTTTAACACGGCTTCAAATTTAATTGATGAACTTCAAATACTCATTGAGTTTTATAATGAAGGGGAAGTTGATGAAACTGAAGTTACAGAGTTGTACTCAAAAATCAATACGCAATTAGAAGACTTAGAGTTTAAAAACATGCTTTCTGAAGAAGGTGACTCTCTAAGTGCTGTGTTACAAATAACTGCTGGTGCAGGTGGAACTGAAAGCTGTGATTGGGCAGAAATGTTATTGCGCATGTACCTGATGTATTGTGAAGATCAAGGCTTTAAAACTAAAGAATTAAACTACCAAGCAGGCGATGTTGCAGGCGTAAAAACTGTAACTATAGAAATTGAAGGCGACTTTGCCTTTGGGTGGTTAAAAGGCGAAAACGGTGTACACAGATTGGTACGTATTTCTCCGTTTGATAGTAATGCCAAAAGACACACATCATTTGCTTCTGTGTATGTGTATCCATCTGTTGATGATACTATTGAAGTAAATATTAATCCCGCAGATATAGAAATTGTCACATCCCGTTCTAGCGGTGCTGGAGGACAAAACGTTAATAAAGTTGAAACCAAAGTACAATTAACACACAAACCATCAGGGATTCAAATTTCATGTTCAGAAACACGCTCTCAACAAGACAACAGAACACGTGCCATGCAAATGTTAAAATCTCAATTATATGAAATTGAACTAAAAAAACAACAAGAAGCACGTACCTCTATTGAAGACAGTAAAATGAAAATTGAATGGGGTAGCCAAATACGAAACTACGTCATGCATCCTTATAAACTTGTAAAAGATGTTAGAACTGCTCATGAAACAGGAAATGTTGATGCAGTCATGAATGGAAAAATTGACAGCTTTTTAAAGGCTTACCTTATGGCAATGGGACAACAAGAAACAGACACTAACACCATATAACATGATAAAAATATTCCACAATAATCGTTGCAGTAAATCCAGATGCGGCGTAGAATTATTAGAAAACTCAGGAAAAGAATTTGAAATTGTTAAGTACTTAGATACTCCACCAACTATTGATGAATTAAAACGTATCATTACTTTACTTGGCATCTCACCTATTGAACTTGTACGAAAAAATGAAGCCATTTGGAAAGATAACTTCAAGGGTAAAATTATGACTGATACAGAAATTATTGCCGCTATGGTTAATAATCCTAAATTAATTGAACGTCCTATAGTTATTAATGGCAACAAAGCTGTTGTAGGTAGACCACCTGAAAACATTTTAAGCATAATTTAAGCATTTAGCTTTAACACATATTTAACTAACCTCAGCATATGTATTCGTAAATTTGGTGTTTCTAATTAGACGTCTTTATTATGAAACACCAAATTAGGTTTTACCTAACCATTAGTGCCCTAGTTCTTTTTTCCACAATTGTGTTTGCACAACAAAAAGAATTTAAGATTAATGGAATAGTTGTAGATCAGGAAACCAATCAACCCTTAGAATACGCAACTATAGTATTAACAAATAACTCAACAGGTAAAACTACCGGAGGTATCACAACTCAAAACGGAAGTTTTTTGATTAAAGCTTCTGAAGGGGTTTATGACATCTCTATTGAATTTTTAGGATTTAAACCCGCAGTATACAAAAACACCTCCATTACCGCACACCTTGATTTAGGTACTATTTCACTAGCTACAGATGCTAATAATCTTGAAGCTGTAGAAATTATTGCCGAAAAAAGTACTGTAGAAATTAGGTTGGATAAAAAAATCTATAATGTTGGGAAAGACATGACTGTAAAAGGGGGGACAGCAGAAGATGTCCTAGCCAATGTACCGTCAGTTACTGTTGATATTGAAGGAGCGGTATCTTTAAGAGGTAACGAGAATGTACGTATATTAATAAACGGAAAGCCGTCAACATTTGCAAGTGGTACCGATGCACTTAAACAACTGCCTGCAGACGCCATACAAAAAGTAGAAGTAATCACATCACCCTCTGCACGTTATGATGCCGAAGGTACCGCTGGAATTTTAAATATCATACTACGTAAAGGTAAGGCCTTAGGTTTTAACGGTTCTTTTACCTTAAACACAGGTATACCTACAAACTATGGCGCATCAACAAACCTCAATTACAGAACCAAAAAAGCTAATTTCTTTTCTACCATAGGCTACAATTATAATGACGCCCCTGGAAATGCGTATTTTAAAAATGAATATTTGCAAAACGCTCCTAATGAACGCTTTCAAATTGAAAACAGAACTTATGATAGAGAACGAAAAAACTTCAACTCTCGTTTTGGAATGGAGTACTTTATTACTGACAATGCCTCACTAACAGGAAGTGTTCTTTACAGAGATTCTGACAGAACAACAAACACAGGTATACGCACCAATACAGAAAATACCAACAACACTGTTGAAGCACGAAAAACCAGAAATGAATTAGAAGATGAAGCTGATAAACAACTTGAATTTAACTTAAACTTTACTCAAAAATTCAAAACATCAGGACATAAATTAACCTTCGATTTTAGATACGAAGATTCTAATGATGACGAATTGGCTACAATAACTGGCACACAAACCTATCCCACAGTTAGCCATGACGCCAGTGAAAAAACATTTAATCTTGAAGATCAAGAACGTTTTTTAATTCAAGGAGATTATGTCCTGCCTATTGGAGAAAACGCCCAATTTGAAGCAGGATTCAGGAGTAATATGAGTAATCAAGAAACAGATTATGTTCTAAAACGTGAAACAGATCCAATTTCTAATCCAGGAGAATTTGAAATAGATGACAATGTCTCTAACCTATTCATATATGATGAACATGTACATGCCTTGTATTCACAATACGGAAACAAGTTTGGAAAATTCTCAGCCCTTTTTGGGTTGCGTATGGAAATTTCTAATATTACTGTAAAAGTATTCGGAACTGATTTAGACGCTGATAAACGTTATACAGAATTGTTCCCTACACTAAACTTGGCCTATGAACTTAGTGATGACGAAAGCTTAACTTTAGGCTATAACAGACGTGTGAGACGTCCAAGATCGTGGTTTATTAACCCCTTCCCTTCAAGAGCTAGTGAGAATAATATTTTTCAGGGTAACCCAGATTTAGACCCAGCATATTCTAACGGAGTTGATTTAGGCTATTTGAAAAAATGGGATAAATTAACATTCAGCACATCTGCATATTACAATTACGCTACAGATGTATTCCAATTTGTGAGAGCTGCTGACCCAATTGACCCTACAATTACAAGAACAACACCAAGAAACATCGCTTCTGAAGATAGATTCGGAATAGAATTCTCCTTCAATTACTCACCGTTTAAATGGTGGAAACTAAATAGTAATTTTAACTTTTTTAGAATTACTTCTGACGGAAAAAACATCATTCCAGATTCAGAAACCAATAGCTGGTCAACACGTTTAAATTCAAGAGTGCAACTTCCTGCAAAAATTGATTGGCAAACCTCATTAAATTACAGAGGTCCACAAGACAACTTTCAAAGCAAGAGAAAAGGCGTGGCAAGTGTTAATTTGGCCTTTAGTAAAGACATCTTAAAAGACAAAGGGACATTATCATTAAATGTGAGTGACTTATTCAATTCTAGAAAGCGAATTTCCGACACTTATATTGATGGAGTTACCAATAGTTATAGTGAATTCCAATGGCGTGAACGTCAAATACGTTTGAACTTTACTTACAGACTAAATCAAAAGAAAAAAAGACCTCAACGTCAGCAGAACGACAATGGTGGTGGCGAAGGTGGCTTTTAAAACAAAAAAAGAGGGAACTGATTTAGTTCCCTCTTTTTTTGTCGTAATACCTTATTACTATTTTTTAGCAGCTCGTTCTTCTTTAAGCTCTTTTAATCTTTCCATTAAAGATCCTCCTACCCAGTAAGGAATTACAAATGTTGCTAAAAAGATTAACAACCAAAATCCTATTGTTAGAATAGTTAAAAATGCTAAAAAACCTAAGTATTGATCAAAATCAAACATAATTTCCGGAAATTTGAATTCGAGCCAAATATAATGGATATAATTCAAATGTCAAGCATCACAAATCAAAATTATTAACAAAAAAGAACAATTCTATTTAGTCCTAAAATAAATACTTAAATTTGCGCTACTTATTAAAATACACAACAAAAATATCATGAAATACAGAATTGAAAAAGATACTATAGGAGAGGTAAAAGTGCCTTCAGATAAACTATGGGGAGCACAAACTGAACGCTCAAGAAATAACTTTAAAATTGGGGCTGCTGCGTCTATGCCTTTAGAAGTTGTATACGGTTTTGCGTACTTGAAAAAAGCTGCAGCACATACAAATTGTGATTTAGGCGTATTATCAACAGAAAAAAGAGATTTAATTTCTGCAGTATGTGATGAAATTTTAGACGGTAAACACGATGATCAATTTCCATTAGTAATATGGCAAACAGGTTCTGGAACGCAATCAAACATGAATTGTAATGAGGTTATTTCTCACCGAGCACAACAATTATCTGGTGGTGTAATTGGTGAAGGAGAAAAAGTCATTTCACCAAATGATGATGTTAACAAATCACAATCATCAAATGATACTTTCCCTACTGGTATGCATATTGCTGCTTACAAGAAAATAATAGAAACTACCATTCCAGGTGTTGAACAACTTAGAGATACATTACAATCAAAATCTGAAGCCTTTAAAGATGTTGTGAAAATTGGACGTACACACTTAATGGATGCAACTCCATTAACATTAGGACAAGAATTTTCAGGGTATGTATCACAATTAAATCACGGTTTAAAAGCCTTAAAAAACACGCTTGAACACTTAAGTGAATTAGCATTAGGAGGAACTGCAGTTGGTACAGGATTAAACACCCCAAAAGGTTATGATGTATTAGTAGCAAAATACATTGCAGAATTTACTGAGTTACCATTCGTTACTGCTGAAAATAAATTTGAAGCATTAGCAGCTCATGATGCTATTGTTGAAACACACGGCGCATTAAAACAATTAGCTGTATCATTAAATAAAATTGCTAACGACATCAGATTAATGGCATCAGGACCTCGTTCTGGTATTGGAGAGATCATCATACCAGCTAATGAACCAGGAAGTTCAATTATGCCAGGAAAAGTAAATCCAACTCAAGCAGAAGCTATAACTATGGTGTGTGCTCAAGTTATGGGTAACGATGTTGCTGTAACTATTGGTGGTACTCAAGGACATTACGAGTTAAATGTATTTAAACCTATGATGGCTGCAAACTTATTACAGTCTGCACAATTAATTGGTGACGCCTGCGTATCATTTGATGTGAATTGCGCACAAGGTATTGAACCAAATCACACAAGAATTGAAGAGTTATTAAACAACTCATTAATGTTAGTTACTGCATTAAATACCAAAATTGGATATTATAAGGCCGCAGAAATTGCAAATACAGCACATGAAAATGGCACTACCTTACGTCATGAAGCTGTTCGTCTTGGTTATGTTACTGAAGAAGAGTACGACCTATGGGTAGTACCCGCTAATATGACTGGCTCATTAGCCTAATTTAACTCACACATAAAACCAAAAAAGCCTTAATTGATTCTCAATTAAGGCTTTTTTGGTTTTTATACTTATATTAGTAGCATACACATATATATTATACTAATATGAAACAACAATTACGCTATTTAAGTATCATTACATTCTGTTGCATGCAAGTTGTATTTGCACAACGTACTAATGAAAAAATTGCTGAACAATGGATTAAAAATAATTCAAAACAACTAGACATTCAACCTGAACATCACTTTAAGATGCTCTTTAACCGTAAAGGTCCTTCTGGTGAAACCTTGCGTTATTACCAAATGGTTAACGACGTACGTGTGTATAACGCAGAATTAACCATACACATCAATACATTAGGTAAAGTAAGTCATGTTGCAAATAGTTACAATAAACATATTGAAACTATTAATACCATCCCGAATATTTCAAAAAATGAAGCTCTTGCCCTTACTGCAAAACATTTAGACATTACAGGTACCATTACACAAAAAGAAGAGCAGCTATTCGTATACCCTATTAATGGTGATACAATATTAGCTTACAGTATTAAAACCCTATCAACATCATTGAACGGCTATTGGGAAACTATTATTGATGCACACAACGGACAAATTATCAGTTCAAAAGATGTTGCATTTTACTATAATCATCACGAAAAAGAGAAAGAAAAACCGAAAAAAAGTACCCATATGAGACGTGCCAATGGAACAGCAAAAGTATTTATACCAGAACCATTATCTGCTGCCAGTAGCACATACACTGCTCCTTATTTAGACAATAATGATGCAACCAATTCAGCTTTTGATGCCATAAGAACCGATGTAATTTTAGAAGGTATAGAATTTTCTGGAGGACAATATCATTTAAGTGGCCCTTATGCTGAAATAGCTTCATTACAAAATCCTAATACAGGGCTATTTTCACAAGCTTCGCCAGATTTTCATTTTACTAGAGATCAATCTGGTTTTGAGGCAGCTAACACCTATTACCATTTACATGAGAGTTTGAAATATATAAACGAAACCCTTGGCATAACCCTTGTATCATTATATAATGGCGGAGTGGTACGCTTTGATGCACATGCTCACAACGGCGCAGACCAATCTACCTACGGTGGTGGCTCTTTAAACTTTGGAGAAGGTGGAATTGATGATGCTGAATGTGCTGATGTGATTTTACATGAATTAGGACATGGTTTACACGATTGGGTAACCAATGGTGGGCTATCACAAGTCAATGGGTTAAGTGAGGGTTGCGGTGATTACTGGGCGCAATCATATAGTAGAAGTGTGAATTCATGGGACTCAAGTCATAACATGTATAACAAAGTTTTCAAATGGGATGGCAATAGTACATGGAACGGAAGACGTTCTGACGTGACTGCAATATACCCTGACGACTTAGTTGGTGGTGGTCCACATACTGATGGACAAATTTGGGCAACTGTATTAATGGAAATTTATGATATCATTGGAAAAACAAAAACAGACGCCGCATTTTTAGAAGGTTTAGGCATGACCAACGGTAGTACAAATCAACCACAAGCAGCCACTGCAGTTAGACAGGCTGCAATGGATATGGTATTAGCAGGACGTTATGGTATGACTTGTGCTGATATTGATGTTATGACCGCTCGTTTTAATGCCAGAGGCTATAACCTTAGCCCTTTAGATTGCAACTCTTTAGGTATAAATGACTATGAAATGCAAGAGATCACCATACATCCTAACCCAGCAACAAATCATATAACAGTTAAAAATATAACAAAACAAATAACCGTTGACATTTATAATGTAATTGGTCAGAGAATTAAAACGCAACACATTACACCTGAACAGAACAGATTGTCTGTTACTACATTGTCTAATGGTATTTACTTTTTAAAAATAAATGATACCGATAGAACTATAAAATTCATCAAGCGCTAAATCCTTTGAAACATCAACAAAAAAGCCTTACAATATGTAAGGCTTTTTTGTTATAAGCGTTTTGCTTCCTCCCAATACACATCCATTTCTTTTAATGTCATGTCTTCAAAGCTTTTCCCTAATTCTTTTGATTTTTGTTCTAGATACTGAAATCGTTTAATAAACTTTTTGTTAGTACGCTCTAAAGCATTTTCTGCATTAATATTCAAATGTTTGGCATAGTTAATTAATGAAAATAACACATCGCCAAATTCATCTTCCATAGCTTTTGTATTCCCTATTTTAACTTCATCCTGTAACTCATTAAGCTCCTCCTCTACTTTTTCCCACACCTGATGTGGCGCTTCCCAATCAAAACCAACACCAGCTACTTTTTCTTGAATTCTACTGGCTTTTACTAATGCTGGCAAACTTCTTGGCACCCCTTCTAATACGCTTTTGTTGCCTTCTTTCAGCTTTAGTTTTTCCCAGTTTTGCTTAACCTCTTCTTCATTTTCAACAGCAACATCTGCATAAATATGTGGATGACGATACACCAGCTTATCACATATGGTGTGAAGCACATCGGCAATATCAAAGTCTTGAGTTTCACTTCCTATTTTGGCATAAAATACAATATGCAATAGCAAGTCGCCTAATTCTTTTTTTACCTCCTGCAAATCATTATCTAAAATAGCATCTCCCAATTCATACGTCTCCTCTATGGTTAAGTGACGTAAACTTTGCATGGTTTGTGTCTTATCCCAAGGGCAACCTGCTCTTAGTTCATCCATAATGGTTAACAATCTATCAAAGGCGTCTAATTGTTGTGCTCTAGAGTTCATATGACTATGTTTTTGTGTATAAAAAAACCTACAATGGTTGTTGTAGGTTTTTAGTATTGTTTTCTAATGCTTATTCTTCTTCAGTCACTGCAGCAGTTTCAAAATCTAACAAACCTCTTTTGTGCAATAAGTTATACCATTGTATTACTTTTTTCATATCACTTGCATACACACGATCTTCATCATACTCTGGCAAAACTTCTGAAAAATACGCTTCTAATTCGTTTTTAGAAACCTTATGACTTATAGTTTCACCACCATTTTCTTTTTCTTTTATCGTGCTAAAAATCTTTCTTAATGGCACTTCTTCTGCATATGTATAAATAGCTATTTCATTTAAAACACTTACATTATGACGCATTCCTATTGATATTTTTTTTCCATCAATTAACGACTCGGCTAAAAAGCCAGAACGTGTTTGTGCTTTTAATTCATATAAACCAGGTTTTCCTGAAATTGCTAAGATTTTATCTAAACTCATATTTTAAAATTTGAATGCGAATATACAATTTCGCAACATATTATTATCCTATCTTTTCTTTTTTAATTGTGGGAATTTCATACGATAATCTACTCGTACTTTTCCTTTAGTTATATTCGCTAATTTTCCTTTAATCAAACGCTTTTTTAAAGGTGATAGCTTATCTGTAAACAACACCCCTTCTATATGATCATATTCGTGTTGTACAACCCTTGCAGCTAATCCATTTAAAGTTTCTGTGTGCTTATTCCAATTTTCATCAAAATACTCAATAACTACCGTTTCTTGCCTAAACACATCTTCACGCACATCCGGAATACTTAAGCAACCTTCATTGAACGCCCATTCTTCCCCTGATTCTTCGATTATTGTAGGGTTGATAAATACTTTTTTAAAGTTTTTCAGAACCTCTTGTTCTTCAGCAGATAGGCCTTCATCTTCTGCAAACGGACTTGCATCAATCACAAACAACCGAAGGGATAAACCAACTTGTGGAGCAGCAATTCCAACACCATGAGCGTGGTATTGTGTTTCCCACATGTTTGCTATAATTTCATCTAATTTAGGATGGTCTTTACTAATTTCCTTTGCTACTTTCCTAAGTACAGGATCACCGTAGGCTATTACTGGTAATATCATTATTTTTTATGGTATAAATACGATTGTAAAATTATTGTTGCACTAATTTCATCTACTAATGCTTTATTTCTGCGTTGTTTTTTACTCAGACCACTATCAATCATAGTCTGAAAAGCCATTTTAGACGTGAACCGCTCATCTACTCTAACTAAACTCATTTGTGGATACTTTTGCTTGAATTTTTGAATAAATTTCTTGATAAGCACTTCACTTTCTGAAGCTTCATAATTCATTTGTTTGGGTTCTCCTAAAACAATAACTTCAACATCATTTTCTTTAAAATACGTATTTAAAAACTCAAAAATCAATTTGGTATTAACAGTTGTTAACCCAGATGCTATAATTTGCAAATCATCTGTAACCGCTATACCAGTTCGTTTTTGTCCGTAATCTAATGCTAAAATTTTTGCCATATAACACTGTGTGATGAACACAACAACACATATTTCTGCAAAAATACCATTAATATTTGTACAAAAATATATTTGTGCTTTTTTTTGCTTGAAAGACCTTATATTTACCAAAAAATTACTTCAGAAATCATGACGAACATACAGCAAATAATAGAACAAGCTTGGGACAACCGAGAATTACTTGACAATCAAACTACTCAAGATACTATAAGAAAAGTTATTGATTTATTAGACAGTGGTGAACTGAGAGTAGCTGAACCTACTGCAAATGGATGGCAAGTGAATGAATGGGTTAAAAAAGCTGTAGTGTTGTATTTCCCTATACAAAAAATGGAAACTTTAGAAGCTGGAATTTTTGAATACCATGATAAAATACCTTTAAAAAGAGATTATGAAGCTAAAGGTGTTCGTGTAGTTCCAAATGCCATAGCCCGTCATGGAGCTTATGTGTCTAAAGGAGTTATCATGATGCCAAGTTATGTTAATATTGGAGCCTATGTTGATGAAGGCACCATGGTAGATACTTGGGCTACTGTTGGAAGTTGTGCTCAAATTGGTAAAAATGTGCATTTATCAGGAGGTGTTGGTATTGGTGGCGTTCTAGAACCTTTACAAGCTGCTCCGGTAATCATAGAAGACGGTGCTTTTATTGGGTCAAGATGTATTGTTGTTGAAGGTGTACGTGTAGAAACTGAAGCTGTATTAGGAGCCAACGTTGTACTAACTATGAGTACTAAAATTATTGATGTTACGGGAGATATACCTGTTGAATCAAAAGGAGTGATTCCTGCTAGATCTGTAGTTATCCCTGGTAGTTACACCAAACAATTTCCTGCGGGAGAATTTCAAGTACCGTGTGCTTTAATAATTGGAAAACGTAAAGAAAGTACTAATAAAAAAACATCTTTAAATGACGCTTTAAGAACTTTTAATGTTGCTGTATAATTTACAATAAATGAATAACTATACCCAAAGTCTAAATTTACTTTTAAAACGATTAACTTATTTAACTATTACATATAGTTTATTGAGGATTTTGTTTCTAGCTTTTCAATGGAATTCATTTCAAGATGTTACCATTTTAAACTTTATTGGAGGTGTCAGGTTTGATTTATCAGTAATATTTTACACAAATATACTAGTCATTATTGGCCATACAATCCCTGGTCATTTCAAATATTCATTAAACTATCAAAACACCTTAAAATGGATATTTTATGTATCTAATATTGTGTTTTTATGCACTAATTTTGTTGATTTTATTTATTACAGTTTTACTGGGAAACGTAGTACTTACGGCTTGATAACAGCGTCAGGAATGCGACAAGAAATTGGAGGGCTACTCCCTTCTTTTATAGCGCAATTTTGGTATGTTTTTTTACTAGGGTTTCTTTTTGCCTATGTGTTTTTTAAGTTCATCCCGAAAAAACAGTTTTCATCTGAACAAACAGTAACAAAAGTAAGCTCAATTAAACAAACAAGTATTTTTTTAGTAGCATTAGCTAGTTGTTTACTAATTGGGCGAGGTGGCACACAACGAAAACCCATACAAAGGGTAGATGCCATAAAATATGCTTCTTCTAAAAATACACCTATAGTCTTAAACACACCATTTTGTATTTTAAAAACTATTGGAAAAAAGAGTGAATTAAAGTCACTTAATTATTTTTCAAAAGAAAAATTAAATGACCTCTATTCTCCAATAAAAAACTTTAAAGACTCATTACCTTTTAATAAAAAAAACATTGTAATTATTATTTTAGAAAGTTTTGGAGATGAAAATGTAAGTTATTCAAATCCTATAAATGGGAATACCCCTTTCTTAGACTCGTTAATAACAAAATCATTATATTTTAAAAATGGGTTTGCAAACGGGCGTGTTTCAATTGATGCAGTACCGTCTATAATTTCTGGAATTCCTAATATTTTTGGAACACCATATATTAACTCTACTTATGCTTTTAATAAAACAAACAGCTTTCCTAAAATTTTAAAAAAGGAAGGGTATCACACATCATTTTTCCATGGCGCCTTTAATGGTAGTCAGAATTTTGATCAATATGCAGAAATTGCTGGGTATGAAAATTATTATGGAAAAGATCAATATCCGTTTGACAGCTCAGATCATCAAGACGGTAAATGGGGAATATTTGATGAGGAGTTTTTAGACTTCTTTGGAGCACAATTATCTACATTTCAAGAACCATTCTTTTCAAGTATTTTTACAATTTCATCCCATGTTCCCTTTACGATGCCTAAAAAACATCAAGGGAAATTTGATAAAGGTAATACCAAGTTTTATGAAACTGTAGGGTATACAGATTATGCTCTTAGAATTTTTTTTAATCATGCAAAAAAACAAAGTTGGTATAACAATACATTATTTGTTATAACTGCTGATCATTGTTCTGCGGCTGAAAAAGGTGTTTTTAAATCTGTTATTCAAGAATATTCAATACCAATTCTATTTTTTGACCCATCTAATAAGAATCTTAAAGGTATATCTAATAAAAATATACAACAAATTGACATCCTGCCAAGTGTGCTAGATTACATTAATTACGACAAGAAACTAATTAGTTACGGTAATAGTTATAAAAATGACGCCAATTTGATTATAAATTTTATTAACGATATGTATCATATCATAATAAATGATTACTATTTTATTTTTGATGGCACATCAATAATCGAACTTTATAACTATAAAAATGACTTATTTTTAAAAAATAATCTCATTCATACAGAACTAAAAACTATGCAAATGTTGGAGTTTAAAACTAAAGCTTACCTGCAATCGTTTAACAACAACTTAATTAACAACTCTTTGACCATAAATTAATAAATGAAGGTATTAATCATACAACAAAAAATGATTGGCGATGTTTTAACTTGCTCAATTCTCTGTGAATTGATTAAGAAAAAACATCCCAATTATGAGGTGCATTATTTGATAAATACCAATACCAAACCAGTAGTAGAACACAATCCTTTTATCGATAAAGTCGTTCTATTTAAAAACGAATACAGGGATAGTAAATTAGCACTATTCAACTTTTTAAAATCAATCAGGGCTGAAAAGTATGATATTGTTATTGATGCATATTCAAAATTGGAAAGCAATTTAATTACATTATTCAGTTGGGCAAATCAAAAAATATCGTTTAAAAAGTACTACTCAAAATTCATTTACTCTGAGCCTATTACTCCTAAAAACAATGCAGAATCAAACTTAGGATTAGCAATTGAACGTAGACAACAATTACTTAAGCCCTTGGGTTTTCAAACAGACTTCACAATATTCCCTAAGCTATATGTAACTCCTGAAGAAACTAAAAATGCAATTACGCTTTTGAAAAGCCATCAAATTGACCTTTCTAAAAAAACCGTAATGGTTAGTATAATTGGTAGTTCTGAAAACAAGACCTACCCCTTAAACTACATGTCAAAAATTGTAGATTATATTGCTGAAACACAAGACTGTAATATTTTATTCAATTATATCCCTAACCAACTTCATGATGCTAAAATCATTTATGAAGGTTGTGCTACTAAAACCAAGCAGGGCATTTATTTTGATGTTTTAGGTAAAAACTTAAGAGAATTTATTGCTTTAGTAAATCAATGCGATTTTATAATTGGTAATGATGGTGGTGCAATTAATATGGCAAAAGCATTAAATAAACCATCATATATTATATTTTCACCTTGGATAGAAAAAAAAATATGGGCCACTTTTGAAGATGGTGTTTACCATAAATCCATCCATTTGAAAGATGTAAAACCAGAGCTATTTACTCATAAAACTGAATCAGATCTAAAGAAAAACTCAATTTCTTTATACCAACATTTCAGTCCAGAGTTCATAAAAGATGATTTGGTTGACTACATAACACAGCTTAACACATTAAAGTTATCTAACTATTCACTAAAGCAATCTGTTAAAATCAATACTCCAACAAAATTATCTGCATTGGTAATCACTTACAATGAGGATAAAAACATTGATTCACTAATTGATAATTTAAGTTTTACTGATGAGATAATTATTGTAGACTCTTACAGTACAGACAATACAGTTGCTAAAATCAAACAACACAAACACGTTAAACTGATACAAAATAAATTCGTTAATTTTTCAAACCAACGAAATTTCGCTTTAAAGTACGCAAACCATGACTGGGTGTTGTTTATTGATGCGGATGAAAGAATTAGTGAGAAGTTAAAAGATGAAATAAATACAACTATCAATAATGTTCAAGATGACACTGTTGCTTTTGAAGTTTATAGACAATTTTTTTACAAAAAGAAACTAGTACGTTTCAGTGGCTGGCAAACAGATAAAGTTTTTAGGCTATTTAAAAAAGACAATGTTGAATACAAAAAAGAGTTGTTTGTACATGAGCTATTAGATATAAACGGAAAAACTGGAACATTAACAGAAAAGCTAGAACACTATTCCTTTGATAGTTATTCAGACTATAAGGACAAAATGATTCATTATGCGGCGTTAAGAGCAAAAGAGCTTTATATTCAAAAATTAAAGCCTACACTATTTCATTTTTGCCTAAAGCCTTTATACCGTTTTATCAATCATTATGTTATTAGATGCGGTTTTTTGGACGGTAAAAAAGGAATAACTGTAGCATACTTAAGTGCCTACTATGTGTACAGACGCTATGTTGAACTTAAGAAACTTTATAAAAAATAATTACTTTTTCCAGAATTTGATTTGTTTTTTCAAACGCTGCTTTCTGTGAAATTTCTCTTGGAATTCTTCTGTTAATTGCCACATTTTTGAATACACGCGGTCATAATCTAAACCACTAATTTTAGCATACTCATCACTCATTACCACTACCATTTCTTTTTTAGGTGTTAGACGTGAAAAATTTTGCATCCTATCATGAAATGACATCTCTTGAAATTTCATTCTATTCAGATCTACCAAGTAAAAATCATAACCTACCTTACGCTTAACAATTAAGGTGTTTCCTGGGGAATGATCTAAGAAGTTGACTCCTTTTTCATGTAAATCATAGGTAAAACGTGTAAAAGCTCTTAAAATAGCTTCGTGACTTGGATAGTGAGGATCAGTTACTAATTCTCTATAAGTTAAATCATACTCTAAATTTTCACTGATGTAATAGCTCTTACGTAGTCCAAGTAAATTTTTACATTCTATATAAGCTATAGGCTTTGGTGTACCAATATTATTCTCTAATAATGTATTAGCATATTTAAATGATCTACTAGCTTTAGACTGCCTAATATACCCATAAATTACTTGATTAAGTAAATGAGGGAGTTTAAATGCCTTTACATTTATAGTCAATGATTTATAAGACACTTTTTTAATTTGATTCCTCTTCGGGTTCCCCATATAATCACTGGAGACATTAAATGCAGAGATGATATTATCAATATCGGCATTTTGTATATTGGGGAAAAAGTGGCTTAATTTTAGTATTCTCATTTGCTATTTACACATTATTTGTAGAGAATTACAAATTAACTATAAATTATTATTTAAATAGTAAAAATTATAATATAGTTTTGCAGTCTATTTTTAAATTACCCCAATGGAAGTAAAAACTAGTGTTTACAAACAACTTTTTATCGCTTTTATATTTAATGGTATAATTTTGCTTTTTATAGCTTTTAAATACTTTAATTATATTGAAAGTATTACATATACCTTTGCAAAAACATATTACCTATTTTCTTTCATCAGTCATTTTTTTAGCATTGCTTTAATTCCTCTACTAATCGGATCTTTATCTTATCGATTATTAAAAAACCGAGAACTCAGTCATCTCTTATTTTACACACTATCAACACTAATTGTTTTAATCATAAAACTAGACACCGTAATCTTTACACAATTTAGATTCCACATTTCTCCAGTTATTTTAAAAATGGTTTTTGGAAAGAATGCTACAGATATATTTCATTTTAGTGTTATAAATATCATAAAAGCTTTAGCTTTAATTTCATTATTAATTTTCACACAATATATTATACATCGCACATCTAAAAAGGTATGTGAGTACCTAAATAAAAAACATCTCATATCTTTTTATACGGCACTTTTTTTAATGTTAGGTTTTAGTCACGTTTCTTTTGCATGGTCTGATGCTAGTTCTTACAAACCTATAACACAATCAATAGAAATATTTCCCTTTTATTTTCCTTTAACTTGTGAGGATTTATTAACTGAATATAATATTGTAGATACCAGCCTAAAAAAGAAAAATGAACAATTATATAAACTAAATAACAATTCAATAATTTATCCACTTTCAAAAATAAAAACAGTACCAAAAACTCATAAAAAAAACATGTTGGTTTTAATGATAGACTCTTGGCGTTATGACTGTATGGATAGTATTATTACCCCAAACATCCATAGACTATCCAAAAAATCACAAGTTTTCAATAATCACCATAGTGGCTCTAATGCAACTGCAGACGGGGTATTTACATTTTTTTATGGTATAAGTGGACTTTGTAACACACAATTTACAGATCATGGTATTGCACCTGTTTTAATTGATGAATTAAAACAACAAGAGTATGCATTTGATATTCTTGGGAGCGCTACTTTAGAGAACCCTCCGTTTAACAAAAATGTTTTTTTAAATATTCCTGATTTACGCTTAAATTCAAAATCTGACTCTCCAAGTAAAAGAGATTCTGAAATTACTAATGAATGGCTTAACAATCATCATAAAAAACTAACTCAACCTTTTTTCGACTTCTTATTTTTTGATGCTGCGCATGGTTTTGATTACCCTAAAGACTATCCAATAAAATTTAAACCATCATTACAATCAATTGATTATACTTCTATTGATGATGATTACGAACCAACTGCATTCTATAACGCATACAAAAACAGTTTACATTTTATAGATGCCGAAATTGGAAAAATAATTACCAAACTAGAAGGTGAACAATTACTTGATGACACACTAATTATAATTACAGGTGATCATGGTCAAGAGTTTAATGATAATAAAAAAGGGTATTGGCAACATGGAGGTAATTATACGCCATACCAAACTCAAACACCACTAATAGTATTTGATAGTTCAAAAAAGCCAAAAACACATCATCACACAACGTTACATTATGATATTGCTCCAACAATCATGACAAATTATTTAGGAATAACAAATAATGTAGATGATTACAGTATTGGTAAAAACCTATTTGACGCCACTAAAAGAGATTGGTTTCTTTGTGGTTTTAAAAACACATATGCTGTAATTGAAAAAAATAAAATTACTAAAATATATAGAAATTCTGGGGTATATTCAGTCACAGATAAGCAACTTAATAAAATCGACAACCAAACAATTGATTATACTATTTTTCAAAAAGCTTTAGATGATATTAATCGGTTTTACACAAAAGATTAATCTTCTTCAAGAAAAATACTTCATATACCAATCTACTTGTTGTCTTAAACCGTCTTCAAAAGACGTTTCTGGACTATAATCTAATAACTCACGAGCTTTGTCTATTACAGCTGTAGTTTTTAACTGGTCTCCATCTCTAGGGGCTGTAATTTCTAGCTTAGCTGGTTTACCAATAATTTTTTCTATAAGCGCTATACCGTCTCCTGTAGTATATTCTTTATCAGAACCTAAATTGATAATTTCACCATCACATTGCTCCTCTCTACCTATACACTTCATTAATCCCGCAACAATATCACCTACATAAGTAAAACTCCTTGAGTGTTTTAAACTCCCATCAAACAACGGAAAATTGGTATCTTCAACAATAGATTTAATTAGTTTCGTATACAATTTTTCTGGACGTTCTCTTGGGCCATAAACCGAATACAATCTAAAAGAACAGGCTTTCATTTCATTGGCGCGTTGGGCTTTTAAGACCAATTGCTCAGCAGAAAACTTTGTAATACCGTAATAAGATATTGGTTTGACTACTGCGGTTTCTGGTAAGTTTGCCACACTACCATATACCGATGAAGTTGCGATATTCACAAACAACTTTAACGGTTTATTATGGGTTTTCACAAACTGTAATAGGTTTTCTGTAGCATAAATGTTATTATCTACATACTCTTGTAACGTAGTAGTATTTGAAATACCTGGCTGGCCAGCAAAGTGAAACACATAATCTATATCATGCGGTAGTTTTGCACTTAAATCGTCACATAAATCTGCTTCAATTATTTGCACTCCATTAGCTGCAATATGCTTAGCGTTTAAACGTTTTAATGCACTATCATAATAATTATTAAAATTATCTATTCCAATAACTTCAAAACCATTGTCACTTAAATGTTCAGCCAAATGAGACCCTATAAACCCTGCTACTCCAGTTACTAATACCTTCACTAATTATCTATTTTACTTAAACATCAGATGTTTAAGTTCGTTATCAACATTCATTTTTTATAAAGTCAAAAACATTACATTTGCAATACTAATCAATAATTTTTTGCAACACTTTTTTATTGCAAGTAGTACTTTAACTTTATTTAGCTAAAGTAGTACTTTTTTAATTGACACTAATAAAATTAACATGAGACTTTTACAAATTACAGCATCTAAAGTATGGCGAGGACATGAGCAAAAAATCATATACTTATACGAAGCTTTTAAGGAACATAATTATGTTAGTGAACAATTTATCATTTGTCCTAACTCGTCACCAGTTCATGATATAGCAACACAAAAAAACATGAATGTTAGTGGATTCGACATCAATGGAGAGTACGACTTAACGTTTGCTAAACAATTAGCTCAATTTGTAAAAGCCAATAAAATAGATGTTGTGTTTATACACAATAGCAAATCACATACTTTAGCGGTTATATCACATCTTCTTTATAATTTAGATGCACCATTAGTCTTATGCCGAACGTTAATTAAGCGTGTAGATACTAACATATTGCGAAAATGGAAATACAATTACAAAGGCATAAAAAAAATCATTTGTGTATCTCACCCAGTAGTTGATGCCTTAAAATTTGCCGTAAAAGACCACAGTAAATTATGTGTTGTAGGAAGTGTTACTGATGTTAATAAGTTTACCAAAACAC
>JBMYYK010000025.1:0-32422 GCA_049609325.1 Flavobacteriaceae bacterium | reverse complement strand
GGAAATGGCTGAACGTTTAGGTTTAAGAGACCCTAAAGTATTTGCGCCGTTATGGGTTATTGATTTCCCTCTTTTAGAATTAGATGAAGAAACAGGACACTACCATGCAATGCATCATCCGTTTACATCACCTAAACCTGGGCAATTAGAATTATTAGACTCTAAGCCAGGAGATGTAAAAGCTAATGCTTACGATTTAGTATTGAACGGAAATGAAATTGGTGGAGGATCTATCAGAATTCATGATAAAAACATTCAAGCTACAATGCTTAAACACCTAGGATTTTCTGAAGAAGAAGCCAAAGCTCAATTTGGATTCTTAATGGATGCCTTTGAGTACGGCGCACCTCCTCATGGTGGATTAGCTTTTGGTTTAGATAGATTAGTTGCTATTTTAGGTGGACAAGAAACGATTAGAGATTTTATCGCCTTCCCGAAAAACAACTCTGGTAGAGATGTGATGATTGATGCTCCGGCTACTCTTGATGACGAGCAACTAAATGAATTGAGCTTACAATTAAACATACAAGACTAAATTAACAACGCCTCATTTGTAAATGGGGCGTTATCATTACATATAAAATGAAATACGTATTATACTTCGTATTCATAGCAATAGTTGCTTCTATAAGCTATGGCTACTTTATCAAATCAGACAACGAATTATTGTCTCATAAGTTTATTGGAGCTGCAGTTGCAGGATTTTTCTTTATCTGGATGCCTTTGTTTTTATACCACAGATCAAAAAACAATGACCTCAAAAAATATATGATTACTGACAAAACCTTAAAAAAAATTAAGGATGAAGCTGAATCTTTTTTAGATTAAAACCCTTCCTCAAGTTGTACAGTTCAAAATAAAGACTACATTTGCACTAATTATTATATTATTATACAATTAAAATGACAGGTACAGTAAAATTTTTTAATGATTCAAAAGGATTTGGATTCATTACAAACGAAGAAACAGGACAAGACATCTTTGTTCACGTTACAGCAATTGAAGGAGACTCTCTAAACGAAGGAGATAAAGTAACATATGCTGAAGAAGACGGGAGAAAAGGGAAGATTGCTACTAACGTAGAAGTAATCGGATAAGTATTCCATTCTTTTTCAAGACACAAAAAAAGCTCAACATATGTTGAGCTTTTTTATGTTACAAACTTCTGTAAAATAAAAAAGAGCAATCATGACATATGATTGCTCTTTTTAATGAGTTATTATCTAACAACTACTTTACAATTACCTTTGTGGTTTTGTTTAGCGTTTTGTTTGATAACTTTACAAAATACATTCCCGCATTTAACCCTAAATTAATTTTTTGAGAAGCTTCTGTATTAATAGTCAATACTGTATTATAAACTAACTTTCCGTTTATATCATATACATTAACATCTGTATTATTTAAGTTAACTGATGATTTAATAAACACTCCACCTGAAGTTACAGTAGGATATACTTTTACCGCATTTGCTACAAGATCATTATCTGGAGTATCTAATACTGAGTTATTAGTAAAGTCTCCTGAAAACACTCCTCTACCAAATGTTGCAGCAAAAACCTTATTATCATCTCTTAATTGTAAGTCAGTAACTTTCACATCACTCATACCGTTATAAGACTGGTTCCAAACTGGATTTGCTACAGTAAAATCACTTGTGTACCACACTCCCAACTCAGTACCAACAATTACTTCATCAGTATCTAATGGGTTTTGTAAAATACATTTTACTGGCATGTCTGGTAAATTTCCTTCTTTGTTTGCCCAAGTAGATCCACCATTACTTGTATACCAAATACTTGTTACAGCATAATTGTGTACCGTAACAAAAATTTCATTTTCAGATTGCCCAAACTCTACATCAGAAACACTTCCTATGATAGCAGGAGGTGTAATGTCATTCCATGAAGGAGAAAATGAATTAGCATTATCAATTCTTAACACTTTTCCATCTGCAGTACCAACAAGTAATTTCGTAGACGTTGTTGTATATGGTGATACTCTCATCGCTGTAGGAGAGTTAGTTAACAATGCATTAGTAAGATTGTCACGACCAATAGCTCCTGAAACAATATTTGAATACCTTCTAATTCTATAGCTCGCACCACTAGAATAATCTGTATATAATAAATCTAAATTTGAATCTAATGCTTGCTGGCAAATAAACCCTCCGTTATTAGCATTAGAATCATTATCTAAATCTCTCCAAGCTCCAGCATCAAAATCATATAGCTGAATAGATTCGTTATATACATAATTTCCTATTAAATAACCCGAACCAGTTAACACTTGATCAAATGCACTAAACGCACCGTCACCCCCTTTTATTTGAGCACTACTATCTGGACCAGATGCATTACCGTCTTGTATATATTGTGTACCGTTATCTTGCGCACCAGCTAAAAAATAATCGCCAGAAGCAAATGCCGTTGGTGCTACCCCTACACTATAAAATTGAGTGGCGTTATAGTTTGTTATTCTATCAGAAATAACCGTTAAATTATTTCCTGTTGCACTTAGGTTAGAAGCATAAGACACTCCTCCATCATGACCTAATACTGCTTGATTAGAGTTACCTGGTCTAAATACTAAAGCGTGTTGATCTGCATGCACAGGAGAACCTGCAGTAGACCATCCTGCAGACCAGTGAGAAATTGTATTCCATGACGCACCACTGTTTGTTGATCTATGCACGTTTATACCACCTACATAAACAATAGCGTCATTTGTAGGATCAGCTTCTAAAACTAAATCGTAGAATGACTGTCCTCTTGTAAAATCTGTTGCAGGAACACTTCCATCTGGGTCATTTGGTAATGCTACAGCAGTTGGTGCAGTAGCAAACGCATTAGTAGTTACAGAAATTACCGGGTTACCAGTGGTAGTTTGTGTCAATACATAAAATTTGTTAGCATTTGTAGCAGAAGGCTCAATTTCTGTTCTTAACACATTAGAAGCTAATGTTCTTATTAAACTAAAATTTGTAGCCGCACCTTGTGCTCTTCTATATATATGACCTCCTTGAGTTCCTAAACCTACAGTATTTGCCGTAGCCATCCATAAATTTCCATTAGCATCAACTTCTAAATCATTTGCCGATTTATCACCTACTACAGCATCTTTAGTCCAGTTTGCTCCTCCATCAGTAGATTGGTATAACCCAGGATCAAAGGCCCCTAAATAGTTTGTTACACCACCTGCAGCACCATAAACGTGAGTTCCTACAGCCACATAAATTTCAGTAGATCCGTTATTATCCCATGCTAAAACATCATTGACATAATGTAAACCACCAATAATTTCATATGCTGGATTACTTTGATCAGTAACAAACTCGTTTACAGACATTACTTGTACCCAGTTAGCACCACCATCTGTAGTTTTATATACACCATTTCCAACAACATCTCCTGCAGTATATGATTCACCTGTACCGATGTACCAAATGTTAGAATTGTTTGGATCAACTGTTATACTTGATACATTTAAGTTTCCAGGCACACCTGTAACTTGAGTCCATGCATTATCAGAAGTAATATCATTATTCACCCATAAACCGCCACTTACTGCTCCAGCAAACACACGTCTGTTGGTTCCATCATTAGGATCAAACAACAATGCTCTTGTACGACCTCCAACATTATTAGGACCTCTTTCTACCCAGTCACCGTTAGCACCATCACCTGGTGCACGACCTGCAGCACGTTGTTCTCTTAAGGATTTTTGTAAAGCTTCTACTTTATATGGCTCAGGATATCCTAACTCAGGATTCATTGTTAACTCCCATTGACGTTCGTTATACTTGTTTCCTGGTAAACCTATAGCTTTTCTTTCTTTTTTTGAAAGTTGTAGAGTTTCTTTAAACGGACTGTTGTTTAAAAATTCACTGTGTGTAGCACGCAAATTTGCAATGTCTTCATTTTGGTTATTATCAGATTGATTGTAAATCGAAAATGATAAAGCCCCAACAACTGTTGCACCTATGGCGCATAATAGTAATGGTTTTTTCATAGTTTTTTTAAGATTTGGGCTCACAATATACAAAAATCAATGAATAATCCCCATCAATTTTCTATAGAGCAATAAGGCTTTACTATCAGATAATGACGCCACATAACCAGACACATGCAGTAAACGTTTATACAGTGATTCGTTTACAGCAGTAATCGATTTAGGTAAGGTTTTTAAAATTAACTCATCATAACTTGATAATTTTCCTTCTGCCTTATTATTTACAGCAGTTGTATACACCTCAAGTAGTTTAGATATTACTTGATAGCCAACAATTTCTTTTTCTATAACCTCATCACTCTGATAAATGTTATCAATGCTTATTTTTATAATATCATTAATTTGTGGCTCGTATTTACATTTATCAATTAAACCATGTGAATAGTCTCCTTTTAATATTGATTCTTCATTAGCTACAAAAACCCGTACGGCTTCATTAATTAACGCACTTACAGATAATGATCGTAAGTAAGCTATTCTGGCCCCAGTTGTATTTAATGATTTGTACTTATCTATATTTATAGCATCTTTTACAAGATTAATTAAATATTCTAATGCGAAATCTTCATCAATCAATCCTAAATTAATCCCATCTTCAAAATCAATAATGGTATAACAGATATCATCTGCTGCTTCTACAAGAAATGTTAACGGGTGCCTTGAAAAACTGATATCATCACCTTGTCGAGTTTGTTTTAACCCAAGCTCATTTGCCACTTCTTCAAAAAACACTTTATCATCTTGAAAAAAACCGTATTTCTTATCGGCTATATGTGAGGTGGGTTTTACTGGCAATGACTCTTTAGGGTATTTCATAAATGCCCCAAGTGTTGCATAAGACAACCGTAAACCTCCGTCAACACCATCTTTAGTTTCTGTTAAAATTTTAAACCCATTGGCGTTACCTTCAAAACTTATTAAATCTTGATACTCTTTATCGGTCAACATTGTTTTATACTTCTGTCCTTCTCCGTTAGTATAAAATTCTCCTATAGCTTTTTCACCAGAATGTCCAAAAGGTGGATTACCAATATCATGAGCCAAAGCTGCTGCTGCCACAATAGCTCCAAAATCATTTGGCTTATAGCCTAAATCATGTTCTAGATGAGGATATTTTTTTAACAACTCTACCCCTACTACTCTACCTAAAGTTCTTGCAACTACAGACACTTCTAAACTATGCGTTAGTCTGGTGTGTACAAAATCGGTATCAGACAACGGGATAACTTGGGTTTTATCCTGCAAGCTTCTAAAGGGTGATGAAAAAATAATACGATCATAGTCGACTTCAAAACCTAATCTATTTTCATCTTGTTCTTTACGCAGCCTTTTATTCACATCTCCAAAACGCTTTAAAGACAATAACTGATCCCAATTCATCATAATTTACTACTTCTTTTATTTAACACTGCCTTAATATTAAGAGCTGTTCTTTTACAATACAATAACACAAAGGTCACAAACCAATAACTATTCTGTTGTGCCTTAGATGTTCCTTTGCAAAAAAATAAACTCAACACAAAAAATGAAAAAACTTTTAGTATTAATCACTCTAATTTCAAGCTTAACTTTTGCTCAAGATAAAGTTCAAATATCGGGAAAAGTTTTAGATGGCGAAATGAGTAATGAACCTTTATTAGGCGCTACAGTAATTATTAAAGACACGACTATTGGAGCGCAAACTGATTTTGATGGTAATTACACCTTAAGTATTGCCCCAGGAACTTATACTTTAGAATATAGCTTTGTAGGATACACCACTGCTCAAGAACAAATAACTTTGGTTGCTGGTAATAACATTCAGTTGGATATCACTTTAACAGCAAATACTCTAGATCAAATAGTCATTGTTGCAGAAACTAATAAAGAAAAAGAAAGTGCTTTACTTTTAGAGCAAAAGAAAGCTGTAGCTATTAAACAGCAAATTGGCGCACAGGAATTATCTAAAAAAGGGGTTTCAGATGTAGCAACAGCAGTAACAAAAGCGTCGGGTATTTCTAAGCAAGAAGGTTCTAATAATGTTTTTGTAAGAGGCTTAGGTGACCGCTATAACTCCACTACTCTTAATGGTTTACCTTTACCGTCAAACAACTCAGCAAGAAAAAATATCTCATTAGACATTTTCTCAACAGATATTGTTGAATTTATTGACATCAATAAAATATACAACAATACTATATACGGAGACTTTGGAGGAGCCAATGTAAATATTGTATCAAAAAACCACAGAGGAAAAGGCAACTTAACTGTTGAATACGGCACTGGGTACAATTCAAATGCCGTTGGCACAAATAACTTTTATTTGCAAGACGGACCAAATTACTCTGGTTTTTACTCACAAAATTATCCTAACAACCCATTAGCTAGTTATAATTTTACAACTAGCTTAGATAGAGACACCAAATCTCCATTCAACCAAGGTTTCTCTATTTCTGGAGGAACAAAATTTGATTTAGCCGATGAAAAAAGGCTGAGCATTTTTGCTACAGCCTCATTTTCTAACGGATACAAATACCAAGAAGGGTTCACTAAAGGTAATGTTAACTCTAGTGGTGTAGCCTATACTGATTATGATTTTGAATCATATGCATATGAAACCAATACAACTGCAATGGCCAACTTGGCTTTTAAAGCTAATAGCAATAACAGTTTAAAGTTTAACTCTTTATTCATCAACTCTACAAGTCAAGATTCTAAAGACTACTCCGGAATCATCAATATTTTTGATAACGCAGAAAATGGAGGAGGATTTATCAGACGTTCAAATTTTAATCGCACACAATTATTGGTAAATCAATTATTAGGAGAGCACAACTTTAACAAAAAACTTACTCTAAACTGGGCCCTAGGTTATAACACTGTATATAACAGCACACCAGATAGAAGACAAGTGATGTTGGTGCCTACGGATAACAACAACCCTTTAACTTCACCTAAAACAGTTTCTGATATATCGGATTCTAACAGCCACCGTTATTATGAAACTTTAACTGAAGATGAATTTTCTGCAAACATTTCTACAGATTATTTATTTTCTAAAAATGATGACGACGACTATAAAGGAAAATTAACTGTTGGATATAGTGGCCGATTTAAAACAGTTGGTCTAGAAGCTACACAGTTTAATTTTGCAATTAACCGAAATGCCATTCAACCAGAAGTAGACCTAAATAACCTTGACGCTTACTTCAATCAACAGAACCTAAACTCTGGATATTTTTCAATAAAAACTTTTAGAGGAGGCTTAGGTATGCCAAATGTTTTAACACCACAAACATATGATGGTACCCAAATTATTAATGGTGGGTTTGGTAATATTCAATATCAAATTAACCCAAAACTTACTGCCATTGCTGGTGTTAGAGTTGAACAAATTACACAAGATATAGAGTGGGACACTTCTATTAACTCAGGAGAAAACTCTTTTGATAGTTTTGAAATAATGCCAAACGTAGCAATAAAATATGAGCTAAATGACAAACAAAATTTAAAGTTTGCAAGTAGTAAATCGTATACTCTACCACAGTTTAAAGAACGTGCACCTTTTTTATATGAAGATGTTGACGGTTCTAAATTTGGTAACCCAGACTTATATGCCTCAACTAACTACAATGCAGATTTAAGATGGGAGTTATTTCCAAAATCTGGTGAAGTTATTTCTATTACCGGATTCGGAAAATTAATTCAAAATCCAATTAACGAAGCTGTAGTTGCTTCTGCAACTAATGATATATCATGGGTAAACTCAGGAGATCAAGCTACAATATTTGGTGTAGAAGTAGAAGTGCGAAAAAACATTTTTAATACGACTAAAACCTCGGAAGACGACAATCTTTCTAACAAATTAACGGCAGGATTCAATGGTGCATTTATGAGTTCTAATCAAGATTTAGACGAGGATAAGGTTAGAGACGAAACTGACTTAAATGTATTATTCACTAACGACAGCGGAAAGTTGTCTGGAGCATCAGATATCATTTTAAATGCAGACTTAAGCTACCTTAAAGAGTTTAGCAAAAACGGAAATATTTTAGCAACTGTTGCTGTTAATTACTTCTCTGAAAGAATATACGCATTAGGAGCTAACACAAAAGGAGATCTTATTGATGAAGGCTTTGTAACCTTAGATTTTATTTTAAAATCTAAATTAACTAAACGATTAAGTGCTGGAATATCTGTAAAAAATATTTTAGACCCAGAAGTAAAGCGCTATCAAGATAATGATACCGGAAAAGTAAACATGAAAGGATTTAAAAAAGGACTTAACGCTGGTATTTCATTAAAATATGACATCTTCTAAAACCACACACTGTTAAATAGTATTCAAAAGCTAGCCTCACAGCTAGCTTTTTTATGTTAACAAAACCATACTAAAAGACACACTTTACTTTTAGTTAACATCAAGCAGTAATACTTAACAAACAGTTCATTTTATGGTAATACTGTTATCAAGCTATGTGCATTTATTTGTAGTGTAATTAATAACTATATAACAAAGACACAAACAACATGAAAAAATCAATTTTATTATTAGCCGTAGCAGCTGCTACAATTTTCACAAGCTGTTCTAGTGATGATTCAAGCTCATCAACACCAAGCAGTACATTTACAGCTGATGCAACTAACTTTAAAGGAGACATCAACGACGGAACTGTAACTTTAGATCCTACTCAAACTTACAACTTAACTGGAGCAATAATTGTAAATGATGGTGCGAAGTTAGTTATACCAGCAGGAACAAGAATTGAAGCATCTGGAGGAACACAATCATATATTGCCGTTGCACAAGGAGCAAAAATTGAAGTATTAGGAAATTCATCTGAACCAGTAGTTATGACATCTGCAAGTGCTAACCCAGCAGCTGGAGATTGGGGAGGTTTAGTAATTTGTGGTCAAGCACCTACAAATAAAGCTGGATCAAACGGTGAAACTGCTACTGCTGAGGTTTCTGATTTAACTTACGGAGGTTCTGATGCAAACGACAATTCTGGGATTATCAGATATTTAAGAGTTGAGTATACTGGAGCTAACTTTAGTGCTACTAAAGAATTTAATGGGGTATCATTATTTGCAGTTGGAGCTGGTACAACGTTTGAATATGTACAATCATACCATGGTGGTGATGACGGAATCGAATTCTTTGGAGGTACTGTAAACGGTAAATACTTAGTATCTACTGCAAGTGGAGATGATTCAATTGACTTTGCAGACGGATGGTCTGGTACAGGACAATACTGGTACATCAACCAAGGAACTAAAGCTGGAATTGAAGGTTCTAATAATGGAGATAATGGATATGCTACACCAACTACTTCAGCAACTTTAAAAGACATCTCTATTGTAGATACAGGATCTGAAGGAGCATTATATATTAAAGAAGGTGGTGGACACTGGACTGCATCAAACATATTTGTATCTGGATTTGAATTAGGTATTAAAATTAAAGATGCTACTACAGACCCAGCAGCTAATGCTAATGTTGATAATGGTAACATCATTTTTAACAACATTCAATTTGGAGAAAGTGTAACTACTAAAAGTCAATACGAAGGAACTAACAATGCATACTTAACTGAAGGAGTTAACAATGGTGCTGGAAATGGTGCTGCTGCTCCAACATGGGCAAACGGATGGACTAGAGGTTTATAAGATGTATCTCATATAAAATTGGGAAACTATAACGTTTCCCAATTTTAATTTCACTAGCAAATCAAAATTCTAAAGCAAGAGAACTGCTTATAACCAAAAACAAATAACAGGTTGTGTTGTTATTTATTTTTAAGCAAAAGCAGTCTTTTTATTTTTTGCGAAGTTCTTTGTTTTGCTTTTGCAGGAAGGGTAATTTTTTACTCTTCCTTTTTTTTGCATTACATTTAATAAAACGTTACTATACCATCATTTACATTATACATCGCCCCTACAATTTCTATGTCACCATTGGTTTCTAACTCTGCCAAAATAGGACTCTCTTGACGAATTCGTTCTATAGACAACTTAACATTTTTTTCTGAAACCATTTCTATTTCAGCTCCTGTTAGTTCGTTATCTGAGTTAAGTACAGCATTTACCGCAGGTTTAATTTTATTTAACAATGGAGTTATATTACCTAACTCAACATGTTTACACGCGGAAGTTACTGCACCACATTTTGTATGCCCCATAACAACAATAATTTTAGAACCGGCCACTTTACAAGCATATTCCATAGAACCTAAAATATCTTGATTGATAATATTCCCTGCAACTCTCACGCTAAACATGTCGCCTATCCCTTGGTCAAAAACCAATTCAGCTGGTACTCTAGAATCAATACAACTTAATATTACAGCAAATGGATATTGCCCTTTGCTAGTTGCTAAAACCTGTTCTTGTAAATTACGCTGAATCTTTAAATTTTTATAAAATCGTTTGTTCCCTTCTACCAAAATATCATGTGCCTCTTTTGGTGTTAGATTATCTTGAGTTAATTTCGTTTGTGTTCTCATACCGCTAAAAATAACATATTCTTATTGTTGTTCTTTTATCCAAACTAAACAATCTTTAAACGTACCAAACAACTGTGTTTTAGGTATCAAATCTGGTATAATATCTATGCGTTCAAGCATGTATTTTGGCTGCCTTAACAAACCAACCAAAGCTACTTTTTTACCCTCTTTAGCCAAATCAACTAATACATCTTCCATCGCATACAATCCTGATTGATCTATATATTGCATGCGTCCCATTCTAATAATTACGGTTGTAGCCGTATCAGGTATCTGTTTAGCAAGCTGCTGAAATTCACTTGTAGATCCAAAAAACAGAGGTCCTTTAATATGTTTTATAAACACGCGTTCCTTTAATTGCTCCGGAAAATTAATTTCGTCAGCCCATTTTTCTTCTTTTAATGATTTGACATCGGAACGCTCTGCAGTTAAATCGCCCATTTTTTTCATAAACATCAATGACGCAATTACCAACCCAATACCTACTGCATATACCAAATTCCATAATGAGGATAATACTAACACCGTAATCATAATGATGACTTCCGGCTTTGGCATATACGGTATGGCTTTTAACCCTTTATAATCCATCACACCTATACCAACGGTAATTAAAATTCCAGCCAATACCGCAGCTGGAATTTGAGATGCAATAGGTCCCAATGCTAACAACACCAGTAACAACATTACACCGGCAATCATTCCAGACAACTTGGTTTTACCTCCAGCATTGATATTTACTACTGTACGTATTGTTGCTCCTGCACCAGGTATTCCGCCAAAAATTGCTGCAATCGTATTACCTATTCCTTGCCCAACAAGCTCCTTATTTGGTTGATGCTTGGTTTTAGTCATGTTATCAGCAACAACAGAAGTTAACAAAGAATCTATGGCACCTAACAGTGCTAAAGTTAATGCTGTAAACACATATGGGGTAATTGCCGACATATTAAATGCTGTAAAAATCTCCATATTAGGAATTGGCAATCCGCTAGGTATTTCTTCTATAGGTCTATAATCTAATCCAAATCCCACTGCTATACCAGACATGATTAAAAGAGCCACAAGCGTACTCGGTACTTTTGTCGTAATTCGTTTAAAACCATAGATAATAACAATAGTACCCAGAGCTAGAAGGAGTTCTAACCAATTGATATTTGACAATGCTCTTGGCAAAATTTTTAAAGCCCCAAGAACTCCAGATGCGTCTTTTGCTGCCAAGGTTTGCGACTCTTGTAAAATCTGTTCTTGTGTGATGTTTTCAGCATTTTTAATGGTTTGCTTAAAATCTTCTAACACTAAAATCCCTTCTCCTGCTTCTTCTTTTAAAATATTATCCAGAATTATTTCTTCTGCGTGGGGTTTAAATTGGTTAACAAACTCAATATCTTCCTTTGGGTAATACCCTATTGATGGTAAAATTTGGGTGATTAAAATAATAACTCCTATTGCTGTCATAAACCCCGAAACCACTGGGTAAGGAATATACTTAATATATTTTCCTAGCCCTAAAGCGCCTAAACCAACTTGCATAAGTCCCGCAAGCACAAAAACTGTCAGTATAGCTGGCATTGCCTTAGCCACATCACCATCAAAAGATGCAGTTATACCAGCAATAACCACCATACTTACAGCGGTCATTGGCGCTGTTGGCCCCGATATTTGCGTATTTGTTCCACCAAACATAGCTGCAAAAAAACTCACAAATATAGCACCATACAACCCAGCACTCGGTCCTAAACCTGAACTTACCCCAAAAGCTAATGCCAATGGTAAGGCAACTATTCCGGCTGTAATTCCGCCAAATAAATCGCCTTTAAAATGTTTAAAGCTAAATAGATTCCCCATTATTTATTTTTATTTATGAAACATTAATATTTACTGAGTATAGATTTTTTATATGCAGATACAATTCAAAAACAACAAACTCAATTATCACTACGGACAACTCTTACAAAAATAGCAGAAAAAACAGACAAAACACTCTTCTATTTGTAAAACAATTTTCAGATAATTATTCATTTGTTTACCTGCTCTTAACAATGAGTTAACATTAGCTGTAGTTATTTGCACCGCAAAAAATAATTAAGACACAACATAATGAAGAATTTGAAAAACAATGCATTAATTGCATTTCTATTAATTGGTTTATCAGTATTTGCTCAAGAAACCCCAAGCCCAAAATTCGGAAAAGGACTTTTCAATTTAGTAGGTCAAGACAGTACTTGGACCATGAAAGTTGGAGCTAGAATGCAATTTTTAGCTACTAACGCATGGGATATTGATGGAGAAGGAAACTATTCAAAACCAGAAAGTAATGCCTTAGTAAGAAGAGCGCGTTTAAAATTTGGTGGTTACGCTTTTAGCCCAAAACTTACTTATAAAATTGAATTAGGACTTTCTAATAGAGACATTGGAAAAGCTTCTAAATACACAAACGAAGCGCCAAAATACATTTTAGACGCTGTTGTTAAGTGGAATTTCTACAAAAATTTAACGCTTTGGGTTGGTCAAACTAAATTACCAGGTAACAGAGAACGTGTAATATCTTCAGGTAACTTACAATTTGTTGATCGTTCTAAATTAAACAGTAATTTCAATATTGATCGTGATATGGGATTACAATTGAGACATCACTTCAATTTAGGTGAAAAATTCTTAGTAAGAGACATGTTCTCAATCTCTCAAGGTGAAGGACGAAATGTAACTACAGGAAACGAAGGAGGACACCAATACACAGCAAGAGTTGAAATACTACCTTTTGGTAAGTTTTCTGGAAAAGGAGATTACTCAGGAAGTGATTTAAAAAGAGAACAAACTCCTAAATTTGCATTAGGAGCAACATATAACTTTAATGACAAAGCTGTTAAAGACAAAGGAAGCCAAGGAAGCTACATGGAAAATGCAGCTCAACCAGAAGGATTTGACACTGCAAATGTAACTACTGTTTTTGTAGATGCTATGTTTAAATACAAAGGCTTCTCATTCATGGGAGAATATGCAAACAGAGACACTAATGAAAATGCAGGGGGTTATGTAAAGAGAGGTAATTCTTTAAACACGCAAATTGGATACTTATGTAAGTCTAATTGGGAAGTTGCTGGTCGTTATACAAATGTAAAGTTCAACAGAGCTGGGTATTCTACCAACTACTACACTTTAGGAGTGTCTAAGTTTTTAGCTGGTCATAAATTAAAAGTACAATCAGACATTTCTTATGCTGATGATACTGGACTTGAATCTGGTGGTTTAGAATACCGTTTACAATTCGATATTCACTTCTAATAACAGAAGGACATATAGTTAATTACAAAAGAGCCCGTTTGGGCTCTTTTCTTTTTCAATAACACAAAATACGCCTTAACACTAAGGTAACATTAAAACAACTTAGTCTTAATTTTCAAGCAACATTGCCATAACACTAGTGTCGTTTATTTGTAATGCAAAAAAACAAGAAAAACAAAGATGAAAAAAATTGCTATTATGTTTACTGCTGCTGTTATTACAGTAGCATGTGGTAAAAAACAAAACAACGACACAATTACAGAAAATTCTACTGCAACAACTGAATTATCAGGAACTATTAAAGTTGACGGATCAAGTACAGTATTCCCTATTACTGAAGCAGTAGCTGAAGAATTTAGAGTGACTGAACCTAAAGTAAAAGTTACAGTTGGTGTATCTGGTACTGGTGGAGGGTTTAAGAAATTCTCTCGTGGTGAAACGAATTTATCAAATGCGTCACGTCCTATAAAATCAAAAGAACAAGCAGCTTGTGAAGCAAACAACATCAAGTATTTAGAATTAGAGGTGGCTTACGATGGTTTAGCGGTAACTATTAACCCTGAAAACGACTGGGTAGATTCATTTACTGTTGAAGAATTAAAGAAAATATGGGAGCCAACCGCTCAAGGTACTATTATGAAATGGAATCAAATTCGTCCAGAATGGCCAAATGAAGAAATCCATTTATTCGGACCTGGTACAGCATCTGGAACTTATGACTACTTTGCAGAAGCTATTTGCGGAAAGAAAGTTGGAACTAGAGGTGATTACACTGCTAGTGAAGATGACCACGTATTAGTACAAGGTATTGCCGGAGATAAATATGCCTTAGGATTTTTCGGATTAGCCTATTATTCAGAAAACAAAGACAAATTATCTTTAGTAGGTGTACATAATGGTACAGAAGTAATTAAGCCTTCTTTAGAAACTGTTAAAAACGGTACATACAAGCCTTTATCTAGACCATTGTTTGTTTACGTAAACAGTACTTCTGTAAAATCTCCAGAAGTAGTAAAATTCGTAGACTTCTATATAGATAACGCTGGAGAACTTTCTAAAGATGTTGGATATATTCCTTTACCAGCAGAAAAATATACTGCTCAAAAAGAAAACTTTAAAACTTTTGTTGAAAGTAACAAATAAGCAGAAGTTTAATCTGGACAATCAGGTAGTTTACACTGCCTGATTTCCTTTTTTACAATATAAAATGCGTAAAATAAAAGAACTTGTTATTGAGAAATCTCTCTTGTCAAGTGCATTAATCACTATTGCTGTTACAATTGGTATCGTATTAGTGTTAGCCATTGAAGCTGTTCAGTTTTTTAGCGAAGTTGCACTATTTGATTTCTTAACTGACACACAATGGACCCCATTATTTACAGATAAGCATTATGGTATTTTACCATTATTATCAGGGACATTACTTACCTCATTCATTGCTATATCTGTAGCGCTACCAATAGGGTTATCCATCAGTATCTATTTAAGTGAATATGCGCCAAAGAGTTTTAGAAAAACTGTAAAACCTTTGTTAGAACTACTAGCCGCTGTTCCAACAGTTGTATACGGATTTTTTGCGCTTATAGTCGTGACGCCGTTTTTACAACAAATCATTCCTGGTTTGTCTGGATTCAACTCGTTATCTGCTGGTTTTGTAATGGGAATCATGATTATTCCGTACATCTCATCAATTAGTGAAGATGCACTACACGCCATTCCAAATGCTTTAAGAGAAGCTTCTTTTGGTATGGGGGCAACAAAATTACAAACCGCATTTAAAGTTGTAGTACCTGCAGCGTCATCAGGAATTATAGTCTCTATAATTTTAGCCATTTCAAGAGCTATTGGTGAAACTATGATTGTTGCAGTTGCCGCTGGTCAACAACCGCGTTTAACATTAGACCCTACTGTACCTGTTGAAACCATTACAGCATACATTGTACAAGTAAGTTTAGGTGATGTAGAACACGGCTCTGTAGAATATAGAACCATCTTTGCCGCCGGAATCACGTTATTCGTGTTTACATTTTTACTAAACACAATAAGTTACAGAATAAGAAAAAAATACCAAGAACGTTATGACTAACATTCAAAAAAACAGACTTAAAGATCAGATCTTTAAAGTATGGGGTATTGGTTGCACATTGTTTGGACTCATACTTTTAGCCATTTTCATTGGTGATATTCTTATAGATGGAATTATGCGAATTGATTGGGATTTCATTACCAATTTACCCTCACGCAAAGCTGAACGCGCCGGAATTTACACCGCATTAATGGGAAGCATTTGGATTTTGCTTTTAACTACACTCATCGCATTTCCGGTAGGTGTAGCCGCAGGTGTCTATTTAGAAGAATACAGTAGCAAAAACACTTTATCTGGAATATTAGAAATTAATATCTCTAATCTAGCTGGAGTACCTTCTATTATTTACGGATTATTAGGACTTGAAGTATTTGTAAGAGTAATGGGACTTGGCGCAAGTGTTCTTGCAGGAAGTTTAACGCTTTCACTACTAATACTACCCATTATTATTGTTGCTACTCGAGAAGCAATTAAAGCAGTACCGCAATCTATAAAAGACGCCTCATATGCATTAGGCGCATCAAAATGGCAAACCATATGGAATCAGGTACTTCCTGCATCAGCAGGAGGAATTTTAACAGGTGTTATACTTGCCTTATCAAGAGCAGTTGGAGAAACTGCGCCCTTAATTGTTGTTGGAGCTTTAGCTTATGTACCGTTTGCTCCTGAAAGTCCGATGGATGAATTTTCTGTACTTCCAATACAGATTTTCAACTGGATTTCACGACCACAGCATGGCTTTATAGAAAATGCCGCTGCAGCAATTATCATTTTATTATTAATTACCTTCATCATGAATGGTATAGCCGTTTACTTTAGAAATAAATGGCAAAAGAAACTTAAATAACTATGGAAACAGTAACTACACAACTTCCACTAGACACTATAATAGACCCTTCATTAAAAAAGAAGGCGAAAATAGAAATTAAAGACGTAAAAGTTTGGTACGATAGTTTTAATGCCATTAAAGGTATTGACATGAACATCAAACCAAATACCGTAACCGCTTTCATTGGCCCATCTGGATGTGGAAAATCTACATTTTTAAGGTTATTCAATAGAATGAATGATTATGTAGAAGGGTTTAAAATGGAAGGAAAAATTAAAGTTAACGGAAACAACATCTACAAGAAAAAAGTAAATGTTGAAGAGCTACGTAAAGAAATTGGTATGGTATTTCAAAAACCAAATCCATTTCCAAAGTCAATTTTTGACAATGTAGCTTATGGCTTGAAAATTCAAGGTATTACCGATAAAAAATTAATCGAAGAGCGTGTTGTTGATTGCTTAAAGCAAGTTGCGCTATGGGATGAAGTTAAAGACGATTTAAAAAAATCTGCTTTTGCATTATCTGGTGGGCAACAACAACGCTTGTGTATTGCAAGAACATTGGCCGTACAACCATCTATTATTTTAATGGACGAGCCAACTTCAGCACTAGATCCTATATCTACAGCAAAAGTTGAGGAGCTAATTTTTAAACTCAAGGAAAAATACACCATTGTTATTGTAACTCACAATATGCAGCAAGCAAGTAGAATTAGTGATTATACCGCTTTTTTCTATTTAGGTGAATTGATTGAATACAACAAAACAAAAACTATTTTCACAAACCCAGAGAAACAACAGACTGAGAATTATATCACAGGACGTTTCGGATAAGCAACTTCATTGTTCGCACTAAACACACAAATTATGGCAAACGCAAAATACCAAAGAGACTTATTAAATGAATCTGGTGCCGAAATGTTAGCAATTTGCACCAGTCAGTTAGAAAAAGCAAAAGACGCCTTTATACAACACGACAGTGATTTGGCAGAAGAAGTGATTTTGACTGAAACTCGTGTAAACGCATTAGACTTACGTATTGAAAAAAACTGTGAGAAATTTTTAGCGCTTTACAATCCAGTTGCAATCGATTTGAGGTTTATCATGGCCATCCGCAAAATCAATTTTGACCTTGAGCGCATTGCAGACCACGCGTATAGCCTCTCAAAATATGTTATAGATAAAGATCAAAAAATATCACCTGAGTTACTTGAAGCAACGCAATTTAACACAATGTATAGCACCATTGCTAGTATGTTAGACAATATTACTGAAGCTTACGACACTAATAACCCTAAAATAGCTCGAAAAGTATTTAAGAAAGATAAAGTTTTAGATCAAATCAATAACGACTCATTTCAAATCTTAGAAGAGCACATCAAAAAAAATACTGCAATAACTGCTGAAGCCTTAATTTTATTCTCTGTTATAAAGAAAATGGAACGTGTTGGCGATTTAATAAAAAACATTGCGGAAGAAATTATTTTTTACATTGACGCTGATATTTTAAAGCACAAAAAGAAAAAATAAAACTACTATCAGCCTTTATGACATCTTACATGAAGGCTGATTAATCATCTACATTACAAGCGAGGTTTAGCATTTAATTTATCTATTGATAACATTACCGTAACATTGGAAACTTTTATTTGAAGTAATTTTGCGCCGTTACTTTCAATAAATACGTTTTAATTATGGATAATATTTATCTTTTAATGGTGATTGCCCTAGGTGTACTAGCGGTAATCGATTTAGTTGTAGGTGTTAGTAATGACGCCGTTAACTTCTTAAACTCTGCTATAGGTTCTAAAGCAGTGTCATTCAAAACCATCATGATTGTTGCCAGTATTGGTATAGCATGTGGTGCCATATTTTCTAGTGGTATGATGGAGGTTGCTCGAAAAGGAATTTTTGTTCCGGGTAACTTTATGTTTAGTGAAATCATGATCATCTTCATGGCGGTAATGATTACAGACATCTTACTTCTAGACGTTTTCAATACCTTAGGAATGCCCACCTCTACTACGGTTTCAATTGTATTTAACTTATTAGGGGCTGCTGTTTGTATAGCTTTAATTAAAATAAGTGCAGATGATGCGCAAAGCTATTCAGAACTATTCAACTACATCAATACTGAAAAAGCTAAGCAAATTATTGGAGGGATTCTCCTCTCCGTAGTCGTCGCATTTTCTGTTGGAGCTTTAGTACAGTATGTATCTAGAGTGTTGTTATCATTTAATTTTGAGAAAAAAGACATTTGGGTAGGGGCTTTATTTGGTGGTGTAGCCTTAACCGCGTTAGTATATTTCATATTAATGAAAGGTATTAAAGGAGCTGACATTGCAAAACAAAGTTTTGATTTTACTAATGGTATGACCATTAAAAAATTCTTAGAAGCAAATGTGATGCAATTAGTGTCTGCCTTCTTCATATTCTGGACTGCATTTTCTTATGTGTTCATGAAGTTTTTCAAACAGAACATTTATAAATTAATCATTATTGTAGGAACTTTCTCATTAGCACTTGCCTTTGCAGGAAATGACTTAGTGAACTTTATTGGTGTACCAATTGCTGGATGGCAATCATTTGAAGCATGGAGTGGTTCTGGTGTTGCAGCCAATGAATTTGCAATGACCGCTTTAGGTAAAAAAGTACCAACTCCTACAATATGGCTATTTTTAGCCAGTATTATAATGGTAACTACACTATGGTTATCTTCAAAATCTAAAGAAGTATTAAAAACCTCTTTAGATCTATCAAGCCAAGGTGAAACTAAAGAACGTTTTAAACCTAACTTTATTTCAAGAGGTATTGTAAGAGGTGCTATTTTAATGTCAAGAACATTTACAGCTATAACACCAGCATCTGTATCAAATAAAATTGAAGCCCAATTTGATAAACCTGTTATTACACTATCAAAAGATAAAACTTACGAGTTACCTGCATTTGACATGGTTAGAGCGTCAGTAAATTTAATGGTAGCCGGTATCTTAATATCAATAGCAACTTCATATAAATTACCACTATCTACAACTTATGTTACCTTTATGGTTGCCATGGGTACATCTTTAGCCGATAGAGCTTGGGGAGCAGAAAGTGCTGTTTACCGTGTTGCTGGTGTATTAAATGTTATTGGGGGATGGTTTTTAACTGCAATTAGTGCCTTCTGCGCAGCAGCAGTTGTAGCCTTTCTAATCTCATGGAATGTTAAAGTAATGGTGCCAATTTTATTATTGTTAACCGCTATACTTTTAACAAAAAACATGTTAGCTCATCGTAAAAAAGCAAGAGCTGAAAAAGAAGAAGACTCAATAAATAAAGCTGAAAGCAGCTCTATTCAAGGTGTTATTGAAGAAAGTGCAGATAACATTAGAGCCGTAGTGAGTAGAACTTCAAAAATATACACGTCTACTATTGACAGTTTGGCCAAACAAAACTTAGACGGCTTAAAGAAAAGTAAAAAAGGAGTTAATAAATTAAATGAAGAAGTAGAAGAGTTAAAAGACAACATCTTTTATTTCATTAAAAACTTAGACGAGTCAAGCGTAGGAGCCAGTGATTTTTATATTAATGTATTGGGTTACCTACAAGATATGTCACAATCTTTAGAATACATTTCTAAAGCAAGTCATAAACACGTTAACAACAACCATTTAAAGTTGCGTTTCAATCAAATAAAAGACTTGAAAGAAACCGAACAACAGTTAAATACATTGTTTGGTAAAATAAAAGCAAGTTTTTCTGAACGTGATTTTGATAGAATTAATGACATCATTGCCGAAAAACAAGAATTGTTATTAAAGGTTAATGAAAAAATTAAAAAGCAAGTATCTAGAACAAGAACAGAAGAAGATAGTCCAAAAAATACTACGTTATACTTCAGCCTTCTTTTAGAGACTAAAGATTTAATTAAAGCAACAATGAATTTATTAGAAGCTTACAAAGAGCAATAATTCTAAATTCACAAACAAAAAAAGAGCGTTTTATAAAACGCTCTTTTTTTTGTTATTACACATAAATTATAAAACAAACCACAAATCTCTAATCGATTTTACAGCATCTTGTTATTCAATACGATGTAATTTAAAAAATTCATTTTCAAAGAGTTTTGTTTACTAAATAATTTAGCGTACTTTTGCAAACTCTTTCGAGAGTAAGGAATGTTTAATAATAAAAAAGAATTAGTGTGGATACATTAAGCTACAAAACTATTTCAGCAAACAAAAACACCGTTAATAAGGAATGGGTTTTAGTTGATGCTGAAGGTCAGACGTTAGGTAGAATGTCTTCTATAGTTGCAAAACTAATTAGAGGAAAATACAAACCTAACTACACACCTCATGTTGATTGTGGAGATAACGTAATTGTTATCAATGCAGAAAAAATCATCTTATCAGGTAAGAAATGGACGGACAAAAGTTACATCCGTCACACAGGTTACCCAGGAGGTCAAAAATCTTTAACTGCTACAGAGATGTTCGAAAAGGACCCAACTCGTTTAGTAGAAAAGTCAGTAAAAGGAATGTTACCTAAAAACAAATTAGGTGCTGCTTTATTCCGTAATTTAAAAGTCTATGCAGGTGCAGAGCACAATCAAGAAGCTCAAAAGCCTAAGACTATTAACCTTAACGATTACTTATAATGGAAGTTATACACAAAATCGGACGTAGAAAAACAGCTGTAGCAAGAGTTTACCTTTCTGAAGGAAGTGGTAAAATTACAGTAAACAAAAAAGACATGAACACGTACTTCCCTACAGGAACATTACAGTACAAAGTTATGCAACCTTTAGTATTAACTGAAAACGCAGAAAACTTTGACGTAAAAGTAAATGTTTACGGAGGTGGTATTACTGGTCAAGCAGAAGCCGTACGTTTAGCAATTTCTCGCGCAATGTGTGAGTTAAATGACGAAAACAGAGGTGTCTTAAAGCCAGAAGGGTTATTAACTAGAGATCCAAGAATGGTAGAGCGTAAGAAATTCGGACAGAAAAAAGCTCGTAAGAAATTCCAATTCTCAAAACGTTAATATTTCGTACTGGATATATTCAGTATTATCAAAATTTAAAACAATTGTTGTCGTTGCTTTGGGCAACCAAAGGTTAGTTTAGCATCTAAATAATTACGTGTAATTATTGCTACTACAACGAAGAACGTAAACTATTACAAAAATGGCAAATAACATAGAAGTAAAAGAATTACTTGAGGCAGGTGTACATTTCGGACACATGACTCGTAAGTGGGATCCTAACATGGCACCATACATTTATATGGAGCGTAACGGAATTCACATCATTAACTTATACAAAACTGCTGCTAAAATTGACGAAGCAAACAATGCTTTAAAAAAGATTGCAGCATCTGGTAGAAAGATTTTATTCGTAGCTACCAAAAAACAAGCAAAAGATATCGTAGCAGAAAAAGCAGGTGCTGTAAACATGCCTTATATTACAGAAAGATGGCCTGGAGGTATGCTAACTAACTTCGTAACTATCCGTAAAGCAATTAAGAAAATGGCTACTATTGATAGAATGAAGAAAGACGGTACTTTCAATACTTTATCTAAAAAAGAGCGTTTACAAGTAGATCGTTTAAGAGCTAAATTAGAAAAGAACTTAGGTTCTATTGCTGATATGACTCGTTTACCTGGAGCACTTTTTGTTGTTGACATCAAAAGAGAGCACATTGCTATCAAAGAAGCTCAAAAATTAAACATTCCTATTTTTGCAATGGTAGATACAAACTCAGACCCAAGACAGGTTGATTTTGTAATACCAGCAAATGATGATGCTTCTAAATCAATCAACAAAATTTTAACTCATGTAACTGAAGCTGTTGCTGAAGGATTATCTGATAGAAAAGCTGAAAAAGAAGCTAAAAAAGACGCTCCTAAAGCTGAAGCTAAAGAAGAAGTTAAAGTAGAAACACCTGCTGAAGACAAATAATTAAAATATCAAAGTAGCCTAATTTAAACCATTAATTAGGCTACTTAATATAAAAACACAAACACAATGAAAATTACTGCTGCTGAAGTAAATAAATTAAGAAAAGCTACTGGTGCTGGAATGATGGACTGTAAAAAGGCATTAGTTGAAGCTGAAGGAGATTTTGACAAAGCAATTGAAGTATTGCGTAAAAAAGGTCAAAAAGTTGCTGCAAAAAGAGCCGACAGAGATTCTTCTGAAGGAGCTGCTATAGCTGTTGTAAATGATGATGCTACTTCTGGTGTTGTTATTTCTTTAAACTGTGAAACAGATTTCGTTGCCAAGAATGATACTTTTGTAAGCTTAGCAAAAGAATTAGCAAACTTAGCTTTAAACTTCGATACTAAAGAAGGCTTTTTAGCTGCTGATTTTAACGGAATGACAGTTGCTGAAAAGTTAACTGAGCAAACTGGAGTAATTGGGGAAAAAATTGAAATCGGTGGATTCAAAAAATTAAATGCACCTTTCATTGGATCATACATTCACGCTGGAAACAAAATTGCTTCTATCGTAGGATTATCTGCAAAAGTAGATAATGCAACTACTTTAGGTAAAGACTTAGCAATGCAAGCTGCTGCAATGGGAGCTACAACATTATCTTACAAAGATTTTGACCCTGCATTTGTTGCTTCAGAAACTGAAGCTAGAATTGCAGTTATCGAAAAAGATAATATTGAATTAGGACGTTTAGGAAAAACTCTTAAAAATGTACCTCAGTACATTTCTATGTCTCAAATTACTGATGAAGTTCTTGCAAAAGCAGAAGAAGCTGCTAAAGCTGAATTAACTGCAGAAGGAAAACCAGAAAAGATTTGGGATAGAATTCTTCCAGGAAAAATGGAGCGTTTCATCTCTGACAACACAACTCTTGACAAAGAACAATGTTTATTAGACCAAGAGTTCATCAAAGATGCTAAACAAAACGTTTCTGAATACGTAAAAACGTTTGGTGAAGTTGAAGTTACTGCTTTTGAAAGAGTATCATTAGCATAAGTACATTTCACTTAACGCAAACACAAAAAGCTTCTCTTAACCGAGAAGCTTTTTTTATGCAGCAAATACAAATCCACTCAATTTTTTACCATATCTATTGAAAAAAAGGAATTCAAATGTATATTTGCACAAATCAAACACAGCTATGCACTACAAAAGAATTCTTTTAAAACTATCCGGAGAAGCATTAATGGGAGAACGCCAATACGGAATTGACCCAAAAAGACTAGCCGAATACGCTCAAGACATTAAAGAAATTGTTGACAAAGGCATTGAAGTTGCCATTGTTATTGGAGGTGGGAATATTTTTAGAGGAGTTGCCGGTGCTAGTAATGGTATGGACAGAGTGCAAGGAGATTATATGGGAATGCTTGCAACTGTAATTAACGGTTTGGCATTACAAAGTGCACTAGAAGATGCAGATGTACAAACAAGATTGCAAACTGCAATTAAGATTGAAGCAATTGCTGAGCCTTATATTAAAAGGCGTGCTACAAGACATCTTGAAAAAGGACGAGTAGTCATCTTTGGGTCTGGAACAGGAAACCCTTATTTTACAACAGATTCTGCCGCAGTATTAAGAGCTATTGAGATTAATGCAGATGTGATTTTAAAAGGAACTCGTGTAGATGGTATTTATAATGAAGATCCAGAAAAAAATCCTGATGCTGAAAAGTATGACTTCATCACTTTTAACGATGCTATAAAAAAAGGACTTAAAGTAATGGACATGACTGCCTTTACATTAAGTCAAGAAAACAATTTACCAATTGTGGTATTTGATATGAACACAAAAGGAAACCTTTTAAAAGTAATTTTAGGAGAACAAATAGGAACAAAAGTCAACAACTAATATAAAAGATGGCTTAGTTATTGATTAAGTGTATAGACACCTTAATTAACCAACTTACATAAAGGACAATTAACTATGGAAGAAATCAATTTTATTATCGACAGTGCAAAAGAGGGAATGGATAATGCTATTGCACATTTAGAAAAACAACTGCGCACAATTAGAGCAGGAAAAGCTTCTCCTGCAATGTTAAGTAGTGTAATGGTTGATTATTACGGTGCAGCTACTCCACTTTCACAAGTGGCAAATGTTAACACACCAGATGCAAGAACAATTACAGTGCAACCTTGGGAAAAAAGCCTAATGCAAGAAATTGAAAAAGCTATTATGGTTGCAAACCTAGGATTCAATCCAATGAATAACGGTGAAAGTATCATTATTAGTGTTCCACCTCCAACAGAAGAAAGAAGGCGCGAACTGTCTAAACAAGCAAAAGGTGAAGCAGAAGACGCTAAGGTTGTTGTAAGAAATAATAGAAAAGATGCGAATAATGACATTAAGAAATTAGACGTTTCTGATGACATGAAAAAAAATGCTGAAATTTCAATTCAAGAGTTAACAGATGTTGCTGTAAAACAAATTGACGAGATTTATGTAGCTAAAGAAAAAGACATCATGACAGTGTAATTCAATACACACAATAAAAAAGAGCCGGCTATACAGTCGGCTCTTTTTTTATCACTAATAATGAGTTAAATATCTATTGAAAATACCTTACCTTTGTCCACCTAATAAACAGAGATGGCAAAATTATTTAGCGTAGGGTTCTGGGCTGCTGTAGCTCGAATGATTTTAAAAAATAGATTTATAATACTAATTCTATTAACTCTAATTACTGTTGCTCTAGCAAGTCAGTTTAAACACATGCGCTTCACGTATACTGAAGCAAATTTACTGCCTGATGACCATCATGTAAACAAAGAATATTTCGAATTTTTAGACAAATTCGGGGAAGAAGGCAACCTGATAATATTAGGTATTCAAGACGACTCATTTTTTACTCCAGAAAAATTCAACGCCTGGAATACTCTTGCTGAAGAATTAAACACACATGAAGACGTTTCACTTGTTGTAGGTGTTGGAAACATTCAAACTTTAGTTCGAAACGACCAGAAAAAAGCATTTGACCTAAAACCTTTAGTTCAAGAAAATATTACAAGCCAGGCTGAATTAGATAAACTTAAAGCTAAGCTATACTACAACCTCCCTTTTTACGATAAATTTCTATACAATTCAGAATCTAACACATTTAGAACTGCTGTATATATAAATAAAGCTATTGTTAACAAACCAGAACGTAAAAAGTTAATTGAAACGTTTATAATACCTAAAATTGAAGCCTTTAACACCACACACAATCTTAAGGTGCGTGTATCTGGGATGCCATACATTAGAACATTAAATTCTAATACCATAATTAGTGAGATTTCTTCGTTTATACTTGCTGCATTAGGTGTAACTGGTTTCATATTCTTTATGTTTTTCAGATCATTTAGAGCAACATTTATTTCCTTGTTTACAGTTGTTATAGGTGTTATGTGGACTTTTGGATTTCTAGGATTCCTGCAATATGAAATTACAGTACTAACTGCTATCATCCCACCGTTAATTATTGTTATTGGTATACCTAACTGTATTTTTCTAATCAACAAGTATCAATCTGAAGTTAAAAAACATGGTAATCAAGCAAAATCATTACAACGTGTTATTACAAAAATTGGTAATGCCACATTGATGACTAATGTGACAACTGCTGCAGGGTTTGCAACATTTATTCTTACAAAAAGTGACTTATTAAAAGAGTTCGGAGTTGTAGCTTCTTTAAGCATACTTTCCATATTTATCATATCCTTACTTGTAATTCCTATCATCTATAGTTTTATGCCTTTACCTAAGGAAAAACACTTGAAGCATTTGAACAAACGATGGATTGACGGATTTGTAAACTGGATGGAAAACATGGTAAAGCACAAACGTATTACCATATACGCAGGTGCTCTACTACTACTAATTGTAAGTATGATTGGTATTTTTCAAATAAGAGTTACCGGTAGTCTTATAGAAGACATGCCTAAAGACACTGACTTCTTCAGAGATATTCGTTTTTTTGAAAAAGAATTTGACGGGATAATGCCAGTAGAGTTTATGATTGACACCAAACGTAAAAAAGGTGTTATGAAGCTAGCTACTTTAAAACGTATGGAAAAACTAGAGGAAGCCATCAATGACATTCCTGAGTTATCAAAACCTATGTCTGTAGTTGGTCTTGTAAAATACGCCAAGCAAGCCTATTATAATGGCAACTCAAAATATTACCAGTTACCTACATCACAAGAAAAAAACTTCATCTTTTCTTTTGCAAAAAATGCCAATGGTGACAGTAACACGATGAAAAGTTTTGCTGATAGTACTGGGCAATATGCTAGAATAACAACATTCATGAAAGACATCAGCACTGATAGAATGGAAGCTATTGAAACCCAACTCAAACAAAAAATATCTACCATTTTTCCAGAAGAGCGTTATACCGTGAGTATGACTGGTAAAGCTTTAGTATTTCAAAAAGGAACCAAATACCTAAGAAATAATTTATTCCTATCTCTAGGTTTAGCCATAGTTATTATTTCTTTATTTATGGCTTATATGTTCCGTTCTGCAAGAATGATTATTGTGTCACTCATCCCCAACCTACTACCTTTAGTAATTACCGCAGGACTGATGGGGTATTTAGGCGTACCAATAAAACCTTCTACAATACTGGTTTTTAGTATTGCCTTTGGTATTTCTGTAGATGATACTATACACTTTTTAGCTAAATACAGACAAGAACTCCAAGCTCACAATTGGCAAATTAGAAAATCTGTTTATGCCGCATTAAGAGAAACAGGAGTGAGTATGTTTTACACATCAATAGTCTTGTTTTTTGGGTTTTCAGTATTTACAATCTCTAGTTTTGGAGGTACAGTTGCATTAGGAGGACTTGTTTCAGCAACATTGTTACTTGCCATGCTAGCCAACTTATTACTACTACCATCACTACTGTTATCATTAGAGCGAAATATTGCTAACAAATCTGTATTAAAAGAGCCAAGTATAAAAATTATACCTGAAGAAGAAGATAACGACTAAAAAAAGCGCTAGAATTCTAGCGCTTTTACCCCAAAAACTTACTTAATAAACAGTTACGTTTACTTATATAAGTCGGGTGCAATTTAGTATATTTTTTTCTAAAAAACATACCTAAAACTTGGTATTTTTCTCCGTTAAACTCTAAAATATTAGTAGTTAAAATAAAATTTAGTAAGTGCATATAAAAAATTATATTTGCAAACGCTTTATTTACATTAACATGTAATAATATATTAAGATTAAACCCAACTACGTTTTTAGCATATTATTGTTTTTAAAACAGTTGGTATAAATACATCGAATAAAACATGGAATCACATACAGTTTCAGAACTATTAAAAGGCGATTTACTTTTACAAGAAATCACTATAAAAGGATGGGTAAGAACATTTAGGGCGAATAGATTTATCGCATTAAATGACGGTTCAACAATTAACAACATTCAATGTGTTGTAGATTTTGAAAACACTAATGAAGACGTCTTAAAAAGAATTACAACTGGTGCAGCTGTATCTATTTCAGGAACTTTAATTGAAAGTCAAGGAAAAGGACAATCCTATGAAATAGAAGTAAAATCTATTGAAATTTTAGGAGACTCCGACCCTGAAACTTACCCAATACAGCCTAAAAAACATAGTTTCGAATTTTTAAGAGACAATGCTCACTTAAGAACACGAACAAATACATTTAGCGCAGTAATGCGTTTGCGCTCATCGTTATCATTTGCAATACATAATTATTTCAATCAAAATAATTTCTATTACATGCACACACCAATAATTACTGGTAGTGATGCTGAAGGTGCAGGTGAAATGTTTCAAGTTACAGGTATGGATGTTAAAAATCCGCCTTTAACAGAAGACGGTAACGTTGACTACACCAAAGATTTTTTTGGTAAAGAAACTAACCTAACGGTATCTGGGCAATTAGAAGCTGAAACTTACGCCATGTCATTAGGTAAAGTATATACCTTCGGACCAACATTTAGAGCAGAAAATTCAAACACATCTCGTCACTTATCTGAATTTTGGATGATTGAACCAGAAGTGGCTTTTATGGACTTAGCAGGAAATATGGATCTCGCTGAAGATTTCTTAAAATCTGTTATCAATCACATTTTAGAGCACAATATTGACGACTTAAACTTCCTTGAAAAGCGTTTGCTAGATGAAGAAAAAACCAAACCTCAAAAAGACAGAAGTGAGTTAAGCTTAATTGAAAAATTAAAATTTGTTGCTGACAATAATTTCAAGCGTGTAAGTTATACGGAAGCTATCGATATTTTGAAAAACTGCAAACCTAATAAGAAGAAAAAATTCAATTACATTATTGAAGAATGGGGTGCCGATTTACAAAGTGAACACGAACGTTATTTAGTTGAAAAGCACTTTAAATGTCCGGTAATTCTATTTGATTACCCAGCAAATATCAAAGCCTTTTACATGCGTTTAAATGACGATGGAAAAACTGTTCGTGCTATGGATATTTTATTCCCAGGAATAGGTGAAATGGTCGGTGGTGCACAACGTGAAGAACGTTTAGATGTTCTTTTAGAAAAAATGAAAGCCATCGGTATTGACGAAAAAGAACTATGGTGGTATACAGATTTAAGAAAATATGGTACCGCAGTACACTCTGGGTTCGGATTAGGTTTTGAACGCTTAGTCATGTTTGCTACGGGTATGAGTAATATTAGAGATGTTATTCCTTTCCCTAGAACGCCACAAAACGCAGAGTTCTAGCACCAAATAACAAACTAGTAAAACTAACCTACAAGATTTCTAAAACCTTGTAGGTTTTTTTATCTTTACACTATTATGCTAAAACAATTTCTACAGTTTAAATTATCTCAAAAACTATCGCCTCAACAAATACAATTGATGAAGCTGATACAATTGCCTACACAGGCTTTTGAGCAACGCATCAAACAAGAATTAGAAGAAAATCCAGCTTTAGATGATGGTAAGGACGATTATATTGAAGATGAATTCGCTACTGATGAATATGACGACTCGTATGACAACGAATCAATAAATACAGATGATATTAATATTGATGAGTATTTGAGTGATGATGACATCCCTAGCTATCGCTTACAAGCAAACAACTACAGTGCTGATGATGAAGATAAAAGTGTACCATATGCCTCTGGCATGACATTCACTCAACACCTCATCAACCAACTGAATACATTTAGTTTAAACGAACAAGAATATCTTATAGCAGAATTTTTAGTTGGTAGCATTGGTGAAAATGGTTACATCAGGCGTGAGTTAATTGATATAGTTGATGATTTAGCATTCACACAAGGAGTTTACACTAGTGAAGAAGAAGTTGAGCAAGTACTAAACATTGTTCACAAACTAGAACCTACTGGAGTTGGAGCGAGAAATTTACAAGAATGTTTACTTCTTCAGCTACAACAAAAACCTAAAACTAAAACTATTGAATTAGCCATACGTATTGTCAATGAATCCTTTGATCAATTTGCTAAAAAACATTATAAAAAGCTTCTTCATAAACTCAATGTTTCTGAAGAGGAACTGAAAGATGTTATAGCAGAAATTGAAAAACTAAACCCTAAACCTGGTGGCAGTTACTCAGGTAACAACAAAATTACTGAACATGTTGTACCCGATTTTAGTATTAAAATTGTTGATGACAAATTAGAGCTTAGTTTAAATGGCAGAAATGCACCAGAGCTACATATATCAAATGAGTATAGCAACATGCTTAAAGGATATAAAGCCAGTAAAAACAAAACCAAGTCGCAAAAAGATGCTGTACAATTCATCAAACAAAAACTAGATGCTGCAAAATGGTTTATTGACGCTATAAAACAACGTCAGCAGACTCTTTTTGTCACCATGTCTGCCATTATGAAATATCAGGAGGCCTATTTGTTAAGCGGTGATGAAATGGATTTAAAACCAATGATTCTAAAAGATATTGCCGATGAAATTGACATGGACATTTCTACTGTATCAAGAGTTGCAAACAGTAAGTATGTAGACACACCTTATGGCACAAAACTTATCAAAGATTTCTTCTCAGAATCCATGAAAAATGACAAAGGTGAAGACGTGTCTACTAGAGAAATTAAAAAAATATTAGAAGCTGTAATTTCTGAAGAAGACAAGAAAAAACCATTAACTGATGAAAAATTAGCTAAACATCTGAAAGATAAAGGTTACCCAATTGCCAGACGAACCATTGCAAAATATCGTGAGCAATTGGATATTCCGGTAGCTAGATTGCGTAAAAAAATATAAGATTGAATAAACTACTTACATACATCTCCTATCTTTTTCACCCTTTATTTATGTCGTTTATTGGCGTTGGGTTATTTTACACGTTTACGGCTAAATTTTACGAGATAGACTATATTGAAAGTAGGCTTTTTCAACTGTTTATTTTAACTATTATCATACCCTTATTGCTATTTAGAATTTTAAAGAAACTCGACATTGTTAGTTCTTTAATGATGACAGATGTTAAAGAAAGGCGGTATCCCTATGCTATAGCAATAATTCTTAATTTATATATTACTGTATTTATCTTTGAATCTGTAGCAGAGCCAGAATTACATTACTTTTTTGCCGGAATAAGTTTTACAGCTATAAGCTTTTTTATATTGAGTCTTCTAAACTATAAAGCTAGTTTACATGCCGCAGCTATAGCTGGTCTAACACTTTTTATAGCCGCAATAAGTTTACACTATCAAACAAATATGGTTGGTATTATTGGCATTCTTTTACTATGTAATGGTTTAGTTGCCACATCAAGGCTACATTTAAAAGCACATACCGTGCAAGAATTAATTCTTGGTTTTTTTATGGGAACAATCCCGCAGTTTATGTTACTAATTTACTGGGTTTAAAACATATAAAACATCAACCCAAACTTAATTTCTGTAATATCTATTGCTTGCCCATTCATTTTTGCATCGTCATTAAATAATTTATTCAAGCCATAGGCAATATGAAAGTTCCAGGTATTCCAACCAAAACTTATATCTGCAGTGGTTTTTAATCTATTTAAATGTGGTGTGTTATTTTGTTTAAAATCTCCCAGCCCGCCTTTATATTTCACTATACTGTTAACCACATACCCTATTTTAACTCCGGTATATATACGCCAAAACTTATACGATTCTGCAGTAGAAGTTCGCCACCTAAACTGTATAGGCATTTCCAACACATGCATATTAAGTTTATTTTTCTGATAACTCACCTCATTGTTATCTAATATTTGATACGTAACCTCCCCTCCTTCTTCTCTTAAATATAAATTATGGTTATATGAATTTGATGAATACCCAATACCAACCCCAAAAGCAATATTTCGTTTCTTATTTATTGGGAAATCTCTAATAAACCCTAGATGCAATCCTCCTGAAAGACCTTGTTGTGACATTCCTGAAGGTTTATTTTCTAAAAAATTATAGGTCACACCAGCATAAAACTGATCTTCACGATATTTAACATCCGTAATTTGATTAGTATCTTTTGGTAAATCTTGTGAGAAAATCACCCCATACCAACACAACAAAAAATAAACTATTCTCATTTTCATATCTAACGAATATACACATATGTCTTTGCAATGACAACTATTATTTCATAGTAATATCTTTAGTATATTTGTTGTCATTATGATGTAACAATCACTGTAGGTTTACGTCATATATAACAACTTTTAATTAATCAAAAATACTAATGAAGAAACACGTAATTTATCTCGCTTCATTACTTTTACCTGTAACTATT
>JBMYYK010000024.1:0-34072 GCA_049609325.1 Flavobacteriaceae bacterium | reverse complement strand
GCAAAAACAAGCTATTACAAAGGTGATTTTGACTGGGCCTTACAACAACTAAAAGTCCTTAAAACTTCTACATCTCAACTAATAGCAAATGATGCTTTAAACCTACATTTACTCATCAACGATCATATTCTTGAAGATTCATTACATGTGGCGCTAAAAAAGTATGCTAAAGCAGACTTACAAGCATTCCAAAACAAAAATACAGAAGCAATTGCAACACTAACAGATATTCTTAACCATCACCCTGTCAATAAAATTGTAGATGACGCCTTATTTTTACAAGGGCAACTGTATGAGCAACAACAACAATACATTAAAGCTCAGAAAAATTATGAACGCATCATCAACACACTTAATGAAAGTGTATTTGTTGACAACGCTTTATACAAACTTGCACAACTGCATTTACATCACTTAAACAATCCCAAAAAAACTTTAGAATATTTAGAAGCTCTGCTTTTCAATCATGCTGACAGCATTCATTTTATTGAAGCTCAAAAACTGTACAGATCATTACGCTCAGATATTTCAAGCAACAGTTAACAACTCTACACCACTCAATTACTTTAAAAACCGTATTTTTGCGAAAATTTATGACATATGACAATTATTTATAACGTGACCATTAATGTTGAAGATAGCATACATTACGATTGGTTATTTTGGATAAAACCACACATAAAAGACGTGCTTTCAACAGGTAAATTCACTTCTGCAAAAATGACCAAAGTGTTGGTTAAAGAAGACATTGAAGGCACTAACTATTCCATACAATTCACTGCTAAAAGCAGAGAAGATTTAGAAGCGTATTACACAGAAGATGCCCCAAGATTGCAAAAAGAAGCCATTGCAAAATTCGGCACAAAAATGCTTGCTTTCAGAACAGAATTACTACTTATAGACGAATTTCATGCAGAAAACATATAACGCAACATACTTATACCTCATAAAAGCCGTTATGCTTTTTGCTGCAGCAATAACAGCATTCTTGGTGTTTAATTTTTTAATGATGCTTTTACAAGCCTTGATTCCAACATGGTTATTTTACATCATAAATGGTATATTTATAGTGTTTTTACTTATATTTTTATTCATGCAACTAACCAGTAAGAAACCAGGTTTTGAATTTCATGATAACGGATTTAAATACAAACGAAAACAATTTAAGTATAGCGATATAAAGCAATTTAACCCTGCACAAGGCGGGAGTGAACCAGAAATTGTATTCCATGACAACACCACATATGTTCTTGAACTGTCGTGGTTTGTAAAAAAAGATCGTGAAGACATTGAACATATTATTGCCACAAACATCAAATAATGGATAAGGTACGCGCAAAAAAACATTTAGGTCAACATTTTTTAAAAGATGAAAGCTTTGCTAAACAAATAGCAGATGCATTGACCTTAAACAATTATGATACAGTGCTAGAAATTGGCCCAGGAATGGGTGTGCTAACTAAGTATCTTTTAGAGAAAAAAGTAGATACCTATGTTATTGAAATTGATTCTGAATCTGTAGAATATTTACAAGCCCATTACCTTAAGTTATCAAACAGGATTATTGAGCAAGATTTTTTAAAATACAATTTGAATGACGTGCTTAAAGGGAAACCATTTGCTTTAATAGGTAATTATCCATACAACATTTCAACACAAATAGTATTTAAAACCCTAGAGATGAGGGATCAAATCCCAGAATTCTCAGGAATGTTTCAAAAAGAAGTCGCACAACGAATTTGTGCTACGCATGGCAATAAAACCTATGGTATTTTATCTGTTTTAGCACAAGCGTTTTATGATACTGAATATTTATTTACAGTACCTCCAAACGTATTTAATCCACCGCCTAAAGTAGATTCTGGAGTCATGCGAATGATTCGTAAAGACAACTACAGTCTACCTTGCGATGAGAAATTCTTTTTCAGAGTTGTAAAAACCAGTTTTCAACAGCGCAGAAAAACCTTACGTAACAGTTTAAAAAGTATTGGTATAGCAGACAGTATTAAACAATATGACATTTTTAACAAACGTCCAGAACAACTAAGTGTAACCGAATTTATTGAACTAACCTGTTTGTTAGAAAAAAACAAAATCGCATCATAAACAACTATTCAATTCTTTAAAGTAACTTTGCAACATGCAGTTTCAGATAGATCATAATTTAATTACTCAAATAAAAGCGCTCATTTCAGAAAATGATGACAAACAACTTACCAGTTTGTTAAGCGAGTTGCATTATGCTGATATTGCAGAAATTCTTGAAGAATTAGATTTTGATCAATCTATCTACATCATCAAACTATTAAATAGTGATCTTACTGCAGATGTTATTGCTGAATTAGACGAAGATATTCGTGATAAAGTATTAAGCGCACTAACATCAAAAGAAATTGCTGAGAAAATTGATGAACTAGAAACTGATGATGCCGCAGATATCATTTCTGAACTTCCCAAAGAACAAAAAGAAGAGGTTATATCTCAATTAGACGATGTTGAGCACGCTAAAGACATCGTTGACCTTTTACGCTATGACGAAGACACCGCTGGTGGTTTAATGAGGAAAGAGTTAATTGCCGTAAAAGAGTCGTGGACAGTTATGCGTTGTGTAAAAGAAATGCGTAAACAAGCAGAGGCCTTTGAGAAAGTACACACCATTTATGTTGTAAATGAAGATGACATCTTAAAAGGACGCTTATCTTTAAAAAGCTTATTAACAACATCAACTAAAACACCAATTAAAGAGGTCTATGACCCTAAAGTTACTTTTGTAAAAGCTGAAGAAGACGATCAGGAAGTTGCTAACATCATGCAGAAATATGACTTGATTGTCATGCCTGTTGTTGATGAAATGGGGCGTTTAGTAGGGCAAATTACCATTGATGATATTGTAGACGTTATTAGAGAAGAAGCCGATAAAGATTATCAGATGGCTGCCGGATTAACACAAGATGTAGAGTCTAGTGACACCATCTTACAGTTAACACAAGCGAGATTACCTTGGCTAATTCTTGGACTATTTGGTGGTGTAGGTGCCGCGGCAATTATGGGCGGATTTGAAGATATTATTAAAAGTCATGCCATTTTGTTTTTCTTCACACCGTTAATCGCAGCAATGGCAGGAAACGTTGGAGTTCAATCTAGCGCCATTATTGTACAAGGTTTAGCAAATAATGATGTTAAAGGAAGTATTGCAAACAGACTGTGGAAAGAATTGCTCCTAGCCATTGTGAACGGAATCATTTTAGCCATACTCCTGTTTATATATACCTTTGCAACAAAAGGAGATTTCAACACTTCATTAGCCATTTCTATTTCTCTATTTAGCGTTATAATTGTTGCGGGACTTATAGGTACATTTATTCCATTATTTCTTGACAAAAGAGGGATTGATCCTGCTATAGCAACAGGACCATTCATCACGACAAGTAATGATATTTTTGGAATTTTAATCTATTTCTTAATAGCTAAGCTTATACTTGGGTTTTAACAAAAAAAGAGGTCAGTATAAACTCTACCAACCTCTTTTACCTAAAACCAACTTAAAACTTAACGTTTTAAAAACAAAAAACTATTTGCTTTATACATATACAACGCATAATCAACCATTTACCCTACCCCTAAAAAATCTTTTGGCTATTGCAGAAATAACACATAGCTTTATAACCATAATATATATGTAGTTATTTTACCACTAAAAAATGGCGCAGTCACCAAAAGAGCAACATACAATTTGTAAAGAACAAAGCTTTCAAGCTTTCTTCAACACCAATGCTGGTTTACTACGCAATTTTTTATACTATAAATTTGGTAGTGTTATTGATGCCGAAGATATTGTTCAAGAAGCATTTATAAAATTATGGAACAACTGCTCTAAAGTCACTTCGTCTACAGCAAAAAGTTACCTGTATAAAATTGCGATCAATCAGAGTACTAGTGTACTACGTCATCAAACTGTAAAATTAAAACATCAAAAAGAAGTCAAACACATTAACAACAGTATTAGCAACCAATCGCCAGAGTACCTTTTAGAAGAGAAAGAATTTAAACAAAAACTTGAAAATGCCATTTCTGCTTTACCTGACCGACAACGAGAAGTGTTTTTACTTAACAGAATTGAAAAAAAAACCTATCGAGAAATTGCAGAACTCTCTGGTGTTTCTGTTAAAGCTATTGAAAAACTCATGCACAAAGCGCTATTAAAATTACGCGCAGAGATAAAAAATATTCCTTAATGGTGGGGTAATTAATTTTTAATACGTTATACTATAGACAACTAGATTACAAAATGAATAATAAGGATCATACATTTTTATCAAGATGGCTTAATAATCAGCTGAGCGAAGAAGAATTACAACACTTCAAAGCTTCTGCAGATTATCCTTTGTACTTAAAAATTATTGAAGAAACTGACAAGCTTCAAGCACCTCCTTTTGATTTAGACTCTGCCTTCTCATCGTTAAAAATACAGCGAGATTTAAAAAATAATAGACCAAAAAAATGGCGCTATCTAAATATCGCTGCATCTATCATTTTACTTCTTGGGGTTTTTACCTACTTCAAGTTTTTTAGTGTAACTACATACTCTACAGGTTACGGAGAACAAATTACGCATACATTACCAGACGGTTCAAAGGTTATTTTAAACTCAAAATCATCACTTAACTACAATAGTTATAACTGGGAGAATCACCGTAATTTAACACTTGAGGGTGAAGCATTTTTTGATGTGGAAACTGGAAACACCTTTACTGTAAACACTGCATTAGGAAATATTAGTGTTTTAGGTACTGAATTTAATGTTAATGCTACAGACAACTATTTTAATGTTGTTTGCTATGAAGGAAAAGTAAAAGTAGAAGATAATACCAATGCCAGCACACATATTTTAACACCAGCATTAGGCTACCAACATATTAAAAATCACAATGCTATTGCACTTAATGTGAACACTTCTGAACCTGAATGGCTACATCAACACACTAGTTTCAAAAGTACACCTATCAAACATGTGTTTACAACATTAGAAAAACATTACAATTTAAAGTTTACATATAATACTTTTGATGACACCATCCTGTTCACAGGAACCTTCCCTAATAATAATCAACATATTGCACTTGAAACTGTGTTAAAGTCTGTAAATTTGAATTATACGATTAATGGTAATCGTGTAATTTTAGAAGATTAGACCCAATACATTATGAAGCAATTCCTGTTATGGTGTATCGCTTTATTCGTTTCAACTACAGTTTTAGCCCAAAAACATACCGCTTTTGAGCAAGAAGAACTGCGTCTGGTTTTACCTAAAATAGCCAGTTTTTACAACACTAATTTTTCTTACACTGACCAATTAATTGCGCAAAAAAAAGTATCTATACTATTAGATGATATCATTCCGCTTGAATCTTTACTATTAACACTGTCTGCACAAACTGATTTAAAATTTGAACAAATCAACGCAGAACATATAGTAATTACTTCGTTTACAAATGATGATGTTATAACTGTTTGCGGGCAATTACAATGTAATAATAAAACCATTCAAAATGCAGTAATTCAAATTAACAACACAACATATTTTAGCGATCAAAACGGCCAATTCAAAATTAATAACATCCCATATAACGCAACTATTAATATCAGTTCCTTTGGAGTGAAAAACACCACTCTTAAGGCGTCAGAACACACTTTTCCTAACTGTATTACTATTTCTCTCACAGAAAAAATAGAAGCTTTAGACCAAGTCATCATTGATGAATATTTGACTAGCGGAATTTCTAAAAACATCAAACAAACCACCATTGACACCAAAAAATCTAAAATATTACCTGGATTAATTGAACCAGATATCCTTGAAAGTATTCATCAAATTCCTGGAGTTACAAACCTAAATGAAACCGTAAATAACATTTATGTACGCGGCGGAAATACTGACCAAAATCTGATTTTATGGAACAACATAACAACCTATGGTAACACCCATATGTTCGGCGCAATATCCGCGTTTAACCCTTATATAATTGACAAGGTTAACTTTATTAGCAAGGGAACAAATCCTAAATATGGCGAACGAGTATCAAGTGTTATAGATATTACCAGTAATTACAAGCCCACTAACAAACTAAAAGGAGGTGCTGGCTTTAATATGCTACACGCAGATGCGTTTATTGATTTACCAATCATAGATGATAAATTATCTGTTTTAATTTCTGGGAGACGGTCTTACGCAGATGCTCTTGAAACGTTTACCTATAAGAATTACACTTCCCGCATATTTCAAAACACTAAAATTTACGACAACAATTTAGACTTCAGCAAAACAAAACAGATCTTTTGGTTTTATGATTATACTGTAAATGCGGCTTGGAAGTTATCGCCTAAAAATCTTATTAAAATAAATCATCTTTACACTGAAGATTACTTGAATTTCTCAGCCATAAACTCTAATAACACCAATTTATATACCGATGCTCTAAAAACTAAAAATAGAGGATCTAATATTGTATGGGAAAAAGAATGGACTACAAAGTTTAGTCACCAAATTGACACCTACCTCTCAGAATACAACTTTAAATATAGTTATAGCAATCAATCTAACACAGATATTATTATTGACTCTAAAGACAATAACATTACCGATTTTGGAATAAATACAACACTTACTTATGATTTTGATGAATACAAACAGGCTAACTTAGGCTACCAATATTCAAACAAAAAATTTAACTATAGACTATTAACAAATAATCAAAACCAGCCAACATCGCTCACAGAAAATGATGCTATGGTAAACGCCAATAGCCTCTTTATGGAATACCAGATCAATAAACCTAAAGACTTTTTATACACTCTTGGGTTACGAGCAAACCATTATAGCAATACAAATAAACTATTTCTTGAACCCCGCGTTATCTTACAGAAGTTTGTTATTCCTGAATTTAGCATTAGTGCTTCTCTTGAATATAAAAGTCAATATATTAACCAAATTCAAGAATCCGTTATTAACAATTTATCATTAGATAACAACGTTTGGGCCCTATCTAACTCTGAAGACCTCCCTATACTCACCAGTTACCAATACACCGTTGGTTTAAATTATTCTAAAAACAAATGGGTAGTAGATTTTGAAGCGTATTTCAAAAAAACAAATAACATCAATACTTTAAATTTTGATTTTGACAACCAAAATAGTCAGACTTCCTACATTGGGGAATCAAGTATACAAGGAGTAGATTTTTTCCTGAAGAAACAATTAAAAAACTATAATTCTTGGTTATCCTATTCCTTTAACAGTGCAAAATATCGATTTCCTGATTTAAATGAAGGAAAAGCTTTCCCTAGTAATTTTAACATCAATCATACTGTAAAGTGGTCACATTTTTACAAATGGAAACAACTTGAATTTACGTTAGGGTGGTTATGGCACAACGGAAAACCTTATACAGAAATCTGTTCAACTACAAACCCAGACAATTCCGTTTCGTATTCTTATACCGGATTGAATAATAAAACCCTGAAACCCTATCACAGACTAGATTTCTCAGCTATTTATGATTTCAGACCGCATAAAAATAAAACAATAAAGTACAGAATAGGGTGCTCTATTTTAAACTTATACAACCGAAAGAATATTATCAATAAAGACGTACGGTTTTCAAACACCAACTCGAACATTTTAAACATAAACGACATTAGAGGCTCAGAAATATCACCCAATATCATGTTACGAGTATTTTGGTAACACAAAAATTTACGCATAAAAAAAGCCCATCATTTTGATGAGCTTTTTTGCGGTCTGGACGGGATTCGAACCCGCGACCCCATGCGTGACAGGCATGTATTCTAACCAGCTGAACTACCAGACCGTTTGCTTATAGCGAGGGCAAATATAAAACACATTTCAATACTCTCAAAAAAAAGTAGCATTTAATATGTAAAATATTTATGTGTTTCGGCTTACCAATTAATGTAAAATAAAAAAAGCATCCCGATGATCCTCTAAAGGAATTTTGGGAAGCTTTCCATCGGTTTACTACTAAACCTTTGACAAACACTACATTTGTCAAAACAACACAACTAACGTTTGGCGCAGAAAAAAGCTCCAACTTCTTGGAGCTTTCTTTGCTATTTTGCGGTCTGGACGGGATTCGAACCCGCGACCCCATGCGTGACAGGCATGTATTCTAACCAGCTGAACTACCAGACCGTTTGCTTATAGCGAGGGCAAATATAGAACACATTTAACTTACAGCAAAGAAAAAAAGTATTTATTTTCAATTATTTTTATCGACATTACCCAAATCTTTGTTTTTCAACCAAATAGCTATTCACTATTTTTTCAAAATTTTCAGAAACAGGCACCGGTACATATTTAATATTATATTTTGCACATTCTAATTTGATATCTGCAATATACCTCTTTACCTCTTTTGTGTATGCTGATTTAATGTTTTGAGCATATAACTCTACTTTTTCATTGGTTTCTACATCAACAAAAGCTTTAGGGGTATTGTCAAAATCAAATTCTACTTCAGTGTTCACATCTAGTGTATGAAACAGAACCACCTCATGTTTATTATATTTTAAATGACGTAAAGCTTCAAACAACTCTTCAGTTTGAGTACTATACTGAAACATGTCTGTAAAAAAAAACACCAAAGATCTTTTATGGAGCTTCTCTGCAATTTGATGCAAATATTTTACGGTATTGGTATCTGCTGCTTTTGGAGACGAATATAACGCGTGTTCTAATTGACTTAGTATTAAATTAAAATGCCGTTCGCTTCCTTTCTCAGGAGCGTAAAAATCATAATCAGAACCGTAAACACTTAGTCCAACAGCATCGCGTTGTTTCTTTAACAATTGCATTAATACGGCACTAGCAAGAACAGAAAACCCAATTTTATTTAAATTATCAATAGAGAAATTATTGACTTTTGGGTAATGCATTGATGCAGAATTATCAAGTATTAAATGACAGCGTAAATTTGTTTCCTCTTCATAACGCTTAGTAAACATCTTGTCGGTTTTTGCAAACAACTTCCAATCAATATGTTTAGTACTCTCACCTTTATTATACACTTTATGTTCAGCAAATTCTGATGAAAAGCCGTGAAATGGACTTTTATGAATTCCAGCAATCATCCCCTCAACAATCTGCGAAGCTAGCAACTGTAAATTAAAATGGACTTTAGACTTATTTAGTTCTTTTTGTATAGACATAAAATATGGTAGATATACTAAAATAAAAAAGGTTTGACTATACGCCAAACCTTTTTTAGTAATTACTCGTTATTATAGTTTATAACGCAGCATCTATAGCGTCTGTATAAGCGCTTTTGGGAGACACTCCTACTTGTCTGCTAATCATTTCTCCTTTGTGGAATAATAATACTGTTGGTATGTTTCTTACACCGTATTTAGCAGCAAATTCTTGATTTGCATCAACATCAACTTTTCCTACAACAGCTTTACCTTCATATTCTTCACTCACTTCATCAATAACTGGTCCCACCATTCTACATGGTCCACACCAAGCTGCCCAAAAATCTACTAATACTGGCTTATCTGAGTTTAATACTACTTCTTCAAATGTTGCGTCTGTTATTTCTAATGCCATTTTTATCGTTTTTAAAAATTAATAATCTATTGCACAAATGTAGTCAAATATTTCACGAAACCTTACATTGGTATTCATCGTATTTATTTATAAGCAAATCAATTTTATTAATAGACTAATTTAATTTATAATTGACTCCCTGACCATCTAAAGCAGAAAGTAACTCATTGGTAATGGCTACTTTTTGGGTTCTACTCAACATGTTAAGCTTTAATTTATCTTTTAGTTCATAAATTATAAAGCTCAATTGTTTATCACCAGTATGCATAGTAATCGTGTCTTTTAAGCTTGTAATGTTTTCTACAGATAAATCTTCTATTTTCAACTGCAAAGTCATCTTTTTTGAATGTTTTTGCATGACATCTTGTAACAACTCAAAACTATTGAATTGCATTCTCGGTTCAGCGCGTTTGTTTGTTTCCTTATTAATCCAACCAGGTTTTATAAACAGTTTCACAAACACAAAAGAATTTACAATTAAAAAATGACGTTGTTTTAAATACTCTTCGCCAAAAATCCTAAACTCGAAAGCATCATTATAATCTTCAACAACAAACGTAGCCCAACCTTTTCCATTTTTTGACGTTCTATGCTCTACGGAGGTCACTATACCTGCAAAGGCAACTTCTCTGTTAACTAAAGGCTCTAATTTTTTTAAATGCGATAATTCTGCATTACAGAAATATTTGATTTCATTTTTAAAGTCATCCAACGGATGTCCCGATATAAAGACTCCTACCACATCACGTTCTTGCGATAATTTTTGCATAGTTCCCCAATCATCACAAGGCGGAACAACTGGCTCAGGAATTTGCACTTCTGAGGCTTCACCAAACAAACTTACTTGTGATGAATTTTGACTTTCTTGATATTTTGAAGCATACCTCAGCACTTTTTCAATAAACATTTGCCCATCTCCTGCATCATATAAATATTGCGCGCGATGGGTACCTTGAAAGGTATCAAACCCTCCTGCAAGCGCTAAATTTTCAAATGCTTTTTTATTAGCTGCACGTAAATCTATTCGTTTAGCCAAATCAAATACTGATTTATATTTCCCGTCCTCTTCTCTATTAGCCACAATAGTTGCAACGGCACCACTACCTACACCTTTAACTGCTCCCATACCAAAACGAACAGCGTTATTATCATTTACAGTAAACTTGTAATACGATTCGTTTACGCAAGGCCCTAATACTTCTAGTCCCATACGCTTACATTCGTCCATGAAAAACGTGACTTGCTTAATATCATTCATGTTGTTAGACAGTACAGCGGCCATATATTCTGCAGGATAGTGCGCTTTTAAATATGCCGTTTGATAAGCTATCCATGCGTAACACGTTGAATGCGATTTGTTAAATGCATACGATGCAAACGCCTCCCAATCTGTCCATATTTTCTCTAAAACTGTTTCATCATGCCCATTTGCACCAGCTTGTTTTATGAATTTAGGCTTCATTTTTGCCAATACCGCAATTTGTTTTTTACCCATTGCCTTACGCAATACATCAGCTTCACCTTTAGTAAAGTCAGCTAATTTTTGCGACAGCAACATTACTTGCTCTTGATATACTGTAATTCCGTAAGTTTCTTCAAGGTATTCTTTACTAGCGTCTAAATCATACACAATCTCTTCTCTTCCGTGCTTTCTATCAATAAAACTCGGAATGTATTCTATTGGTCCAGGACGATAAAGCGCGTTCATTGCAATCAAATCAGCAAAGACAGTTGGCTTTAACTCCTTCATGTATTTTTGCATTCCTGGAGATTCGTATTGAAAAATACCTACAGTTTCTCCTCGCTGGAATAACTCATATGTTTTTTCATCTTCCAAATCGAATGATTCAGGGTCAAGCTCAATACCGTGCTTTTGCTTTACTAATTTAACCGTATCCTTAATCAAGGTTAACGTCTTTAACCCTAAGAAATCCATTTTTAACAACCCTGCATTTTCTACTACCGAGTTGTCAAATTGCGTACAATACATTTCGGAATCCTTAGCTAAGGCAACCGGAACGAATTTTGTAATATCGTCTGGTGTTATAATTACACCACAAGCATGTATTCCTGTATTTCTAACTGACCCTTCTAGAACTCTTGCCTGATTAATTGTTTGTGCTTCTAAGTCTTCTCCCTCAGACAGATTTAATAACTCATTGATACTGTCAACTTCTTCAGGGCGAAATTTATCCTTCAGTTCCTGTTCTGTTTTACCAAATATTTTTGCCAGTTTGGTATTAGGTATCAGCTTAGCAATTTTATCGGCTTCAAACAGTGGTAGGTCTAATACACGAGCAGTATCACGAATTGACGATTTAGCAGCCATAGTACCATACGTGATAATTTGCGCTACCTGATTAGCCCCATACTTATCAATAACATACTGCATTACTCTACCTCTCCCTTCATCATCAAAATCGATATCGATATCGGGCATACTTACACGTTCCGGATTTAAGAAACGCTCAAAAAGTAAGTCGTATTTTATGGGGTCTAAATTTGTAATCCATAAACAATAAGCAACAACAGATCCCGCTGCAGACCCACGGCCAGGCCCTACCGAAACATCCATATTTCTGGCTTCGCGGATAAAGTCTTCTACAATTAAAAAATATCCGGGATACCCTGTTTTTTCAATAACTTCTAACTCAAAATCAAGACGTTCTTCAATTTCTGGAGTAATTTCATCATAGCGCTTCTTTGCTCCTTCATAGGTTAGGTGTCTTAAAAAGGCATTTTCTCCTCGTTTTCCGCCGTCAATATTATCTTCTTCAAATTGAAATTGCTCAGGAATATCAAATGCTGGCAACAATACATCACGAGCTAAAGTATAGGGTTCAATTTTATCCACCACTTCCTGCACATTGGTTATGGCTTCTGGAATATCTTTAAAGAGCATTTTCATGTCTTCTTGACTTTTGAAATAATACTCTTGATTAGGCAAACCGTAACGATAGCCTCTACCACGACCTATTGGTGTAGCTTGTTTTTCACCATCTTTTACACATAATAAAATGTCATGCGCATTAGCATCTTCTTGATTAGCATAATAGGTGTTATTAGTGGCTACTAATTTCACATTATGCTTTTTTGAAAACTCTATTAAAACCTGATTAACACGCTTTTCATCTTCTTGATTATGACGCATTAATTCGATATATAAATCATCACCAAACTCTTGCTTCCACCATAATAAGGCTTCTTCAGCTTGGTGCTCTCCAATATTTAATACTTTACTCGGCACCTCTCCATACAAGTTCCCGGTAAGTACTATAATATCTTCCTTATATTGTTTTACAATTTCTTTGTCAATCCTAGGCACATAATATTTTCCGTGTGTATGCCCCAATGATGACATTTTAGCCAAATTATGATAGCCGTTTTTATTCTTTGCAAGAAATACTATTTGGTATCCGTTATCTTTTCTTGACTTGTCTAAATGGTTTTCACACACAAACAATTCACAACCTACAATTCCTTTTATAGGTTTTTCATTAAAGTCCTCTCCGTTTTCTTCTGCGGTTTTTCTACGTTCTTCAACACCTTTATTATGCCCTTGTATTGCGCTTATAAAATGGAAGGCACCCATCATATTAGCATGATCTGTCATAGCAACAGCTTCCATATTGTGCTTAGCAGCAACTTGCACTAAACTTTTTACAGGAATAGTTGATTGCAACACTGAATACTGACTGTGGTTATGTAGATGTGAAAACTGTACTTCTTTTAACGCACTAAGGTTTTCAACAATATCTTCTTTTGAAAAAATTGTTTCAGCTTCCTTCTCAATGCGCTGACTTATTTTTTCTGACGCTTGCTTTAAATTGATATGAGTTAAGCCAATAACCTGAATTGGTTCTGGATTTCTCTGATCAAATCGTTCAAAATAATCCTCTGAAACCGCGAGCTCTTCAAGCGTATAGTTTCGTTTTCTAATTAACTCAAAAAAGCATCGTGTTGTTGCTTCAACATCGGCCGTTGCATTATGCGCTTCACCAAAACCAACTCCGAATAAATGATTATGTAACTCTGTTAAAGTAGGCAGTTTATAACGTCCTCCTCTACCTCCAGGTATTTTACACAATTCTGCAGTTCGCTCAGTACAAGTATCTAACACCGGAAGTTCTTGCAAGTTATTTTCAATACCCAACCTGCAAAATTCTGCACCAACAATATTAGTATCAAAACCTACATTCTGACCGACTATAAATTTTGACTTAGAAAGAGCTATGTTGAATTTTTCCAACATTCCCTTTAGCCCAATTCCTTGTTCATCAGCTAAAGCCGTAGATATACCATGTATTTTCTCTGCATCATAAGGAATATTAAAACCTTCTGGTTTTATCAAGTAATCCTGATGCTCAATACAATTACCTAACTCGTCGTGTAATTGCCAAGCAATTTGAATACATCTTGGCCAATTATCTGTATCAGTAATTGGTGCATCCCATCGTTTTGGTAGCCCTGTTGTTTCGGTGTCAAAAATTAAATACATGCCCCAAATTTAAGCATAAAAATTTATGACATCATTAAATGTTGTAATGAAGTTGTGAACAGAATTTCATTCTATTATCATTCTGAATGTAAGGTTAATTCTAGCTCTTTTTTTGTATTTAGTTGGTGGTAATCTATGAAGCCAATGGCTTTGAGTTTCTCCTTTCATCACTAATAAACTCCCGTGTTCTAAAACAACATCAACTTTTTCTTTTGTAGTTTTATGTTTGAATGAGAATTTTCGTTCAGCACCAAAGCTTAATGATGCAATTGCGCCATTCTTTTTCAGTTTTTTCTCCGCATCACTATGCCAAGCCATCCCTTCAGACTCGTTATGGTAGAGGTTCAATAAACACGAATTGAATTGCTCTCCAGTATGTTGTTCAACAATGCTTTTTAATTCTAATAATTCTTTTGTCCACGGCAATGCGCGTTTGGTTATGTTAGAATACTCATATTCATATGGCTCATCACCATACCACGCCACCTTTCTTTTAGTCATTATGAGTTTACCAAACATTCTAGCTTCATCATTTTTCCACAGGATGTTTTCAAATAAATACCTCAAATGTTTGTCCGATGTACTTCTACTAAAAAGCACTCCATAATAATTTACTTCCCCATCTTTAGGCAATAAATTATATGACTCTCCCGTGCATGTAGTAAACAAATCCATTAAAAATTTCAATCCATGTAGTGATCACACTGTTCTTCAAATATAAGCAATCGCACAACTCAAACAAATAAAATAAAAATCAGTTTGCTGTCTCAATAAAGCATTGTATATTTGCAGACTTAATTTATAATTAATAACCGAAGGTCGTGAACCTTCAAAAATTAACACATTATGCCTGTTAAAATTAGATTACAAAGACATGGTAAAAAAGGAAAGCCTTTTTACTGGATCGTAGCTGCTGACTCAAGAGCAAAAAGAGATGGTAGATTTTTAGAAAAATTAGGAACATACAACCCTAATGTAAACCCTGCAGAAATTAACTTAGACGTTGATGGATCTATCGCATGGTTAGGTAAAGGAGCTCAGCCAACTGATACTGCAAGAGCAATACTTTCTTACAAAGGAGTAATGCTAAAAAAGCACTTATTAGGTGGTGTAGCTAAAGGCGCTTTAACTGAAGAGCAAGCTGAAGCAAAATTTACTGCATGGATTGCTGAAAAAGAAGGTAAAGTACAAGGTAAAAAAGACGGTTTAGCACAAGCTAAATCTGATGCTGCCGCTGCTGCTTTAGCTGCTGAAAAAGCTGTTAACGAGGCAAGAATTGCTGCTGCAACTCCTGCACAAGAAGAAGAGTAACATATGCAACTTAAAGATTGTTTCTATTTAGGAAAAATCGTTAAGAAGTATAGCTTTAAAGGTGAACTCCTTGTTAAATTAGACACGGACGAACCCGAACTATTTAAAAATTTGGAATCAGTTTTTATTTCATTACGAAATAATCTGATTCCTTTTTTTATTGAAAGCTGTAAACTTCATAAAACACAATTACTTCGTATAAAACTTGAAGAAATAGATACAGAAGAAGACGCTGAAGCATTATTAAAGTCTGAGCTATATTTACCATTATCTATTTTACCTAAATTAGAAGGCAATAAGTTTTATTATCATGAAATCATTGGCTTCACTATGATTGATGAAAATTATGGTGATGTAGGCACCATTGAACATGTAGACACTACAGGTGCACAAGAACTTTTTGTTGTAGACAGTAACGGATCTGAAGTTCTGATACCTGTAAATGATGAATTCATTAAAAAAGTAGACAGAGTACAACAACAAATTATTGTAAACACCCCCGAAGGCCTGATTGAATTGTATTTAGATTAACATATTTAGAGGGGTGCTAGAGCGGTCGAATAGGCTACCCTGGAAAGGTAGTGTACTCGCAAGGGTACCGAGGGTTCGAATCCCTTCCCCTCTACTAAAAACATATTGTGAAAGTATTGCCACATATACAATAGCAGCATACATCAACTTATGAATAAAGTATTTCAATTCAAACAATTTAGTGTTAACCAAGATAAATGCGCCATGAAAATTGGTACTGATGGCGTATTACTCGGCTCCTGGGCGACCATAAATCATGAGCCACTATCAGTATTAGACATTGGAACTGGCACCGGATTAATAGCTTTAATGTTAGCTCAACGCAGTTATGCTGAGACTATTGAAGCCCTAGAAATAGATGACAACGCGTATGAGCAAGCCGCTGAAAACTTTGAAAATTCACCGTGGCCAGATCGTTTGTTTTGCTATCATGCTGGATTCTTAGAATTTGTCGAAGAAATTGACGATGAATATGATCTGATTGTGTCAAATCCGCCATTTTATACTGAAGACTATAAAACTGATAATCCGCAAAGGGATATAGCACGATTTAATGATGCTTTACCTTTTGAACATTTATTATACGGTACATCAAAATTACTTTCTAAAAACGGAAAAGCCGCATTCATCATTCCATTTTCTGAAGAACAAAACTTCATTACTTTAGCACAACAATTCAAATTAGTTCCGAACAGAATTACACACGTTAAAGGCACAGCAACATCAAAAATTAAGCGCAGTTTACTAGAATTTTCATTTATTAAAACTGATTTAACAACATCAGAACTTATAATAGAACACAGTAGACACGAGTATACTCAAGACTACATCAACCTAACAAAAGACTTCTACTTAAAGATGTAATATTTAGTTGCTTAGTAAAAACGCATTAGTTACATTTGTTTATCATAAATTACAATGATTTTAACTGAATCATTAAATTATATAAAAACCAATACATGAAACCAGATTTATTTCAAGCTCCAGATTATTATCAATTAGATGATTTGTTATCTGAAGAGCACAAATTAGTTAGAGATGCAGCAAGAGAATGGGTAAAACGTGACGTGTCTCCTATCATAGAAGACTATGCACAACGAGCAGAATTTCCAAAACAAATTGTTAAAGGTTTGGCTGGTATTGGCGCTTTCGGACCTTACATTCCTGAGCAGTATGGTGGTGCTGGATTAGATCAGATTTCATACGGTTTAATCATGCAAGAAATTGAAAGAGGTGATTCTGGTGTACGTTCAACATCATCAGTACAGTCATCTTTAGTAATGTATCCTATTTGGAAATACGGTAATGAGGAGCAACGCAATAAATACTTACCAAAATTAGCTTCTGGTGAATGGCTAGGATGTTTCGGTTTAACTGAACCAGATCATGGGTCAAACCCAGGAGGAATGGTAACTAACTATAAAGACATGGGAGACCATTACCTATTAAATGGTGCTAAAATGTGGATTTCAAACGCACCGTTTGCAGATGTTGCTGTAGTATGGGCTAAAAATGAAGAAGGACGTATTCACGGATTAATTGTTGAACGTGGTATGGAAGGGTTTTCAACTCCTGAAACACACAACAAATGGTCTTTAAGAGCTTCTGCTACTGGTGAATTAATATTTGACAATGTTAAAGTTCCTAAGGAAAACTTATTACCAAATAAATCAGGTTTAGGTGCTCCTTTAGGATGTTTAGATTCTGCACGCTATGGAATTGCTTGGGGAGTTATAGGAGCTGCAATGGACTGCTATGATACTGCTTTAAGATATTCTCAAGAGCGTATGCAGTTTGGTAAACCAATTGGATCATTCCAATTACAGCAAAAGAAATTAGCTGAAATGATTACCGAAATTACTAAGGCACAATTATTAACCTGGCGTTTAGGTGTATTGCGTAATGAAGGTCGTGCAACCTCAGCACAAATCTCTATGGCTAAACGTAACAATGTAGACATGGCCATCAATATTGCTAGAGAAGCTAGACAAATGTTAGGTGGAATGGGTATTAGCGGTGAATACAGCATTATGCGTCACTCTATGAACCTTGAAAGTGTTATCACCTATGAAGGAACTCATGATATTCATTTACTGATTACTGGTATGGACGTTACTGGTTTTAATGCGTTTAAATAAGAGTCGACAATTAACACATTATTTCATATATAAAACCCCTAAAAAGCCTGATATATATCAGGCTTTTTTAATGATAAAATGTCTTATTTTTGCAGCGTATTATTACTACAAAACACCCCTCTTGAAAAACACAGTTGCTATAACGTTATTTACATGATTTCAGCACGTCATCTAGTGGTTTGGGCGATGTCTTTATAGCATCTTCAACTCTAACAAGAAAAGCTTACATGCACAAGTTGGGGTATCTATTCCTACTGGTAGCATTGAAGCAAAAGACCAAACACCTATGTCAATGGGAGACGACATACAATTACCTTACCCTATGCAATTAGGAACTGGATCTTGGGGCACTAAATTAGGGTTAACATACACATGGCATGGTCAAACAAATTCATTTGGAGCTCAAGTTAATAGCCACATCAACATCAACGATAATGACCACGGTTATAGATTTGGTAACCGTTATCAAGCTACGCTTTGGGTTGCTGCAAAAACAACAGATTGGTTAAGTGCGTCATTCCGTTTAAACGGTCAACTTATTGATCGTATTAGTGGTGAAAGTGATTTAGTAAACCCTATGATGGTCTCTACTGCAAATACCGATAATTCAGGCGGAACATACCTTCATTATGGTTTTGGAGTAAACCTATTACAACCTAAAGGCCTGTTAAAAGGATTTCGACTAGGAGCAGAAGTACTAATGCCATTACACCAAAATGTTAACGGATTACAATTAGACCAAAGTTATACTGCAAACTTAGGGGTACAATATGCGTTTCACTAACACTTAAACCTCATAAATAAAAAGCGAACTAATTATAATTAGTTCGCTTTTTTTATACCTTTAATCAAAATTAATTACATGTCATCACAAACCAGACTTACTAGAGCATACAAGAATGCAAAAGTTATCACTTTTACTGATGATGATAAATTTGTATTGTTTAGTGATTGCCATAGAGGCGACAATAGCTTTGCTGATGATTTTGCTAACAACAGAAACATTTATGCACATGCGATAAACCATTATTACAAAAACGGATTTCATTATTGTGAACTTGGAGATGGCGATGAATTATGGGAAAACATGTCGTTTAACACCTTGTTTGAAGCCCATAAAAACATTTACTTATTACTAAAGAAGTTTCATGACGCTAAACGGTTACATCTCATTTGGGGAAATCATGATATGGTATATAAAAATCCGAGATACGTTACCAAACATCTTTCTTCTTACTATGACCATAAAACAGAACTAGACCTCCCTCTATTTCCTGATTTAAATTATGAAGAAGGCATCATTTTAACACATGCCGATACTGGCCAAGAATTATTTTTAACACATGGCCATCAAGCTGATTGGTGGAACTACATTTTTTGGAAATGGAGTCGGTTTTTTGTTCGGATTTTATGGAAGCCATTGCAAATTATTGGTATCTACGATCCCACTAGCCCAGCAAAAAATCATAAAGAGCTGATTAAAATTGAACGTAGAATTAAAAAATGGATTTCTGACAATAATAATATCACCACTATAATAGGTCACACACATCGTCCGCGTTTTCCTAAACCTGGCGAGATACCTTTATTTAATGACGGAAGTTGTGTACACCCAAGAAGTATCACAGGTATTGAAATAGAACACGGTACAATTGCATTAATCAAATGGTATATTGACACTAAAGAAGACGGTACACTACAAATAAAACGCGAGGTTTTAGAAACCCCGCAAACTATTACTTCCTATACATAAAAAAAGGGTCAACGTAATTTACGTTGACCCTCGTTATATTTAAGCTTATGTGATTACAACTCTAAGGCTTTTTTCACATCTCCACCCATTAACAATTCTACTGGGTTTTCTAAAGCTTCTTTAACTGCCACTAAGAATCCAACAGACTCACGCCCGTCAATAATTCTGTGGTCATATGATAATGCCAAATACATCATTGGTCTGATGACTACTTGACCATCTACAGCTACTGGACGCTCAATAATATTGTGCATTCCTAAAATACCTGATTGAGGCGGGTTGATAATTGGTGTAGATAACATCGACCCAAATACACCTCCGTTAGAAATTGTAAATGTTCCGCCAGTCATTTCATCAACCGTAATTTTACCATCACGAGCTCTTAAAGCTAATCTTTTTATTTCAGCCTCAACACCTCTAAATGTTAATGCTTCTGCGTTACGCATTACAGGTACCATTAATCCTTTTGGTCCAGATACAGCAATTGAAATGTCACAGAAATCATACGTGATCATATCCTTTCCATCAATCATAGAATTTACATCAGGGTACAACTCTAATGCTCTGGTTACAGCTTTTGTAAAGAATGACATGAATCCAAGTCCTACACCATGCTTAGCTTTAAACTCTTCTTTATATTGTTTTCTTAAATCGAAAATAGGTTTCATATCAGCTTCGTTAAACGTAGTTAACATTGCTGTAGTATTCTTAGCTTCTACTAAACGCTCTGCTACTTTACGACGTAACATCGACATTTTTTTACGACCAGTACTTCTTACCCCTCCTGTTGGAGTTCCCATAGAAGGCACAGCTTTTATAGCGTCTTCTTTAGTTATACGACCGTCACGACCAGTTCCTGAAACTTCACTTGCAGCGATACCTTTTTCATCTAAAATTTTCTTAGCAGCTGGTGCAGCAGTTCCTGTAGCATATGTTTTTGCTTCAGGCGTTTCAGCTTTAGGCGCTTCGACAGCTTTTTCTTCTGCTTTTGGAGTTTCTGCTTTTGGCGCTCCTCCTGCTGGTGCTTCAGCAGATGTATCAATCAAACAAACTACTTCACCTACAGCAACAGCATCACCTTCTTCAGCTTTTAAAGTAATTGTTCCACTTACTTCAGCTGGCAATTCTAATGTTGCCTTATCTGAATCTACTTCAGCAATAGCTTGGTCTTTTTCAACATAGTCGCCATCTTGAACTAACCATTCTGCAATTTCTACTTCTGTAATTGATTCCCCCGGTGAAGGAACTTTCATTTCTAAAATCATAATATATAATTTATAGTCTGTATTGTTCTTTATTATTTTTTTGGTGCAATAAATACACTGTCTATTACTTTTTGGTGTCTCGCTTTTGAACGCGTAGAGCTTCCTGCTGCTGGCGCACTATAAGCTTTTCTCGATGCTAAACGTAATTTTACTGTTTCAAAATTCATTAGCATATACCCCCATGCTCCCATGTTTTTAGGTTCTTCCTGTGCCCATACATAATCAGACACATTCGGGTAACTCGCAATTAATTCTTCCAATTGCTTTTGTGGTAATGGAAATAATTGTTCTATACGCACTAAAGCGACATCTTCTCTACCTAATTCTGTACGTTTCTCTAACAAATCATAATAGAATTTCCCTGTACAGAACACCAATGAATTTACTTTTGATTTATCTACAGATGTGTCATCTAATACTTCTTGGAAACTTCCGCTTACCAACTCTTCTTTAGTTGAGACTGCCTCAGGCAAACGTAATAATCGTTTAGGAGTGAATACCACTAATGGCTTTCTGAAATTCCATTTCATTTGACGTCTTAGCAAGTGGTAAAAGTTTGCTGGTGTAGTACAATCGGCTACAATCATATTATGATTAGAACACAACTGTAAATAACGCTCCATACGTGCTGATGAATGCTCAGACCCTTGGAACTCATATCCGTGAGGTAATAACATGACCAACCCATTCTGAGTTTTCCACTTATCTTCAGCTGCAGAAATATACTGGTCTAACATAATTTGAGCTCCGTTACTGAAGTCTCCAAATTGCGCTTCCCAAATGGTTAATGTTTTTGGACTTGCCATGGCGTAACCATAATCAAAACCAACAACTCCATATTCTGACAGCAATGAATTATAAATATGGAAATACCCGTCTAAACCTGCTGTATTGTGCAAATTAAACTCTTCATCACCATCTTCTGTTTTAACTATTGCGTGACGGTGAGAGAATGTTCCTCGCTCTACATCTTGCCCAGAAATTCTAACATTATACCCTTCTTCCATTAAACTTCCGTAAGCTAATAGCTCACCCATTCCCCAGTCTAATTGGTTATAAAGTTTGTAATCTTTATCAAAATACCTGTTGTGTCTATCAGCTATAATTCGTTGAATTTTTTTGATAAACTTTTTACCTTCTGGCAACTTCGTAATCTTCTCTGCTATTTTATCTAGCTTTTCAATTGAATAGGTCGTGTCTACTGGAGCAAGAATATCTTTTAATTTTCCAATTTCATAATCCTTCCAATCATCAGCCATAATCTTGGTAACGATAGTTTTTTCATGCTTCCTAGACGCTTCCAATCCTATCTCTAAATCGGCTTTATAAGCTTTTTCTAACTCCTTAACGTGCCCGTTATCAATAACTCCTTCTGCTACTAATTTTTCAGCATAAATATCTCTCTGGTTAGAGTGTTTTGCTATTGACTTGTATAATTTTGGTTGTGTAAAACGTGGCTCATCACCTTCATTATGTCCGTATTTACGGAATCCTAATAAATCAATAAACACATCTCTACCAAACTTCATTCTAAATTCTAAGGCGAAAGCAAAAGCGTGACAAACCGCTTCTACATCATCTGCATTAACATGCAGTACTGGCGACAACGTTACCTTACCTATATCAGTACAGTATGTACTTGATCTGGCATCTAAATAATTAGTTGTAAAACCAACCTGGTTATTAACTACCACATGTATGGTTCCTCCTACCTTATACCCGTCTAACTGAGCCATTTGTATGGTTTCATACACCACACCTTGACCAGCTACAGCAGCATCACCATGTATTAAAATTGGTAATATTTCTTTTTCATTACCGTTCAGTTCATTATCTAATTTAGCACGACAAATACCCTCAACTACTGTATTTACAGTTTCTAAATGTGATGGGTTTGGCGCCAAATCCATACGGACTTTTTTACCTGAATCTGCTTCACGGAATGATGTCCAACCCATATGGTATTTTACATCACCATCAAACAACTCATCTTCATCGTACTCTTTACTATCAAATTCAGAAAATATATTCTCTGACGATTTTCCAAAAATATTAGCTAGAACATTTAACCTCCCACGGTGCGCCATACCAACAACAAATTGACGAACACCTTTTTCTGTAGCCCCTTCCATCAAGGAGTTTAATCCTGGTATTAATGTTTCGTTACCTTCTACTGAAAAACGTTTTTGCCCTACATATTTTGAGTGCATAAACGTTTCAAAAGACACCGCTTCATTTAATTTCTTTAAAATAGTTTTCTTTTCTTCAGAAGAAAACTTTGGGTGGTTATCATTTACATTTAACCAATTTTGAATCCATTTTATTTCTTCAGGATTTCTAATGTACATATACTCAACCCCAATAGAATCACAATAAATGGCTTCTAAATGTTTGATGATTTCTGCAAGAGTTGTTTTTCCTAAATCTAAGATTGCACCAGCTTCAAACACTTCATTTAAATCAGACTTAGATAATCCGAAATTTTCTAGTTCTAATGTTGGTTTATACTGTCTACGCTCGCGTACTGGGTTGGTTTTTGTAAATAAATGCCCACGGGTTCTATAGCCATCAATTAGCCTAACAACTTGAAACTCTTTAAGAACATTTTCAGGAATTTCGTTTACTTGACCATTTTCAGAGCTGTCTTGACTTCCAAAATCGTACCCTTGAAAAAAGGCTCTCCAGCTTGGCTCTACGCTATCAGGGTTTACTAAATATTGATCATACATTTCAGCAAAATATGCTGTATGTGCGGCGTTTAAAAAGGAAAATCTATCCATTATTTTTGGCTTGTCTCTTTTTTATCATTGCAGAAAAACTGAGTTTTTCTATTAATTGTAGCAACAAAATATTACTACGAATAAAATTCGTTCAAAAGTACAATTTTTCACAAAAACATCAGTGTCATTTTTATATTTATTATTTTGTAACTTTCCATTTTAATAATATTCACAATATGACTCGTATTCTTACTCTCAAATATTTGATTTTTACATTTTTTGTAGGCTTTTATTCAATAATTCTAAATGCTCAAGAAACAAAAAGCGACTTTTGGAATAAGGTTAGTTTTGGAGGAGGTGTTGCAGTAGGATTTGGAAATGATTATACTAACATAGCTGTTTCTCCAAGCGGCATATACCAATTTAATGACCAGATTGCACTTGGAGTTGGACTTTCTGGAAATTACTCTAGTAGAAAAGACTACTTTGAAGCAACAGTTTTTGGTGGGGGTATATTAGGCTTATTTAACCCTATTGAAGAACTTCAATTATCCGTAGAATTTGAACAGAACAATGTAAATCTTAAAGACAAAATCTTTAATCAAACCTCAAATTATTGGTATCCAGCCCTGCACCTAGGAGGCGGGTATGCTATTGGTAATTTTGGTGCTATTGGTATGCGTTATGATGTGTTGTACAACGAACGAAAAAGTGTATATGGTAGTGCTCTTTCTCCTTTTATCAGGGTCTTTTTTTAAGAGGTATACCTATGTTTAAACCAAACTTTTTGCCACTCTCTTTTTAAAATTAAAAACGTTACGCACTCTATATATTCCCCTGCGCTTTGATTAGAGTTTTTTCTTGCACTTAACTCAGATAAGTCTACCCTATAAAGTAAATTTAAGAAGTCGTCAAATTCACCTTGTATCAACTCTTCAATAACTTTACACAAACGTTGCTTTAATAACGTTGGTGTTGTTTTTTGAGAAATAGCCACGTCAATATTAGATAAACTAAAATCTTTATTTAATTGAATGATTAACTCTTCATACAACCGGTTTGAAAGTACCAAATCTAACAATTGAGTTGTATTTTGAACCTCTAAAGACACTATACTGTTCTATACATTAAGCTTTCTCCAAAGCCAATTAAAACTTGTTTGTTCTCTTCTGAAATCGACAAACTATCTAACACCCTAAACGCTTCTTGTGTATAATTTTTTATTGCTTTTTTGGTTAACTCAGAAGCTCCACTTGACACAAAAACTTTTTTTGCGAATTCTACTTTATCCTCCAAATCTGTTTTACATGTGTCATTAAACAATTCTATTAACTGCTTCTTATCATCTTCTGATGCGTTTTCAACAGCTTTTAAATACAAATAGGTTTTCTTGTTTTCAATAATATCTCCCCCTACTTGTTTACCAAAAGTTTCAGGATCACCAAATGCATCTAAATAATCATCTTGCAATTGAAACGCAATACCTAATAAACGTCCGAATTCATATATAGTTTCTGCATCTTCATCTGACGCACTTGCTACCAAAGCCCCCATTTTCATAGCTGCGCCTACCAAAACTGCCGTTTTGTATTCAATCATTTTCAGATATTCACTTTCCGTTACATCATTTCGCACTTCAAAATCCACATCATATTGTTGTCCTTCGCAAACTTCTAAAGCCGTTTTACTAAAGATTTTTGCTAAGCCTTTAAAAACATCATTCTCGTATGCTTCAAATAACTGATATGCTTGAATTAACATCGCATCTCCTGAAAGAATCCCAGTGTTTAAATTCCATTTTTCATGTACCGTTTGCGCACCTCTTCGTAAAGGCGCATCATCCATGATATCATCATGTACCAAAGAAAAATTATGGAAAATCTCTACCGCTAAAGCCGCATCAAGCGCTTTTATATAATCAGAACCAAATACTTCGGCAGTCATCAATGTCAATACCGGTCTTAAACGTTTACCTCCTAAATTTAAAATATAAGTAATAGGTTCGTATAAACTTTTAGGCTCTTTTGTTTGAATTTTACCCTCTAAATAAGCCGTAAAACTAGCCCTATAAGAATCAATTGATAACATCGCATTTGTTTTTGTGCAAAAGTAAACTATTCACTAAGATTCTGAAATGTTAAATTTTATTAAAACTACGGAAACTTTTGTTGTGTTTAAAGTTTCTTAAACTATATTTGCAGCCGAATAAATTCATTTTATGAAAGGAAAAATATTAGATACCGCAGGAAACATGTTCTTAAACTATGGTTTTAAGAGTGTTACTATGGACGATATCGCAAATGAAATGAGCATTTCCAAAAAGACCATTTATAAGTATTTTCAACATAAAGTTGATTTGGTTGATGCTAGCACAGATTATGTACAAAAAACAATCGATACTGCTTTAAAAGAAATCACAGCATTAAACCTTAATGCCATAGAAGAAAATTTCACAATTAAAAAAGTGTTTCAAAACATGTTTAAAGAAGCTAAAACATCACCAATGTTTCAGCTTAAAAAATATTATCCAGAAACATTTTATAAATTAATTGAACACCAAACATGCTCATTTAATGAGTGTGTTATGAACAATTTAGAAAAAGGAATTAACGAAAAATTATATAGAGATAATATCGATAAAGAAACTACTATGAAGTTTTATTTCTTACTCATATTTGGCTCACATGAAAGTGATGCCTTTAGTGATAAAACAACAGACGTGGTTAAAACAGAAATGCAAATACTTGAATACCACACTAGAGCAATTGCCACCATGTATGGCATTAGTGTACTAGAACAACAATTAATTAACTATAAAAATAAATTAGCGTAACCATGACACATAAACTAGTGATACTAATTTGTGTTCTACTTTCATTACACATTAAAGCACAGGAGCAACCTACACATTTATCTTTGCAAGAAGCTATAGATTTTGCACTGAAAAACAATACCTCTGCAAAAAACGCAACATTAGATATAGATGCCGCAAAAAAACAGAAATGGGAAACAACTGCAATTGGATTACCACAAATAAACGCAACTGTTGATTACAACAACTGGCTAAAACAACAGGTATCATTACTACCGGGAGAATTAGCTGGTGGCGCTCCGGGTACATTTGTAGCTGTCCCTTTTGGAACAAAGCAAACTATGAATGCAACCGCTACATTAAGTCAATTATTATTTGATGGGTCATATCTTGTGGGGTTACAATCAGCCAAAGTGTTTTTAGAAATTTCAAAAAACGCGAAACTGAAAACTGATTTAGAAGTTAAAAAAGCAACCATAAATGCTTACGGAAATGTTTTACTATCAAAAGAAAGCATTGCCATTTACGAAAGTAACATTAGTATTTTAGAAAAAAACTTAAAAGAAACCACTGTAATCTTTGAAAACGGCTTAACAGAAGAAGAGAATGTTGAGCAATTACAAATCACGCTTAAACAATTACGCAGCGGATATTTAAATGCTAAACGATTACATCACATTGCACAACAAATGTTGAACATCACTATTGGTTTGGAAAGCGATAGTGAGGTGACCTTAACTGAGTCTTTAGAAGTTTTAGCAGAAACTAACATCAATTTAGAATTGTTAACGTCATCTGATGATGTGCAAAGCAACATAGATTACAAAATTGCTGAAAACGACAGACGTTCAAAAGAATTGTTATTGAAACTAGAACGCAGTAAAGCCTTACCAAGCTTGTCTGCTTTTGTTAACGGTGGTTATGCTGCAAATAATGATGATTTCACTTTTTTAGACAGCGACCAAAAATGGTTTGGCTCATCTCTTTTCGGTGTGAGTTTAAACATTCCTATTTTTAGCTCGTTAAAACGAAGTGCCATTACTAAACGTGCAAAAATCAATTTAGAAAAAGCAAAAAACAATTTATCTGAAACTGAAAAACAACTAAAGTTTCAAATAGCTTCAGCAAAATCTAATTACCAATTTGCCATTGAACAGCTTCAAACTTCAAAAGAAAATTTAGAGTTAGCACAACGCATTGAGCAAAAAAATCAAATAAAATTTTCTGAAGGAATAGCATCAAGCTTTGATTTAAGACAAGCACAACAACAATTATATACTAGCCAGCAAGAGTACTTGCAAGCCATGTTAAATGTTATTACAGAAAAAGTTGAGTTAGAGACCTTATTGAATAAAAACTAATAATCAGAAACAGATGAAAAACATATATACACTTTTACTAGGATCAGCGCTTTTTATATCATGCGGAGGCGATAAAACAAAGACCATCGAAGATGTTATTGCAACCGAAAATCTTAACGAAATTAGAACTAAGCGTACAGAAATTGTAGCTCAACAACAAGCGATTGCAGAACAATTAAAACAATTAGATCAAAAAATAGCAGAGTTAGATACCTCAAGAAAAATATCATTAATCACAACAACTAAAGCGGAAAATACCGTTTTTAATCACTATTTAGAACTACAAGGTAGTGTCAATACCAAAAACTTATTAGTCTTATTTCCTGAATACAACGGTATTTTATCAAACGTTTATGTAAAAGAAGGACAGCAGGTTCAAAAAGGACAAGTATTAGCTAAAATAGATGATGGCGGACTAAGTCAACAGGTTGCACAATTAGAAATTCAAGCCAACTTAGCAAAAACAACTTTTGACCGTCAAGAGCGTTTATGGCAACAAAAAATAGGAAGTGAAATTGAGTATTTACAAGCAAAATCTAATTACGAAGCACAAGTACAAGCCGTAAACCAATTGAAACAACAGCTTGCAAAAACAACGGTTAGAGCACCTTTTTCAGGAACAATTGATGATGTGTTAACAGAACAAGGAAGTGTAGTTGCCGCTGGGCAATCACAGTTAATGCGTATTGTAAATTTAGACGATATGTATATTGAAACTGATGTTCCCGAACGTTATATCGCCCACGTTACTAAAGGCAAAAAAGTTGACGTTGAATTTCCTATTTTAGGGAAAACAATCGCCACTCAAGTACGTCAATCAGGAAGTTTCATCAACCCAACAAACCGTACATTTAAAGTGGAAATTGATGTCCCAAATAAAGACAAAAGCATTAAACCAAATTTAACGGCTAAACTTAAAATTAACGATTACACCAATGAAAATGCCTTATTGATTCCACAAAGTATTATTTCAGAAAACGCAAAAGGCGAACAGTACGTATATCTTATAACTAACAAGAAAAACAATGAAGGTATTGCTAAAAGAGTTATCATTAAAACAGGGAAAACTCAAGGCGATGTTATTGAAGTATTAAGTGGTTTAGAAAATGGTAATGAGATCATTTTAGAAGGCGCAAGAACTGTTAAAGACGGACAAACTGTTAAAGTAATTAACTAACACATTCTAACTCATGACAAATAAAACAGAAAAAGAGTTTGGGTTTTCATCTTGGGCCATCAACAACAAAACCACAATGTATGTGGTGATGGTACTAATTCTTTTTTTAGGAATTTCAGCGTTTTTTGAAATGCCTAGAGAAAGTTTTCCCGAAATAAAAGAAACAAAAATTTACATCAGCTCTGTGTTTCCAGGGAACACCGCAGAAGATATAGAAAAGCTTATTACTGATCCTTTAGAGGATAAACTAAAAACCATCAGCAATGTTGTTGAGATTACCTCAACATCACAAGAAGACTATTCTATGCTAATGGTTGAGTTTGATGAAGACATTCCTGTAGATCAAGCTAAACAAAAAATTAAAGACGAAATTGATTCTGAAACTTCTGGAGAAGATTGGCCAACATTTAACGGCGCTAAAATTGAACCAGATGTGTTTGAGTTGAGTATGAGCGAAGAAATGCCCATACTTAACATCAATATTTCAGGAGATTATACCGTTGAAAAATTAAAAGAATTTGGAGAACACCTTCAAGACGAAATTGAAAACTTGTCAGAAATCAAACAAGTTGATATTAGAGGGGTGCAAGACAAAGAAGTAGAAGTAGCTGTAGACATCTACAAAATGATGGCTGCTCAAGTAACGTTTAGTGATATCAGCAATGCAATTAATGGGGGTAACATGACCATGTCTGCCGGAAATTTAATTGCTAGCGGACAAAGACGTACTGTTAGAATTTTAGGAGAAATAGACAATCCTGCTGATTTGAACAATTTTGTAGTTAAATCTGAAAAAGGAAAAGCTATATACCTAAAAGATGTCGCAAACATCACCTTTAAAGAAAAAGACCGCACTACATACGCCAGAGATTTTGGCGAACGTGTTGTGATGCTTGATGTTAAAAAACGAGCTGGAAAAAACATGGTAGCCGCTTCAGACCAAGTAAAAGTAATTGTTCAAGACGCTATCGACAATGTGTTTCCACAAGACTTAGAGGTGACCATTGCAAACGACCAATCTTCAGTAACCATAGCAGCAGTAGATGATTTGGTAAACAACATTATTTTCGGAATCATTTTAGTTGTTACCGTATTAATGTTCTTTTTAGGGTTTAAAAACGCCATTTTTGTTGGATTTGCCATTCCTATGTCAATGTTTATGTCATTAATGCTATTAAACATGCTTGGCTACACACTTAATACCATGATTCTTTTTGGGTTAATTATGGGACTTGGAATGCTAGTAGATAACGGTATTGTTGTTGTTGAAAACGTTTACCGATTAATGGATGAAGAAGGTATGAGTAGAATTGAAGCTGCTAAAAAAGGAATTGGTGAAATTGCATTTCCTATCATCATTTCTACAGCTACCACTGTTGCGGCATTTATTCCATTAGGACTATGGCCAGGTGTAATGGGTGAATTCATGATTCTATTGCCAATTACCTTATCAACAGTTTTAGGATCTTCATTATTCGTTGCCATATTCTTTAACTCGGTATTGGTATCACAATTCATGAGTACTGAAGATAAAGATATGCCATTAAAACGTATTGCTTACATGACGGTAATTATGGTAGTATTAGGGTTAATAGTTTACTTTACTGCTGGCACATACAAAGCCTTAGGAAGCTTAATGATGTTCACTGCAGTTATGTTATGGATCTACCGTTTATTTTTACGCAAGTGGGCAAATAATTTCCAAACAAAAGTATTACCTAAGCTAGAAAACTGGTACGAACGTCAGTTGCGTAAAGCATTATCTGGTAAAAGACCTTACCTATTAATTGGGGGAACATTTGGTTTGTTAATCATATCAATAATGGTTTTCGGAATGTCTTTAGCATCTCAACGAACTAAAGTGGAATTTTTCCCAGACAACAAGCCTAATCAGATTATTGTATATATAGAATATCCACAAGGTACAGACATTGAAAAAACCAATCAGATCACTAAAGAAATTGAAGCTAAAGTATACAACGTTTTAAATGACAAAGAGTATATGGATGGTGACTATAATTTCTTAGTTGAAAGTGCCGTTTCTCAAGTGGGTGCTGGAGCAGGTAATCCTCAAACAGATGGTGGTTCTAGTGCAGAAATGCCACACAAAGGAAAAATCACCGCTTCTATGAGAGAGTACAAATACAGACGAGGTGCAGATAGTGAATTGTTACGTCAAAAAGTACAACGTGCTTTAGTAGGTATTTACCCTGGTGTTTTAATTTCTGTAGAAAAAGACGCTGCTGGTCCTCCTGCCGGAGCGCCAATCAATATAGAGATTGAAGGCGATGATTACAACGACTTAATTGCGACTGCAGAACGTATGCGTGATTTCATCAATTCTAAAAACATTCCTGGTATCGATGAATTAAAAATTGATGTTAACAAGGATAAACCAGGTATGCAGGTAGTGGTTGATCGTAAAAAAGCTGGTGAATTAGGCGTAAGTTCTTCACAAGTAGGTCAGCAAATTCGTAATTCAATTTTTGGAGCCAAAGCTGGAATTTACAAAGAAGATGGCGAAGATTATGATATCTATGTCAGGTTTAACGAAGCTAACAGATATAATTCAAGCGCCATATTTAATCAGCGTATTACGTTTAGAGATAATAGTGGTAAAATGAATGAAATTCCGGTATCTGCAATAGCAAACCATACCAATAATTCAGGATTTAGCGCTATTAAACATAAAGATGTTAAACGTGTAGTTACCGTGTATTCTGCGTTATCACCAGGATATACAGATGCAGGTGCAATTGTAAACCAAGTTCAGAATGAAATGAAAACATTTGAAAACTTACCAAAAGGCATCAAAATTGATTACACGGGGCAAATTGAAGAACAGAATAAACAAATGGCCTTTTTAATGGGAGCATTATTTACAGGTTTAGGATTAATCTTCTTCATCTTAATTTTCCAATTCAATTCAATATCAAGACCAACAATTATCATGATTGCTATCCTATTAAGTTTAATAGGTGTATTTGGCGGATTGGTAATTACAGGAGCGTCATTTGTTATTATGATGACCATGATGGGAATCATATCATTAGCAGGAATTGTAGTTAACAACGGAGTGGTACTTTTAGATTATGCCCAATTATTAATTGATCGAAAGAAACAACAATTAGATATCGATGAAAAAGACTATTTGTCTAATCATGATTTATTTGAAGCTATCGTTAAAGCTGGTAAAGCCCGTTTACGTCCGGTTTTATTAACCGCAATTACAACTATTTTAGGATTAATTCCTTTAGCTATAGGACTTAATATTAACTTCTTTACGCTTTTCAAAAACTTTAACCCTAACATTTATATGGGAGGTGATAATGTTATTTTTTGGGGGCCATTAGCATGGACGGTAATCTATGGTTTACTAATTGCTACCTTCTTAACCTTAATTGCAGTTCCTATTTTATTCTTCTTAATTACCAAGTTTAAAATGTGGCTACACTCTAAGTTTAGAGAAGAGCCAATTGCAGAATTAATAGAAGAAAGTTTATAATAACAAAAAGCCGAAGTAAAATGCTTCGGCTTTTTTATTCATTACTCATTTTACTTCCTTAAATTTGCGCCGTTTACAAATTCAATTACATTAAAACTAATACCATGTACAGAAGTCACACTAATGGTGAGTTAAGAGCATCACACGTTAATACTGAAGTTACCTTATCTGGGTGGGTTCAAAAATCTAGAGATAAAGGATTTATTATTTGGGTAGATTTACGTGATCGTTACGGCATTACACAACTTATTTTTGATGAAGAGCGTACACCAGCAGAAATGATGGACAAAGCTAAAACATTAGGTAGAGAGTTTGTAATTCAAGTTACTGGAACTGTTATAGAACGGGAATCAAAAAATTCAAAAATACCTACTGGAGAAATTGAAGTTTTAGTGTCTAAATTAGAAATTTTAAACAACGCAAAATTACCACCTTTTACTATTGAAGATGACACTGACGGTGGTGAAGAATTGCGTATGAAATACCGCTATTTAGATATCCGTAGAAACCCTGTGAAAGACAGCTTAATATTTCGTCACAAGGTTACTATGGAGGTACGAAAATATTTGTCTGACCAAGAATTTATTGAGGTAGAAACACCATACTTAATCAAATCTACTCCTGAAGGTGCTCGTGATTTTGTGGTACCTTCTCGTATGAATGAAGGGCAATTTTACGCTTTACCACAATCACCTCAAACATTTAAGCAATTGCTGATGGTTGGTGGAATGGATAAATACTTTCAAATAGTAAAGTGTTTTAGAGATGAAGATTTACGTGCCGACAGACAACCAGAGTTTACTCAGATAGACTGTGAAATGGCTTTTGTAGAACAAGAAGATATCTTAAATATATTTGAAGGTTTAACACGTCATTTATTAAAAGAAATCAATGGCGTTGAAGTAGAAAAATTCCCAAGACTATTATATGATGACGCCATGCGTTTATACGGTAATGACAAACCAGACATCCGTTTTGGGATGGAATTTGGAGAATTAAACGATGTTGCACAACACAAAGAATTTAAAGTGTTTAATGATGCAGAATTGGTAGTTGGTATTGCAGTACCAGGAGGCGCATCTTATACACGTAAAGAAATAGATAAATTAATTGACTGGGTACGTCGCCCACAGGTTGGTGCACTTGGTATGGTGTATGTAAAATGTAATGACGACGGTACTTTCAAATCATCTGTCGATAAATTTTACAACCAAGACGATTTAGCCCAATGGGCTGAAAAAACCGGTGCTAAAGCTGGTGATTTAATCTGTATTTTATCAGGACAAACCTCAAAAGTACGCGCACAATTAAGTGCCTTGCGTATGGAAATGGCTGAACGTTTAGGTTTAAGAGACCCTAAAGTATTTGCGCCGTTATGG
>JBMYYK010000023.1:0-34756 GCA_049609325.1 Flavobacteriaceae bacterium | reverse complement strand
TTTTTATTATGGGGAAGTTATGCTAAGAAAAAAACAAAACTTATCAACTCAAATAAACATCATATTTTAACTTCAGGTCATCCCTCTCCGTTGAGTGCCAATAGGGGGTTATGGTTTGGGAATAAACACTTCTTGAAAACAAATGAGATCTTAAAATCAAAAGGGTTGAAAGAAATAAATTGGTGCTTATAATGTAAATACAAGGTCTTTGTAATCAACTTTGTTAGGGATGATATCTAATTCTAATAATTTATCTTGAATAGCTGCTATAGTTTGTTCGCAAATATTTTCTTGAGACCATTCTGTCAGCGCAAGCCATTCTTTTACATCCTCTAATTTTTGATTGTATCTATTAGCAATCATAGTTTCAATACTAGGGATATCTTTAAATTCTGCTGTGGTTTGGTTAATGGTATTTAAAACAGATTTAATGGTTTCAGCATCATTTTCTAACAACTCATTTCTTACTGCAATTACAAAACATGGCCAAGGTGTAGGGCAGTGGTCTATAACTCTAAACGTGCCATTATCAACATAAGGTTTTGTAGTGAATTTTTCCCACATGAAATAGTCGCCAATACCATTTGGTAATCCTAATACGGCACCATCAAGATTTTTAATAACTTCAAAGTCTAAATCTGAGGTTGTATTCCAATTGTTATTCTGCGCATTAACATAGGCCATTAAGTGTGACCCTGAACCGTAACGACTGATGGCGGCTTTTTTACCTTTTAAATCGTTAATTGTTTTATACGGAGAGTCCTGAGCTACATGAATTCCCCAAATTAAAGGTGTTTTTGTGTAAACCTGAACAATTTTACAGTCATTACCATTTATGATATCACGAATAATACCTTCGGTAAGTATAACCGCCATATCAATTTCTTGATTCCTTAAGGCTTTACACATTTGACCGGTACCTCCATAATAATCGTGCCAACGCAAATTAATATTATTGCTATGATAAGATTTATCACGTAAAGTTAAATACCACGGTAGATTAAAATGTTCTGGAACACCTCCAATTTTAAGTTCTTTCATATATTATGGAACAATTTTATCTAAAGTAAATGTAATTAATTCTTCTACAAGTGCTGTCGGTCTATCTGAAAATTCACCTGTAGCTCTGTTTGCTAAAATAGCATTTAAAGATACAGCTTTATGACCTAATAATTTTGCCATTCCATAAATTCCAGCAGTTTCCATTTCTAAATTTGTAATAGTATGGTTATTGTATGAGAAATTAGCTAATTTCTCATTTAAACTCGGATTGGAAACTGGTAAGCGCAATACACGAGATTGTGGGCCATAAAAACCAACATTTGTAGCAGTAAATCCGGAAGTTATTTGTGGGGATTTGAATTTTTCTGCTAATACGTTATCACACGACACAATATATGGAGCAGACATTACTTCAGGCCATTCTGTTTGCTTTATAAACGCTTCAGAAATCTCTTCATTTAACACGTGCGTACTTTTGTAAAAATGCATTAAACTATCAAAACCTATTGCTATTTCAGAAATTAAAAATGAATTGATTGGAATGTGTTTCTGAATAGATCCAGAAGTTCCAATCCGAATAATATCAAGGGATGTGTGACTGTCTTTTATTGTTCTAGTGTCAAAATTAATATTAACTAGGGCATCTAATTCATTAAGTACAATATCAATATTATCTGTACCAATACCAGTAGAAATTACTGTTATACGTTGTCCTTTATATCTACCTGTTACAGTTTTAAATTCACGTTTTTGTTTTGTGACTTCAATGGTATCAAAATGTTTCGTTATATTTTCAACTCTATCAGGATCTCCAACAGTAATTATTGTTGATGCAATGTCTTTTGGTAGAAGGTTTAAATGATAAATACTACCGTCTGGATTGATGATTAATTCTGATGCTGCTATTTTCATTAAAACTTATGTATTCAGCAAAAATAACTATAATTTCAATAATTTACCATCTATTTGATTGTATAAATAATTGTATTTTAAAGTACCTCCTAAATAAGAATCATCCTTTTTTATTGAATGGTAATAATTTTGTCTGTTTTGTTGCACATCATAGCCCAAATCGTTCAGCTGTACAGTTGTAGTTCTTTTAAACAGCCCTTTTAATCTATCAAGTTTATGCTCAAATTGTAAATCACCAAAACCATAAAATCCTTGTGTTTTAAGCAAATGACTTATCAGAGTCTTTTTCGATTTAAACTCTTTATGAGCTACGGTATTTAAAATGTTATTTTCTATTTCATTTAAGCCGTTTTTTATAGTAGGGAAACGTTTTAAATGCGTTTGAATACAATCATGAATATATGTAAACACCGTAGATGTTGGTGGCGTAATATTTTGCAATTGCAGTGGAGAATCTGCACAATAGAGTTGCCATATATAATCAGCATACTCGATGTCATCAATAGGTAATTCAATACGATTTTGAAAAGTAGTTTGCAGCTGTGTAGCATCTAAATCACTTATTGAAAGTAAAATAGATGAATCTGTATTGTGCTTAGGGCAAACCAGACTTATTGTTGCTTTGGGCTTATGCTTTTTTAACCATGAAATCACGGCTATCATATTTATTTGACAAAATAAATCATAGTCAAACCATAAAATGATTTCTTGCTCTGACTTGTGCTTACATAAATTTCTAAATTCTTTTATGGTGTAATCAATAAAGTGTTTTTTGCTGATGTGGTAATTTTTTGAGAAAAAATCAAACCTTGACTTCCAAAAAAGTTCTGATCCTACATCAGATACAGTCTTACCCTCACATAACATTTCTCGCCAAGTTATAATATCACCATTTATATCGATGTTTTGGAGTAGGTGTGTGGTACTATCACCATTTGTTATATGTAATTGCCTTGGTGTCATGATTATAGATTTAGGACTTTATAATTATGTTTTATAAAGTTAAGCATATCTTTTCAATTTTTATAGTAAATGTTAATAACATAACCCACTAATGTTATGAAAAACAGCATTTTATCTATTATAAGGAAGATGTTTAAATGTAAAAGGCGGTCTCCAATTGGAAACCGCCTTTTACATTTTACTAGTGATGAATTAAGTATTTTTATCCACCAACTCGTTTTACTTTAAAGCCCTTGGCTTTTAATAAATCCATAATTTTATCACGATAATCTCCCTGAATGATAATCGTATCATCTTTAAAACTTCCTCCAACGCTCAAATGTTGCTTCAGTTCTTTAGCGAGTAGTTTAAAATCTGATGTAGCGCCAGTGTAACCATCTATGATTGTGATGGGTTTACCTTTACGTTTTTCATATTTACATAATAAAGGGTCGTCCTGAAGCCAAATATCCGATTGTTGCTCTACAACATCTTCAGTTTCTTGGTGCTCTGGAAATAAGTTTTTTAACTGATCTCTTAAATCCATTTTAATTATTTTTTTATCAACCCTAATTCAATCAATCTCTCGGTTAAAAACTCACCTGCAGTAATGTCTTCAAAAGCCTTTGGCTGTTCATCAGTAATGCAATTATCTAAGCAATTTAAAGGCATTTCACTCACTGGGTGCATGAAAAATGGAATAGAATAACGAGAAGTACCCCATAATTCTTTTGGTGGGTTAACCACTCTATGTATGGTTGATTTTAATCTGTTATTTGAATGTCTTGATAACATATCACCAACATTTATAACCAATTCATCTGGTTCTGCAACCGCATCAATCCATTTACCAGCATGATTTTGAACCTGTAAGCCTTTTCCTTGTGCACCCATTAATAACGTAATCAAGTTGATGTCACCATGAGCTGCAGCACGTACGGCATTTTTAGGTTCTTCAGTAATAGGAGGGTAGTGTATTGGTCTTAAAATACTGTTTCCGTTTTTTATAAATTTATCAAAGTAAAACTCATCTAAATTTAAATATAATGCCAAAGCTCTTAACACATAAACCCCTGTTTTCTCTAACATTTTATAGGTTTGTTTCCCAACATTATTAAATTCTGGCAATTCTTTTACGGTTACATTTTCAGGATATTCAGCCTCTAGTTTAGGATTATCTTCTACATATTGTCCAAAGTGCCAAAACTCTTTCAAATCTCCTTCTTTTTTACCTTTAGCTGATTCTTTACCAAAAGAGATATACCCACGTTGCCCACCAATACCTTCAATTTCATACGATTGTTTGGTGTCTGTAGGTAAATCAAAGAATTTTTTGATTTCACCATAAAGGTTATCAACTAAGTTGTCATCAAGAAAATGACCTTTTAAAGCCACAAAGCCAATGTCTTCGTACGCTTTTCCGATTTCATTAATGAATTTTTGTTTTCTATTTTCATCTCCTGATATGAAATCAGCAAGATTTACACTAGGTATATTTTGCATCTTTTTTCGTCTTCTAAATAGTTAATAACTTTTTTTAAATAAAACAATTTATGAGTCAAAAGTATGAAAAAACAACGGTTTAACGCATAGTTTTACCTACATGAGTTATTAACAATTTAAAAAAACACCAATTTATCTTTTCTTACTGCAATAAATTTACCACATTTGATGTATAAAGATAAACTCATGACCACAAATATTACTGAACAAACACCTATTATATTTGATAGAACAACCCTAACTGACGTGCAATTACTCGATTTATACAAGGCCATGTTAAAGCCACGTATGATAGAAGAAAAGATGCTTATTTTATTGCGTCAAGGAAAAATTTCTAAATGGTTTTCTGGTATTGGTCAAGAGGCCATTTCAGTTGGTGTAACTTCTGCTTTGTTAAATGAAGAGTACATCTTGCCAATGCATAGAAATTTAGGGGTATTTACAACCAGACAAATTCCTTTACATCGGTTATTTTCACAGTGGCAAGGTAAAGCCAATGGGTTTACAAAAGGGAGAGATAGGAGCTTTCATTTTGGGACTCAAGACTATAATATCGTGGGGATGATTTCTCATTTAGGACCGCAATTTGGTTTGGCCGATGGAATTGCTTTGGGGAATTTATTGAAAGATAACAAGCAAGTTTGTGCAGTGTTTACAGGAGATGGAGGTACAAGTGAAGGTGATATTCACGAAGCATTAAACGTAGCTTCTGTCTGGAACTTACCAGTGTTGTTTTGTATTGAAAATAATGGTTACGGGTTATCAACACCAGTTAATGAGCAGTTTAATTGTGAGCATTTGGCTGATAGAGGTAAAGGTTACGGTATGGAGTCTCACATTATTGACGGAAATAATATTTTAGAGGTATTTACTAAAGTTAATGCTTTAGTAGAAGATATGCGTCAAAATCCTCGTCCAGTACTATTAGAGTTTAAAACATTTAGAATGCGTGGTCATGAAGAAGCCAGTGGTACTAAGTATGTCCCACAAGACTTAATGGACGCATGGGCATTAAAAGATCCTATTGAAAATTTTAAAACCTTTTTAGAGTCTGAAGGACTATTACATGAAGGATTAAATGCGACTATAAAAGAAGAATTCAAGCAAGAAATAAACGATCATTTAAAGTTAGCTTTTGATGAAGAGGAGATAACTATTGACTTAAGTAATGAGTTAAATGATGTATTTCAAGTATTTGACTACAAGGAGGTTACAAAAAACGATACAACAAAAAACATTAGATTGGTAGATGCTGTTTCTGAAGGTTTAAGGCAGTCTATGGAACGTCATGACGATTTGGTGATAATGGGACAAGATGTTGCCGAATACGGAGGGGTTTTTAAAATCACTGATGGTTTTGTGGAAGCTTTCGGAAAAGATCGTGTGCGAAATACACCAATCTGTGAATCAGCAATTGTATCTGCTGCTTATGGTTTATCTGTTAATGGAATAAAATCTGTAATGGAAATGCAGTTTGCTGACTTTGTGTCGTCAGGGTTTAATCCTATTGTAAACCTATTGGCTAAATCTCATTACCGATGGGGACAAAATGCCGATGTGGTTGTTAGAATGCCTTGTGGAGCAGGTGTAGGAGCGGGGCCATTTCATTCTCAAACTAATGAAGCTTGGTTTACAACCGTGCCAGGGTTAAAAGTAGTGTATCCTGCCTTTCCTGTAGATGCCAAAGGGTTGTTGGCTACAGCAATAAATGATCCTAATCCGGTATTATTTTTTGAGCATAAAGCCTTATATAGAAGTATTTATCAAGATGTTCCAACAGATTATTACACACTACCATTAGGTAAAGCTAGTGTGTTAAAGGAAGGAAACGACATAAGTATCATAACTTTTGGAGCTGGTGTACACTGGGCTCTAGAGACCTTAGAAAATAACCCTGATATTTCAGCAGATTTAATTGATTTACGTTCATTAGCACCTTTAGATCAAGACGCCATATTTGCTTCAGTTCGTAAAACAGGAAAAGCAATTATTTTACAAGAAGACAGTGAGTTTGGTGGTTTTGGTAGTGATTTATCGTCTTTAATCATGGAAAACTGCTTTGAAGCCTTAGATGGCCCTGTAAAACGCGTATCAAGTTTAGCTACTCCGATACCTTTTTTACCAGCACTTGAACAACAATACCTTGCTAAAGACCGTTTTGAAGCAGAATTGAAACAGTTATTAGCTTATTAAAGCAATAGAAAACATCACATTGAAAGCAGCTATTAGCTGCTTTTTTTGTACCTTATTACATCGTAAATTAAATAATTAGAACGCTATGGAAGAGCCAACAGTATTTCTTGCAGCATTTTGGGGCTGGTTAATTATTACATTCTGTGTGATGTTTTTAATTGCACCTAAACGAATACCTGTTTGGTTATCAACTCTTCAAAACGAAGAGCATTTAGTTCTTCCTGCAATTCTAACAATAAGTTTAGGATTAACTTCGGTATTATTACACAATATATGGGAATTAAACTGGAAACTCATCATCACAGTTATTGGATGGAGTACCTTATTAAAAGGGATGTATATATTCGTTTTCCCTAAAAGTATCTTGAAGTTTGTAAATCGTATCAATCCAAAACGATTGCCAATATTTTACATTATGATGTTGTTATTTGGTTTAATACTTCTTAACCAAGTGTATCAATTGGTACTTTACTAATGATTTAAATAAAGTTTAAATGGTGTTGAACCTTTTGCCAATGCGGGGGTAATTCTGCTAAAATTACCATTGGTTTATGGGTATATGGATGAATAAATTCTAATTGTTTAGCATGTAAAAACAAATGAGAACAATCAAACTCATTAGCAAACATTCTATTATGATGTCTATCACCATACTTTGGGTCACCAATCAACGGATGACTTATTTTGTTCATATGAATACGTAATTGATGCAACCGCCCTGTTTTAGGATATAATTCTACCCAACTATATCGTGATGAGTTATACGGATGTACAGCAATAGAAGATTCCACAGTTTTAAGCCGTTTAAAATGTGTTAAAGCGTCTTTATGTGTATTGGCATCACGGCCTTTAACAGGAGTGTTAATTTCACCAGATTCAGGGCAAAATCCTCGTACTAAACCTACATAAGTTTTATGAATTTGATTAGCTATAAATAATTGTTGAAACTTAGAAACATACAATTTATCTTTTGCGCATAATATAATTCCTGATGTTTTTCTGTCTAAACGATGAATAGGATAGTAGTGTTTAGCAGTCTGTTCAAACAACAATTCTAACAAAGAGTGTTCATCAGATTGATTTCTGGCCATGTGAGAATGATGTACCAAGACATTATTTGGCTTGTTTACAGCAATAATATACTCGTCTTCATAACAAATTGAAATCTTCATATTAAGAAGTAGTCTTTAATTGCATGTATAATACAACCGATAAGCAGCCACAACAGGCAAACCCTATAAACATGGGTAGTGCAGTTGTATGAATAAAACTACCAATTAAAGCGGCTAGAGGCACTGAAAATAATGTAGCTGTAAATCCGGTTATTGCTGCACCAACTCCAGCAATATGACCAATAGGTTGCATCATTAAAGCACGTAGATTACCGAAAATAAATCCCAAACAAAAAAATTGAATACCAAAAAATGACAATAAAACGGGCATTGGCGGATTTGGACTGTTATAAAAAAGTACAACATAAACAGTTGCTGTAGCGGCAAAGCCCAATAAGGCCCATTTTAAAAGCGATTTCATACCGAATTTCATAACTAACTGACCACTTAAAAATGTTGACCCACCTACAGTTAATGCTAGTGATGCAAATATATAAGGAAATTCATCTACTAAACCGTACTGCAGTTGAAACACCTGTTGCGAGGCACTCAAATACACCATGAAAGCGCCTGTAATTAATGCCGAAATAGCTGTACAAAGTGCCGTTTGCTTATAACTAAATGTTTCTTTAATTCCGTTGCGAATTACGTTGACATTAAACGGAATTCTATGAGTAATTTTTAACGTTTCGGGTTGACGAATAGCAAACCAGCTTCCTACAATAATTACAAACAGTAATTGGGAATAAAAAATAGCTTGCCAAGAATAAACATCGAGTATTAACTTACCCAAAGCAGGGGCTATAGTAGGAACAATAATAAAAATAACAGTAACAAATGACATTACTTTAGCCATATAATCCCCTTGATAAGAATCACGTATCATAGAAATACTAACTGTTCTTGGGGCGGATAGGGCAATACCTTGTAACACACGCCCAACAATCATCATTTCTATAGATGCTGAATAAATACATACAAAACTAGAAAGTATAAATAGGAGTAACCCTAAATAAATGACCTTTTTTCTACCATAAGTGTCAGATAAAGGACCTAAAAATAATTGTCCAATTCCTAAGCCTAAAAAAATCATGGTAATTAACCACTGGCCATCAGTAGTGTTTTGAAAACCAATACTTAATCCAATATCTTGCAAGGCTGGTAATAACGCGTCAATTGATAAGGCTACCATTGCCATTAAAGAGGCCATTAATGCGACAAATTCTAATTGAGAGGTCTTTTTTTCTTGCATCTTGCAAATGTAAGTCTTATTGGGTTTGTAAGCTATTCTTTAGAATTAAATTCCTACTTTTAAATTTCATTGTAAGTAGTATTATTATAGCTATATAAAAACGAATGGATTCTTTAACTCAAATTATTTTAGGAGCTGCAGTAGGAGAGGCAGTTTTAGGGAGAAAAGTTGGCAATAAAGCGATGTTTTATGGCGCTATTGCTGGTACAATCCCTGATTTGGATGTACTCTCTTCACACTTTGTAGATACAGTAACGGCATTGGAAATTCATCGTGGGATAACTCATTCCATTTTATTTTCAATACTCATGGGGCTTGGTTTAGGTTGGTTGGTATCTAAATGGGAAACTGCTGTAACACAAAAAGAATGGTCTTGGTTATTTTTCTGGGGATTAATAACTCATCCGTTACTTGATGCACATACATCTTGGGGTACACAATTATTCTGGCCATTAGATTTACGTGTAGCCTATAAAAACATTTTTGTTATTGATCCTTTATATACATTACCATTTCTGATATGTACTATTTGGGCTTTCTGTTTGCCAAAAGCATCTTTTAAACGTTATAAAATTAATCGATTAGGGTTAATCATCAGTAGCTGTTATATGATTACAACTCTAGGGTTAAAAGCTTTAGCGTACAATGAATTTAAAAATGCTCTTGAGCAACAACATATTTCATATCTTGAGATAGTAACTAAACCGAGTCCGTTAAATACAGTATTATGGACTGCTAATATTGAGCTAGACGATTCTTTTTTAATAGGAGACTATTCTTTTTTTGACACACAAGCAATTAGTTTTAAGTCATATCCGAAAAATCACCATTTAGTTTCCAAATTACAATCACATGATACATTCAAACGGTTGATAGATATTACAGGTGGTTGGTATACAATTACTCAAAAAGATGATCAATTGTATTTTAACGACCTTCGTTTTGGTGTACTTGATGCGAATAGTACACAGGAGAAATTTGTGTTTAGTTATTTGCTTACTGAAAAACCCGAAGGTCTTTCAGTAACAGAAGCTCCAAAAGATATAAATGATGGTCAGCAATTATTTAAACAACTTTTGCATAGAGTAAAAGGCAATTAATTATTCAATATTAAGTATTAATAAAACACTCTAGGATATTTTACATAGTATAGAATTATAGCTTACGAATTAATGAAAACTAAATCGCAAATTGGTTTTTACATAATTGTTGACGACATAGACCTAAAGGCACTATATCTACAATTATGATAAAATAGCACAGCTATACACCAATTTGCTACAATAACAATTTGTACTATAATTTATATTATGTAAAATAGAATATTTGTAAAACAATTAATACTTTTACTTCTATAACTTTCTTTTAAATTATAAATGTTTGGTTATAGATTGACTATCAGGTTTAGTCATAGAATAAAACACATCAATGAATTTCCCGTCTTCATCAATTAAATATTTTTGAAAATTCCATTTTACTGAAGAATTCTTAACGCCATTCAATTCTTTTGATGTTAACCAGTTGTATAACGGGTGTTGCTCTTCACCTTTGACTTTAATTTTTTCAGTCATCAAAAATGTAACGCCAAAGTTCAAACTACAAAACTCTTGAATTTGTATGGCTGATCCGGGTTCTTGTCCGCCAAATTGATTGCATGGTACCCCTATAACCACTAACATATCCTTATAAGTGTCATGTAGTTCTTGTAATTGCTTGTATTGTTTAGTAAAACCACACTCAGACGCAGTATTTACAATTAGCAATTTTTTCCCTTTAAAATCAGAAAAATTAATAGGGTCATTAGTCAAACTATTAATTTTAATATCATATAAGTTGGTTGATGATTGCATAGGAGTATTATTTGTAAATGAATTAAATACGAAAAAACTAAGTACAAATGAAGCGAAAATCAATAGTTTAGACATAATAAATAGAATAAAATAGTTTGTATCACTACAAATTTAATCTATTATTTATAAATCGCCCTATTAAATTAAATACCTTTGATACCTTACAAATTAATCGCTGTGAATAACGCTTTAACTGATTTTAGTTTACACTATAAAGGCTTTGATAATACACAATTATTGTGGTTGAATTCACCTTTGCAGGATTTAAATCAATGCCATCTTCCAAAACGCAAACCAAACGATTTTTCTGAAATTCCTGTAAAAAAGTATCGACTCGGTCATTTGGTAGAACAATTTGTATTTCATGATTTAAAACAATCAGATGCTATAACCGTATTGGCAACTAACTGCCAAATAAAATTAAATAAACGTACAATAGGAGAATTGGATTGCATAATTCTAAAGGATAACTCCCCTATTCATTTAGAAATCATTTATAAATTTTATCTCTATGACCCTACTATAGAAAACACTGAATTAGACCATTGGATTGGGCCAAATAGAGCAGATAGTTTAATTGAAAAAATTACCAAATTAAAGAACAAGCAGCTACCGCTTTTATTTCGTTCAGAAACCCAACCATTACTTAATAGCCTTAATTTAAATGTGAATGACATACAACAACAAGTCTTGTTTAAAGCACAATTATTTGTGCCGTTAGGATTATACGGTAAGTCATTCCCCGTTATAAATAATGCGTGTATTATTGGCTACTATATCAATTACAAACAGTTAAATTCACTGAGTTCTTGTCAATTTTATATTCCACAAAAATTAGATTGGTTAATTGATCCTCATTTACATGTTGAATGGCTTAATTATGATGTTGCTAAATCGCACATCATGGAATTAATTGACCGAGATAAATCACCATTATGCTGGGTAAAATCACCTAATAATAATCTTCAAAAAGTATTTATTACATGGTGGTGATTTAATGTATTACCTCTTACTCTTCTATTTAATTGTTGTATTTTTGACAATGATAACAGGTCGGCGTAAACTAAAAGAAAACTTCATACGAGCACCTCATACCAACTCAAAAACTGTGAATTCCAAATGAATTTAAATCTAAAGAATACTTTTATAAAAGAGCTTCCATCAGACCCTATTTTAGAGAATTCTAGACGGCAAGTTACTGGTGCCTGCTATTCGTTTGTAAGTCCTAAAACCACCAAATCTCCTCAATTAATTCACAGCTCAAAGGAAATGTCATCTGAGTTAGGAATAACTGAACATGACCTAAATTCTAAAGAGTTTTTAAATATAATCACAGGTAATTCAATATTAGACAACACTACTCCTTATGCCATGTGTTACGGCGGACATCAGTTTGGAAATTGGGCAGGGCAATTAGGTGATGGTAGAGCAATCAACCTCTTTGAAGTAGAGCACAATACCAAAACGTGGGTATTGCAATTGAAAGGCGCGGGAGAAACGCCATATTCAAGAACTGCAGATGGCTTGGCAGTGTTGCGCTCATCTATACGAGAATATTTATGCAGTGAAGCGATGTTTCATTTAGGCATTCCTACTACCAGAGCGTTAACATTAGCCTTAACAGGTGATCAAGTACTTAGAGATGTGTTGTATGATGGACATCCTGCTTATGAAAAAGGCGCTATTGTATGTAGAGTATCCCCTACTTTTTTACGTTTCGGAAGTTATGAAATACACACTTCACGAAAAGACTATAGCACCTTACAAACACTTGTAAATCATACGATTAAACATCATTTTTCTGAAATAAAAACACTTGATAAAAGCGGGTATTTATCGTTTTTTAAAGCTGTGACTGATAAGACTTTAGATATGGTTATACATTGGCAACGTGTAGGTTTTGTTCATGGTGTGATGAATACGGATAACATGTCGGTATTAGGATTAACCATCGATTATGGCCCATACGGATGGTTAGAAGGGTTTGATTTTGACTGGACGCCAAATACTACAGATAAACAACATAAGCGTTATCGCTTTGGCAACCAACCTAATATTGGGTTATGGAACTTGTTGCAATTGGCTAATGCCTTATACCCACTGATAGAAGATGCACCAGCTCTTGAAGCCATTCTAAATGATTATAACGTATCTTTTCATAAGGAGTATCAAAAAATGATGGCCTCAAAATTAGGTTTAACGACCACACAAGAAAAAGATAAAGAATTAATAAAAGATTTAGAATCTAATTTGCATCTTTCTGAAACAGATATGACCATTTTTTTTAGAAACTTAGCACAGTTTAATAAATACAGTAGCTTAAGGGATGATCGTGAATTCTTAGCCCCAGTAAAAGATGCGTTTTATGCCTATGATGAAATTACAGGAAATGTACTACAGCGTTGGAAAGATTGGTTTAAGCGTTATGCATTAAGACTCCAACAAGAAGCCCTGTCAGATTCTGAACGTCAAAAAGTTATGAATGCTGTAAACCCAAAATATGTGTTACGAAATTACATGTCACAGTTGGCTATAGACGCTGCAGAAAAAGGCGATTATTCACTCATACATGAATTCTACACCTTACTTCAAAATCCTTATGATGAACAACCGGAATACAATAAATGGTTTGTTAAACGTCCAGAATGGGCACGACATAAAGTAGGATGTTCTATGTTGTCGTGCAGCTCATAAAATCACCTCTTCTTTGTTTTTTTAACTTCAGTAAGCTTTTCAGATGGCTTAGTGTTATTAACGTAATTAGCTAATAATTTTTCAATCAACTCATCCTTAGTTAAATGGTGGAATACTGTTTTTACTCTATTTTTGAGTTCAGGTGACAATTCACGATTGGGTTTGGTCTTAAATATTTTTTTAGCCCAAAGTACCGTGTTATTCTCTGCAACAGCATTATCATCAGGTTTATCTAATTCAGTAAATTGAATTTGTAATTCATCTTCAAAATCAGGGATATCTTGCAACTCATCGTCTTGAATTACAGATAAAGCTAATCCGCTTGCACCAGCCCTAGCAGTTCTTCCACTTCTATGCACATACGCCTCATACGTATCTGGCAAGTGGTAATTTACAACATAAGCCAAATCTTTAATATCTATCCCTCTTGCAGCTAGATCTGTTGCAACTAAAATAGAAATATGATGATCTCTAAATTGCCCCATTATACGATCACGAATCCCTTGTGATAAGCTCCCGTGTAAAGCTCCTGAAGAAAACCGATTAATAGCTAAGTTTTTAGCCAACTTATTGACTGCTGCTTTAGTTTTACAAAAAATAATACCTTGTTTACCATCTTGAGATGATAAAAAATGCATTAAAACATTTAGTTTCTCAATTGGTTCAACTACAACATATTTATGATCAACAGATACATTACCTGTTGTAGATACATCTGCACTAACTTGAGTAATATGCTTAGACATATAATTCTGAATCAGTTGCTTAATTGCACCTGGCATGGTAGCAGAAAATAAATATGTACGTCTTTGTTTAGGTATAGCGGCAACAATTTTATCTAAACCATCTTTTAATGCAGAAAGCATTTCATCTGCCTCATCTAATACCAAGTGACTCACATGCTTTAAACTCACTGCATCGCGCTGAATCAAATCAATCAATCGTCCTGGAGTTGCAACAACAATGTGTGTGGATAATGATAAACGTTCTATTTGAGGCTTTATAGGCACACCTCCGCATGCTAAGGTGATAGATAATTCTGGAATGTATTTAGCAAAATCTGAAATAGTATTAAAAATTTGCTGTCCTAACTCTCTGGTTGGTGCTAAAATCACACCTTGTATGACGTTGTGGTCTATTTTTATTTGTTCTAACAAAGGCAAACCAAATGCCGCAGTTTTACCAGTACCTGTTTTTGCTAACCCGACCACATCATTTGATGTCGTTAATATTTCTGGAATTACTTTTTCTTGTATTTCTGTTGGTGTGATTATGTTGCAATCTGCTAAACTTTTAATTACAATTTGAGACAACCCTAACTCTGAAAACGTTTTAGACATAGTATGGTGTATGGTATATTCCCACTTTAGTTGTATAGATAGAGGGAATCAAATATTTATATAAAAATACGTTTATATTTTTTTAACTCTAACGGCATTCATCCCTTTCATTCCTTTTTCAAGTTCAAAACTTACATTGTCGTTTTCAATAATTTCATCAATTAACCCACTTACATGAACAAAGTATTTGTCTTGAGTTTTATTATCTATAATAAACCCGAATCCCTTAGAACTATCAAAAAAAGCAACTTTACCTTCATTTGCAAAGTCATTGCTATCATCGTCATCAGTCATACTTTTTTTAGGAATTGAAACATCAATACTTTCTAGATCAATTTCTTCTTTTTCTTTTGTTGGATCTGGAGGTGTGGTAGTTAACTGTCCAAATTCATCAACATAAACGAGCATATCTTCAAGGCTCTTAGGTTTCACAGCATTTGCTTTACGCTCAGCTTTTTTCTTTTCTTTCTCTTCACGTTTTTTTAACCGTTTTTTCTCTTTTTCAATTTTATTAAAAGTCTGTTGCGATTTTGCCATTAGTTTATTTTATGTTTGATTTTAACTGTAATGATATCATATACTGAAAATTATATGCTTTTATTACTTGGGCAAAGATACGCTTTAAAGTTGGATTGTTTTGTATCCACCAAAACTATTTCTATCACTCTAAGGATTGAACTACAATTAAAAATTTGTATTTTCTTGCAATACTTTTTCTACAGTGGTTTTTAAACTAGGTAACACCTCTTTTGCAAACCAATCATTTTTTGATTGCCAGATATTGTTTCTTGGTGAAGGATGTGGTAGAACAAAATATTTTGGCAAATACAATTTATAGTTTTTAACCGTTTCTGTTAGAGTTCTTTTCACGGTTTCTTGTAAATAATATTCTTGTGCATATTTACCTATAAGTAGCACCAAACGCACATCTTCCATTTCATTTAACAACGATGTGTGCCATAATGGTGCGCATTCTTTTCTAGGAGGTAAATCACCTGAACGGCCTTTACCAGGGTAGCAAAATCCCATAGGAATTATAGCAAAGAGCTCTGGATTATAAAAACTCTCTTTCTCTACGCCTAACCAAGCTCTTAAATTTTCTCCGGATTTATCATTCCACGGTATTCCTGTTTCATGTACTATACGCCCTGGCGCTTGTCCTATAATAACTATCTTACTTTTTTTACTGGCAGAAATCACTGGATTTACACCATACTCTAATGATGCCTCACAAACTGTACAGTTTTTTATATCCTGTAAAAGAGTTTTCAATGGAATTATTATAATTTTATAAGTAGTATTAATAGTATAAAAATACTGTAAAATTCTGTATTTTGCAGTTCCATTCTTTAAATACTATGAGTAATAAGAGTAAGCACCATCATTTTGTAATTTGTAAGCCCTATGGTTTTTTGAGTCAATTTATTACAAACCAAAATGTTAAAAAAAAACATCATAAGCTTTTGGGCGAATTGGCTGATTTTCCTGAAGGCATCATGGCTATTGGTCGGTTAGATAGAGATTCTGAAGGGTTATTATTACTCACTACAGATGGTAAAAAAAGTTATCATATACTAAGCAATAAAGTTGACAAAGAATATTACGTTCAAGTAGATGGTATAATTACTGAATCTGCAATTAAACAGCTCAAGAACGGTGTGGAAATTACTGTAGAAAACTCTGAATACACAACAAAACCTTGTCCTGTTAAGATGTTAAATTCGTTGGACTTGCAACTTCCAATTCGAGCTAAAAAAATTAGAGATGATCGTCATGGCCCAACAAGTTGGATATCAATAACGTTAAGAGAAGGAAAATTCAGACAAGTTCGTAAAATGACTGCAGCCGTTGGCTTCCCTACTTTACGTTTGGTGCGTTATCGCATTGGAACAATTGAACTAGGCCAAATGCAAGCTGGTGATGTTATTGAATTGGACGACAATTTTACCGTCTAATCGTTTTTACTGATATAAATCAAGTAATTTTGTGCTATTAAACTGTTTCAATGACTATATCTGATTATCAAAAGCAATTATTACCTACTTTAAAACAATATTTCGGGTATGATAGTTTTAGAGCTGAACAGCAAAATATTATTGAATCTGTATTATCTAAAAAAGATAATTTAGTTATCATGCCAACTGGTGGTGGAAAGTCAATCTGTTTTCAATTACCAGCTATATTATTTCCAGGCACTACCCTGGTAGTATCTCCTTTAATAGCTTTAATGAAAGATCAAGTAGATGGTTTAAAAGCTAATGGGATCTCTGCAGCATATATTAACAGTAGTCAAGATAATCATGAGCATCAGGATATTTTTGAAGCAGTGCATCAAGGTCAAATCAAGCTACTATATGTAGCGCCAGAAAGCTTATCGCTCTTAGAACATCTAATTAACGAGCATTATATAAGTTGTATTGCTGTAGATGAAGCGCATTGTATCTCATCTTGGGGGCATGATTTCAGACCGTCTTACCAACAATTAGGATTTCTTAAAAAGAAATTACCAAACACACCTATTATTGCATTAACTGCAACTGCTGATAAAGCTACACGAGATGATATTCTTAAGCAATTACATATTCCAAATGCCCAACAATCTATATCGTCATTTGATAGAACGAATATTGAATTAGAGGTAAGACCTGCAAATGACCGAATATCACAGATTGTTCAGTTTATAAGACGCAGACCTAATCAGGCTGGTATTGTATATTGTTTGAGTAGAAAATCTACTGAGCAATTGACTGAAAAACTTCAATTGCATGGCATAAAAGCTTTGAGTTATCATGCAGGTTTATCCTTTGATACAAGACATCAAGCTCAAGAGGATTTTATTCATGATAATGTACAAGTCGTGTGTGCTACAGTTGCCTTTGGTATGGGGATAGATAAGTCTAATGTGAGGTGGGTAATTCATTATAATATGCCCAAAAATATCGAAGGCTATTATCAAGAAATTGGAAGATCTGGTAGAGATGGTTTGCCAGCATACGCACTATTATTTCATAGTTATGCTGACGTTATTCAACTGCGCAAATTTGCTGAAGGCACAAGTAATTTTGATGTACAGGTAGCTAAACTAGATAGGATGAAACAATTTGCTGAAGCAACCACCTGTAGGCGAAAAATTCTATTGAGTTACTTTGGAGAATTATTATCAGAAAATTGTGGAAATTGTGATGTTTGTAAAAACCCTCCCGAACGTTTTAATGGGACAATTATAGCTCAAAAGGCTTTGTCTGCTATTGCACGTCTTAAAGAGTCTGAAGCTACTGGAATAGTTATAGATGTGCTTAGAGGTGCACAAAATGCAATGATATTAGACAAGAACTATAATGTGCTTAAAACACATGGTATTGGAAAAGATATATCGTGGCATGATTGGCAACATTATATCATTCAATTAATCAACCAAGGGTATTGTGAAATAGCATTCCATCAAAATAATGCATTAAAACTAACCGAGTTTTCTAAAAAGGTATTGTTTGAAAATGAACGTGTTGAGCTCACCAAACCTATTGTTTTTACTGAAAAAGTAACAAGAAAGAAAACAGTTAAAAAAACTGTTTCAAATACATTATTCAATCGTTTACGACTCTTACGTCAGCAAATTGCATTAGAAGAAAATATACCTGCATATTTGGTGTTTAATGACGCTACGCTAAAGGAAATTGAGCAAGAACGTCCATTATCTAATGAAGAGTTTTTAAGTATTAGTGGTGTGGGGCAACGTAAATTGGAAGTGTATGGTACGGCATTTATTAATGAAGTAAAGGCTTTCATAGATGCTAAAAAAACGACTAGAAAAAAAACTGACACACATTTAGTAACTTATGATTTATATAAAACTGGGTTAAGTATTGATGAGATTGCTGAGCATCGCCAGTTGAAATCAACAACTATATTTTCCCATATTGCTAAACTTTATAGTGATGGCAAAGATATTGCCATTTATGATTTTGTAAGTCAGCATGAGGTTGAGGACGTCAAAAAAGCGCAACAAGAGTTAAGCTCTCCTACCGGATTAAAAGTGTATTTTGAACACTTTAATGAACAATTAGATTATTTTAAAATCAGGTTAGCCTTAAGCATAATTGCTAAAGAAAATTAACAATTACATTTAGTTTCTAATTCTACTTTTTGTTAGGAGTGACTTCTCCTTTTTTAGGCATTGGTCCACGTAAATGTATCACTAAACCATTTAAAAAGTTTCTTAATATTTGATCTCCACATTCCATATATTTTGGATGGTCTTCTTTTCTGAAAAACGCCCCTAACTCACTTTTGGTAACTTTAAAATCTACCAATGCACATATGTCAACAATATCAGTATCTCTTAATTTATGTGCTACACGTAACTTTTTTAAAATGTCATTGTTTGTTAATCCCATGTTATAGTTGTTTTTCGTTAAATTTTATTCCTAAAGCCTTTTGTAATTTGAAGATGCGTTCTAATTCAACTGGTAATACAAAGGCAACAGATTTCCCTTTTTGTCCAGCTCTTGCCGTTCTACCACTTCTGTGTGTGTAATATTCTAATTGGTCTGGCAATTGATGGTGTATTACATATTCTAAATCTTTAACATCAATACCTCTCGCCGAGACGTCAGTTGAAACCAAAATTTGTATCATCTCATTTTTAAACGCACGCATTACTTTATCACGTTCTTTTTGAGTCATGTCGCCTTCTAATGCAGCCACAGAAAACCCGTCTTCTAACAACTCTTTTGCTAAAGCCTGAGTGCCCAATTTTGTTTTACAAAAAATGATTCCTCTCCCCTGACCTTTAACAGTTAAATACTCCATAATATCAGCAGTTTTTTGTTGCAAAGACGTTTTTATATATTGATGTGAAATATTTGAGTTCACAATGGTATTTGCATTAACAGCTATTTGTATAGCATCTGACGCCATATAAGTTTTAATAATGCGTTTGATACCTTCTGGCATTGTAGCAGAAAACAACCACGTACTTTTTGCAGTTCTCGTATAGGTTAATATGGCATCTAATTCTTTTTTAAACCCCATACTCAACATTTCATCAGCTTCGTCTAACACTACCGTTTTTACATTTGAAAGGTCTATAGCACCTCGTTTTATTAAATCTAACAACCTTCCGGGTGTGGCAACAATGATATGAGTTGTACGCTCTAAGTTTTTTAATTGTTTGTCTATTTTTTCACCTCCAAATACAGCTTCAAGAAAAATTCTATTGTCAGAATACTTTGTAAACTTGAACAATTGTTTTTTGATTTGTTGTACCAATTCACGTGTAGGAGATAAAATTAAAGCTTGAACCTCTGGTTTGTTTGCATCAACTTTATGCAATATAGGCAAGCCAAAAGCAGCCGTTTTACCAGTTCCTGTTTGAGCTAAACCGATAAAATCTTTTTTAGACTTTAGTAATAAAGGAATCGTTTTTTCTTGTATTTCAGTTGGAGTAGTAATTTGTAACTCCTTTAAAGATTTTACAAATTCTTTTTTAACGCCTAAATGTGTAAATGCTGACATGTGATTTTCTATTCTGAAGCAGCAAAGGTACGTTATTTCCCTGAAGAGTACTGATATATTAACTCTTTAAATCGTTACAGATTCACGCCAATATGGTATTTTTGTTTTCAAATTTAATCAACTATGAAAAATTTAAAGCATTTATTGTTCGATTACCTTCTACATAAGGGGTTTGATGAAAATTCGGCAAGCTATATTAACATGTTTGCATTGCTTATTGCCTTACTCATCCTAATTTTTATAATTGATTATGTGTCTCGAAAAATACTTATCGTATTTTTTACACAATTTGCCACACAATCAAAAACACATTTTGATGATATATTAATACACAACAAAGCCCCAAGGAATTTAGCTCATATTATCCCTTTAGTGGTTGCGTTAGAGTTTAGCCCGTATATCTTTTCAGATTTCAGTTACACTAGTAACATCATAACTAAGGGCTTACAAGTGTTTGGGGTTGTGTTAACATTATGGATTGTAAGAAGTTTATTAAAATCATTAAAAGATTACTTTAAAACATTACCTCGTTTAAAAGATAAACCAATAGATAGCTATATTCAAGTGTTTATGATTTTTGCTTGGTCAATAGGTCTTTTATCAGTTTTAGCAATCATTACTGAGCGTTCATTCGTTCAATTTATGACAACTATTGGTGCAGCTTCTGCAATAATTATATTGATATTTAGGGATACTATCTTAGGTTTTGTAGCCAGTATTCAAGTGTCTATTAATGATATGGTACGTATTGGAGACTGGGTTACTTTTGAAAAATATGGCGCAGATGGTGATGTTATTGAAATTAATTTATCAACTGTAAAAATTCAAAATTTCGATAAAACAATTACTACTATCCCCACTTATGCTTTGATTTCTGACTCGTTTAAAAACTGGCGCGGAATGACAAATTCTGATGGTAGGCGTATTAAGAGGTCTTTAATTATTAAATTAAATAGCATATCGTATCTATCTTTAAATCAATTAGAAGAATTAAAAAAGATAGATTTAATATCTGCATATATCAATAGCCAACAAGATAAAATAGATTCTTATAATTTATCAAAAAATATAGATAAATCATTATTACTTAACGGAAGAAATCTGACTAATATTGGAGTGTTTAGAAAATATATTGAAAGCTATTTACAACAGCATTCTGCCGTAAATAAAGATATGATGATTATGGCAAGACAATTAGCTCCAACAACACAAGGAATCCCTTTAGAAATATATGCGTTTAGTTCTGACAAACGTTGGGAAAACTACGAATATATTATGGCTGATATTTTTGATCATTTAATTGCAGCAGTACCCTATTTTAATTTAGAATTATTTGAACTACCAAATAATAGTAGTTTTATGAACGATTAACGATATCATAAGATTATTCTTTTATAATAACTAATGTTCCTGTCCCACCTGCCAGTAAGTTCCACATGTGAGATTTAATAACCGAGCCATCTTCATCAACGATCACAAAATGCCCAGTATTTGGTGACGCGGAACCAACTCCTAAGGCTATGATATCAATTCTGTTTAATCCTGGCTCAAGATCTATATTAACACCTACAAAATAGCCATTTAAAAACATACTTCTTTTAACAACCACATCATTCACAATAATCTGCACATAATCTCCATCAACACTTCCAAAATCTCTACACTGAAAACCGAAGTAGCTACTTTTCGTTTTAAAATCACCTAAATATTGATCGTATTCTGCAGATTTTTCATATTTATTATCTTTCCATCGCTTTTCTAATTCTTCACCAGCATCTAATAAATCAGTAGTAGTTTCGATACTAAAAGACACAGGGTCTTCTAACGGATTTTTTAAATCAACACTAGGTGTTTCGTGTCCTTTTTTATTTAAAGAATAAGTTGATTGCTTAATGGGCTGATCATCTGAAGGTAAAATAACACCGCTATCAAGATTATTATCCAAAATTTGTGCTGTCCCTATAAAAGAACTGAATAAAACAACTATTAAAAATATACTTGGTTTCATAAAAATTTAACTGGATTGTAAAGCTACTTAAAATGACACAAATACAATGCCAATTAACAAGTCATTAAAATATCGATTCTTCTTTAGGGGTATTTGTGTTAGTATTGAAGAGCTCATGTGAATTGTCAAGATGTACAATTTTTTTTAATCCAAATTTAATAGTTTCTCGCCTCCAGAAATTACTGTTGGGGTGGTAAACTTGATATTCTGTATTAATCAACTTAGACAGTTTCCTAGATATTAACGTTTTATAGGTTCGAGTACTTGCGTTAATGTAATAATCAAATTTACGGTAGCCTAAAAACTCTTCAAACTCTTTATGGTATTTTAAATCAAACCAACCATATAACCAAAAATCAAGTTTAGTTTTCTCTTTGATATTTCTCCTAAATAAATAATGCAATGAATTTTGAAATGGCACAGGGTTATACAGGCATACCTCATAAGCTAAAGCAGTGTTAGAAGTAATTTCATCCATTAATTTATGAAACGTTAATTTAAACTGTTCAAAAATACCTTCTAATGGTTTTAAACCCTTAAAATTATCGTTATAATCAAATTCATTATGATGTGGCGCTTCTAATACAAACAACACTTTTTTATACTTTAAATTTTCTTTTTTCTTAAAATGTACTTGTGTCCCTTGAATAAAGAAGGTCCAGTTTTTTACTAAATGTTCTTGTCTGAAGAATTTACTTTTTATAACTAAAAATGCATTTTCAACAATAAAAAACCGCTCATCAACTTTAGTATCATCAATATAACTTGCCTCTTGTGCTGTAATACTTATAATACGCTGCCCTTTTCTGTTATATACCGGACAATTTTTAATGGTTTTCATGTACATTCTAAAAATAAGATTCGTTATTAGCAAATATAAAATTCAATTTGCAAAAGACTATCAAAAATCACAAAACAACATTACATGCTGTATATCAGTGAATTACATTTGTTTTGCTATTAACCACAAAATAGCAGTTAGTCACAACAAATTTAAATATTTAATGCGTTAACAACATACTTTTGAAACATCAAAAAATCACTGTAACCTACTTAATAACACTGATTTACAGTTTAAAATACTCCAAATGAAATTTATTTTACAATCCTTACTATTACTTATAGTACAGTTTAGTTTTTCACAAACTACCACTATTAATTATACACCATCAAATCAGGTATTTGCTAACCCAGAACGCGGTATGTACCACCATACCGAAACACACTCGAATAATTATGCTCCTCTTTCAGTAAATCAATTAGAAAACTGGAGAACAAATGAAAATATTACGTTAATATTAAGAATATTCTATTTAGATGACTTTATCAATTCCCCAATATCTAATTCATATTTAAACAATATGCAGTCAGATTTTGATAAAATCAGACAAGCAGGAATAAAATGTGTCATTCGTTTTGCTTATACAAATAATACCAATGGGGCTTATGATGCTTCAAAAGCACAAATGCTATCACATATTAACCAAATAGCACCATATTTAACCGAAAACTCGGATGTGATTTCTGTAGTTCAGGCTGGATTTATTGGTGTATGGGGAGAATGGTATTATACAGATCATTTCGGTATTAACCCAAATAATACGGATTATAACAATAGAAAAGAAATTGTTGAAGCACTATTAAATGCGCTACCAAATGACAGAATGGTACAATTGCGTACACCTGCATTTAAGCGTAATATGTATGATTCTGCGCCTATTACTGGTATTCAAACTTCAGGAAGTAATGCATCTTCCATAAATCGTTTAGGTCACCATAACGATTGCTTTTTAGCTTCTGAAACTGACTTTGGAACCTATAACAATGTGTCCGTAGAATATCCGTACTTAGAACAGGAAACCAACTATACGGTTATGGGAGGAGAAACTTGTGCTCAAAATGAACCGAGATCTGGTTGTTCTACAGCTGTTGAAGAAATGGAACTGTTTCATTGGTCGTATTTAAATATCGATTATCACCCTAATGTATTAAGCGGGTTCAATAATAATGGGTGTTTAGAAACCATAAAGAAAAGATTAGGATACCGTTTAGAGTTAAAAAATGCAACTTTCCCAACTGTAGTTTCAAATGCTTTAAATATCAATATTACCATGAATAATGTTGGGTTTGCTAGCATCTACAACCCTCGTACAGCTTATATCGTTTTAAGACACACTGGTACAAATGATGAATACCATATTCCTATAAATTCTGACCCAAGAACTTGGAAAGCGACATCTGATGAAATCAATATAAATGAAACACTAGCATTACCTAATGATATTATAGATGGTAACTATAATTTGCACTTACACTTACCAGATTCTAATAGTGACTTAAGTCACAGAGCAGAATATGCAATACGATTTGCTAATACGGATACTTGGGATAATCAAACAGGATATAACGATTTAAAGGCAAATATTACGGTTACAAATGAAGTATTAGCTGTAGATGATAGTAGTATAGATGTTCAAGAATTAAAAGTGTATCCTAACCCAACTACAGATGTGCTTACTATAGAATTAAATGATGTTTCTGAATATTCAATCGCATTATATAATGTGGTTGGTCAATTAGTTAACACACAAAACACTTTTGAATCTTCAAATATTTGTCGATTTAACACAAAACACTTAAAAAACGGAGTTTACATTTTAAAAATTGATGATGGAAACACGACTATTACTAAAAAAATAATGGTCAATCATTAATAAAAAACACATAGTTAGAGGTATGACAAATTACCTCTAGCTATTTAAAATAATACTGCAATCCGAAATTAAACTGATTGGAATAGAATTTTGATTGAATATAATATTCTAGAGACGTATTTAGTATATAATATTTTAAAAACCGAACAGAAAACTTACCATTTAGCCTGGTAAAATAACCGGCATAATCGTCAATAAAATGTGCTCCGTCTGCCCTAATCATAAAGCGTGACATATTTTCATTACCATATTGAGCAGCAACACCCATACCTCCAAACAGACGATTCTCTAAAGTCCAGTACGGATATCCATTAGCTTGATTTAATGACCCTAACGAATATTCACCTTCTAAGAATGGAAAGCATGATAGCTTTGGTTTTTTTATTAAAAAATAATTTAATCGCCCTGTTAACGAAACTTTTTTAACATCATCAGAATAGTAATTTCCTTCTGCATAACCAATTACAGTAGTTCTTTTATTAATATTATGTTCATGATATACCCCTAATTTATTTCTATAAATATTTTTATTATAAGCTACTCCATTTTTTACAGGAAACATAGTGTATTCAATAGATGAATACGACTTTTTTTTAGATAAATTTGCACCAAAACCAAACTGATAAAACATGGCATCTCCCCTATCTTTTTCTATTCTTACTTTTGACCAATAGCGAAGTGATTTTGATTCTGGATTATTAAATTGATATTGTATACCAAATAACTCTTTATCAACATTTGCAGAATCTATTACTGGTGTATTTAAAGCATAAACATCACTGTTTGTAAACGATATACTGTGTATATACTTCTTTTTATTTTTTAAAACATAGGTGCTAATCTTATCAAAAGAGGTGTTGTTAGACCTATCACTAGCTATAGTACCATTAAAAACTATTGAGTTTGCGTTTTTTAAACGGATGTCTTGAATTAAACTGTCTTTTACAGAGCTTTTAAACAATCTTGAATGTGATTCAATCAATTCATTTTGTAAATCTGTAGACACATATTTCACATCGTCATTTAGCATTCTTGTCAATTTTGTTTTTCCAGCATAATCATCAGAGATATCATCTGTTACTATCCAAGATTCTTTAAAATTCCCTAACGCATGATATATATATGCCATAGCTTCTTTTGCTTTATCATCATTTGGATGCTCTTTAATATGTGACGCAAAAATTGTTTCAATAGCATCATATTCTTCCAAGGTATATAGCCAATCTAACTTTACAGCAATATCAATTTTATTGGTATAATTAGCCCATTCATAAGCTTTTTCTATATTACCTTTTTCATAGTAATACCAGGCAACTTCATCTGTAATATCACTATAATCATTTGAGGGACTTATAGAATTTAATAACGCTTCAGTTCTTTCAGAATTTTGCCATAATATATACTTTAAATAACTGTTTTTTGCTACACTATCGCCCTCAAGTTCAGCAATTCGTTTTAAATATAACTCTATGCGTTCTAAATTTTCTTCAGAGTTGTAATACTTAATATAGTCTTTGAGTAATTTTGTGTTTTTAGGGTCTAATCTAATTTGTTCTAACAACCAATATTCTTTAACCTGTTCTTTAGGATACCAGCTTATTTTTGACAATTCATCAGAGTATTTAGCAGTTTCTAAGGTTTTATTAGTAAGATAAAAACTATCTAACTTCTCCCAAACATCTTGCTTCTTATTTAACCAGTCATTCATTCTTGCATAATTATTCCAAGCCGCAGTATCAATGGTTTTTTGTGAGAACATTTGTTCATGTAGTTTATCCAAACTTTGTACAAAAACGAATTCTTCATCTACATCTATTTCTTTAACAGACATGTCTTCATTTGAGGCTAATAGCTCTTCAAAATGTGTATTATATTTATGATGAATATTGGTGTATACCTCCATATCTGATTTTACAAGAGTATTAAACTTCGGAAGTTTTAGTTGCGGATATTTTGTTTCAATATTTACTAGAAAACCTTCTAAAATTGGCGTTTTGTAATATGTAATATGGTTGTTAGATAAATATGATTCTAATTCTGAATTATTAAAATCACTAACATACACAAACCAATAATGGTTTTTTAAGTTACTACGTCCTTTCTTTTTAACTGTATAATACTCATTACTACTCTGATGGTAATAATCTGCAGCACGCCATTTATTAATCATTGGTGCCCCTTTTTCTGCACTTACATATTTACTTAAAGGGTACGTGTGTTTATGTTGTGCTAATAATTTCTTAAATCTAGGATACAGCCCCATACTGCCGTCTTTAGAGATACGCCAACCATAACCATGAGCATTTCTATAGTCATAATCTCCACTGGTTTTTTCATTACTCTTATCTTTTATTTGGTAAACATCATCAGGATGCACGAAATGTGACCAAATTCCTGTAAATATATATGCCGATTCTTTTACTAAAATTTTTTCTGCGCTTAGTTCATACTCTGAAGTAATTCTGGGATAATCAAATAACGTTGAATTGTATGGGTCGATATCAAATTCTCTATCAGACCCTTCATCTTTTTTTCCAAAATAACTGCTACAAATATACTTTATGCTTGGCATCCCTTGTTTGAGTTTAGCTAAACCTGTACTGTCTATAATATTTGAAGGCGGTATGTATGAAATTGGCAGTTTACCATAACCTTCAACTTGCCATTTTTTTTCTACCGTTTTCAAAGCTGTAGTTATATAATCTGTATTTTTCCAATTAGCAGTAGTTAAGGACACATGATTAAAGCCATGAAATCCTAATTCAATATTTGCTTTTAGTACCGATTTTGTGAAGTAATCACTTAATCCGATGTTTGGCCGACGTTTATTTTTCCGCTCCCATTCAGTAAAAATAAAAGGCGGTGTCACCTTTGTATTATAATCAAACGTTATTGTAGTGGTGTAATTTATATCAAATTCTTTTGCTAATTTTTGCATGTCAGGCCACCATACTTTATCTACAAAATCTGCCATTGTAAGTCCCATTTCTGTAGCAATAGGTTCTTTCATGATATTGTAAACCGGTGAAGGAAAATCATCTAAATAAATAGTGCTCACATTAGCAATTGGATAAGGAATTCCTTCTAACGCTGGTAAACACATTGCAAATACTAAACCTCGTATTGGTTTATCAATCATTAAGCCCGTATTAAAAAACACAACCCTACCATTACCTATTTTATGTTCTAAAACTACCCCGTAACTAGAATCATTACTTGCTGTAATCAATGGGGTTACTTCCTTTTTAAAATTTTCTAATTTATAGCCATAATGTTTATGTGAAGGTATTACCGATAAGCCTTTTATATTGGGCAGAATTGGCGACTCAAAATTAAATCCAGACGCTATATTATCATCTTGATGTGAGGCATCTATTTTAAAGCCATAAAAATAACTGAACCGTTGGTCAATAACCACAGATGAAAATAGTAACGTTCCGCCATTTGCTACAAATTCTAGTAATTTTTGAACCGCTTGATCATTTAATGTACTTGGATCGTGAATATTAATAACCTTTACACTTGGTGCTATTGTAAAGCTTGGCGAGTTCCAATGCTGAATATTAGAGGTTTTAAATGGTAGTTTTGTGTAATCGCATATTTTTTTAAGTTGTTGACTTTGTGCTATGCATAATTGGTTGTTATAATCTACAACATACTCTATAAGTGGTGCTTCATATAAATAATGTTTTGAAGAGTTTAGTAGTTGTTGTTTATACGGGTTGTTATGGTGCTTAACTGACGTAAAATTGTCAATTTTTTTTATAAAACCTTCTTCATATACTTTATTATCTGCACAGTTGACACATAAAATAATAGATGTAACTGCAAATAGCTGTTTGTATTTTATACGCCATGATTTCATAATTATTGATGTATTAGATTAACGATTTTTATATATTAAATCAACCACTTTACTTGACTTGGGTTTATTAATGATTTCTAAAACTTCTACATGTTCCGATTCATAAACCTTTGAAATAATCCTTCCCCTAGCTATTAAATGTTGTAAACGCACTTCTGATGGAGTTGGTGTTATTGATTTAGTTTTATGCTTAAAAAACAGCACTGTTTCTGGCAGTATGTATTCTGGGTGTTGTTTAAGTACTCTTTTATTTGTTTTATACTTCTGATATATTGAGTCACGTTTAAGGTAAGTTGTATTAAAGTCTTTATAACTCATAAAAAAATGATTTTGAGTACTAAACACTTGTGTATTAGCAGTATTAACCACCGCATAGGTATATGGCATATAACTAGTATTAATCTGATTGTAAATTTCTATCATGTTTTTAGAATATGCTGACGTTTGTTTAATTGTGTTATCAATTTTTTGATGAGATATGGTATAAATTCCGAAGATGAGTAGTAAGGTTAATCCTGAAATTGTATAATGTATAGCTACATGGTGTTTACTTATTATTTGTTTCAATAATTTCACTAGAACAACAAGGTTAACTCCTATAATTAGTGGAGTCATTACTGACATAGCTTTGTAAAACAAATCGTTGTCTATTAGCATTAAATTTAGATTTGATACTACTACTAACAGCAAATAGTACACTAAAAACAATGATAGTAGTGTGTTTCTTTTTTTATTTATGAAGTATAGTTTTAGTAACAAAATAAGACTCGCTAAAGATGCAAATGCAACGTAATTCATAAACACTCCGTAAGGCATTATCAAATGAGGCGTATAGGTAAATGAACTTATAGCAATTAAATTAATCATCAAAAAGTGTGTTAAATCAAATGTCGGATCAATGCCGTTATATATAACAAGTATCGCCCCAACTGCACACATAAATAAAATTAGTATTTGTCCTTTATATTTAAACTTATTAAGCGTTGGTTGAAATAGATGTATCAATATAAAAGGAGGAATAATAATTAGTAACACGAAAATGTTAATTAAGCCAATTGCCAAAAAAGCAATTAGTAGATATAAACAATATAAGTAGTTACTTTTTGCTATTAATTTTGGTGTATTGATATAAACAAATAATGGTATTGCAAACGTTAAGGCTAAATAAACAGATTGATGCTGAGTAATTAAGTGTATGTTTATTGGAGAAATACATAAAATAACCCCCAAAATTAATGCAGAAATAATAGCAAACACATGTGATTGTATATCAAATTGACGAAATACCCATAGCGTTAGTATTGCCAAACCTAGTACTTGTAATACTCCAAAGCTTTCTAATGCAATTTCTGGACTTATATTAACAAGTTTACTGTAAAAATTTATAAGCAGATACTCCCCTTCTACAACTGCTAAGTTCTGGAATGGTTTATGAAAATTATAGCTGATAATTTTATTCAAATCTTCTATCCATAACTCAGATAAAATATAGGAATCATATTTTAATAAGTATATTCTATACAAGCAAATTGTCACACATATTACTCCTAACGCTAAAATGCTTTTTAACGTGTTTATTCTTCTTGATTTGGTTTGTTCTATAGCAAACCAATACATAATAGGCTTCTTTAATTCTATGTGCTTTAGAAAAAGAAGCACTCGCTTTTTAATTGTTTTTGTAATTTGTTTGTATATCTTTTTTATACTTTTAAACTTATAGCTTACAAACAAGGCGTATACAAACAATATGAATACCGTATTAAAGAAATCATAACCATTAATGAGTACCAATACAAAAATTATTAATACTGTAGCACTCCCGTATTTAAACCAACGCGAAACAATAAAATCTATGATGTCTAATTTAGCATTGTGTTTGCTGCTTTTACTATAGACATAGTATACAAACAGCCATAACAGAGCCAAACGAATTATCCCATATGTGATTGGTATTGACACAACCATTTTATTATTTTTTTGAATACTTAGTTACATTTTGCAATTCTATTTTTCCTATAAAATAGGACCATTTTGTAGGTTTAATTCGGGATTCAATTTTTTTAAACAGTGAGTAATCATCTGCATATTCAATCAGTATAATAGGCAGCTTATAGTTTTTATGAAGTAATTTTATTTTATTTAAGTAGGCCTTATAATTTCTAAATTCCCTTACTTGATACGTTTGTGTTTTAAATCTATAATCACTCGCTACAGACTCAAAAGCAACGGCATTAATTTTATTATACGTTGCATCAATTAATTCCATACCAGCATTTTGCATAAAAAAATGAGCGGGATATAATATTCTCAATTCATCAAGAAATGTAATTAAATCACTTCTTTGATCTGATTGTTGACCATAACTGCCGTAATTATCAATATTATCTAAAAACAACCCGTCAAATCCTTTTTCTAACTGCTTCGAAATGATTTTTTTTAATACGGTTCTTGTGGCGTCTGTAGTAATATTTAAATAATAACTATTCCATGTTGTATTCTTATCGCTAACTAAATGTTTAAATTCAGAAAAACTTTTAGAATGTTCATTAACTTCTCCTAAACTAATGTAGCAAAGCACCAATTCATTGTGCTGTTTGATTAAATTAACTTCTGCTTCTGAATATTGTTCAGATTCTAAAATCACATATTTATACCCTTTAATATGATTTGGATTCAATTTACCGTAGCAAACCAACACATCATTTTTACAAGTAGAAAATACTGTTGTAACCATAAAAAATATAATAGCAATTGGTATGTATTTAATAAGCAGCATAGTAATAGTAATCTAATTTTTTATAAAACGTCATACAGTCTTTTAATGTGATGATTAAAAATGTTAACGACCCCATAAGTAGCCCTACCACACTTAATTCAAATGCATATACCCTACTCATTATCATGCCAACTATTAAGTTAACTAGTATTGATATTACTAAGGCTTTTATAGCTTTCTTCGGACGGTTTAGAGTAAACATATAGAGTGAGTTTAACATTGCCCAAGCAAGAAAAAAATAACTCAAACTTCCAATAACACAAACTTTAATACTTAAGCTATTTAATGTTTCATGAAATTGCGCTTCATAGCCCCAACTACTCGTGATTATAAAGTATATCAGAAGAAAAATTGATAGTGATGAGAAAATTAATATGGCAATATGCTGCCAATATAATTTCAATAAACTTTTCCCAAACACGTTTCTATTTGAATGGCTTATATTCTTTTGTTCAAGGTCTAAAAATTTAGAAAATGATGCTACCCCATATTCCATAGCTCCTGTAAGTAATAAAAAAACCAATATGGCTAGGTCCATACCTATTTCATAATCTTTTTCGTAATAAATTACATAGGGTAATTGCCTTCCTAAACTAGAGGACCACGCAAAAATTCTATCTATAAAAATGAAAATATAAACCAATACACCATAAAAAAAGTATTGATGATTGTGATAAATTATATTCTGTAGTTTTATTGACGTCTTCTGAAATTCATTCTTTAGCGTGCGTTTATAAAAAAAATATTTCAGAAATAATTTAGATAGTAGTATTGCTACGATAATTCCTACCCAATGAGTTATATAGATATTGCACAAAGTCATTTCCTTAAGAAGTAATGCTGTTATTGTGCCAACACCTACTACTACAGATACTATCCAACGCTGTTTAATTGTATGCATTGGTGCAAGAATTAACAGTAAAGTCCCTATTAATAAAGCATAGATAAATACAATTAGTAATACTGAATAGGGATAAATATTCATAAAAAAGTTAATTGTAAATAGTAATGCGAATACGGCTACAATACTTTGCACTCCAAGTTTTACTAAGTAATTGATCGTCTGGTTCATCAAACCATAACATTTATAATTCCAATAAAAAGACGCTTGACGCCCAATAACTTGTACATATCCGCCTGTACATATCATGCCTATAATGACTCCTAAGACTACTGCCGTAGATTGTAATTGATTAAACCCTACGTATGTCCATAATGAATATCCAAATAATACAATAGCAATAACTTGAACTAATACAGGAATAAAATGCATTAAACCAAGCGGATAATAAATTGTAAATAGTTTGGTTTTTACTCGTAAATATCCTGATACCGCAGTAGTTGTGTTATGTTGTTTTTTATCTTGAAATACCGGATTGCATACACTACATAAATGCTCATAAATATAATCAGACAATTCAGTAAGTGATTGCATTCCATAATCTGATAGAATATCTTTATCTCTAACTCCCATTGATTCAATAGTAGCCATGACAACCTGGCAATTTACTGGTTTTCCTATTTTACTTTTTACAAATACAAGTAATTCATTGATGTTTTGTTCTTGAATTGTCATACTTCATAGTTATAATGCTTAAAAATTTAATCATAAGTATAAACAGGTTATTTATGAAGCCTCTTTGACCTCATTTTCATATAGATTTAGGATGTTGTGAGCTGTATTTTTTTGAATATGTTGTATAGCTAAATACTCATTTTCATATTTTTTAATAAATGTTTCAATTGTAAAGTATTCAATCACCTTTTGTCTGGCGTAACGTCCTTTTTCACGACGCATTTGTTCATTTTGTAATAATTGTATTACACATTCACCTAACGCTACATAGTCTTTAGGTTTACAAATATAGCCACAGTGTTCATCTAAGGCTTCAGAAACCCCACCTACATCAGTTGCTACAACTGGCACACCGCAGCTCATAGATTCTAATACCGTATATGGAAACCCTTCTGATATTGACGTTAATATTGATAGGTCTCCTTCACAAAACAATTCATGGGGTTTGTTATGATATCCTGCAAGAATAAAATTGTCTTCTAAAGCTAATTCCTTAATTAACGCTTCACATTCTGCGGTATATTCTGGTACTGCTGTCTTATCACCATAAACAAGAAATCTCACATTTGGAATAGTTTGTCGTACAACATCACACGTTTTAATCATTGTACAAATATCTTTTAAGTCAAATATTCTAGCAGCAGAAACTACAGTAGGCACCTCTTTCAAGTGTTGTGGTTTTTGTTGAGGTTTAAATAATTGATGATCTATACCATTATAGATTACCCCTATTTTTTGTTCGTGTGCACCATACATCTTCTCCCATTTCATATTAAACTTATTTACAGACAAAATTTTATCAGACATGTAATAAGCTAATCGTGTAATACTCTCTGAAAATTTTATTAAAAGTTTCTTTAGAAAAAATGAATAGTTTGAACTATTAATTGCTAGTAAACGTTCTCTAATAAACACCCCGTGTTCTGATGTAATAATTTTTGAATTGTATTTATATTTTGCTACCAAAGCTGGTATTATAGGAAAACCAGACAACGTAATGTGAGCAACATCTGTTTTTGGAACATCAATTGATAACGGAATTAAAAAACGATAAATCCACCTTAATCCTACAGTCAAGTCATATACTGAAGCCCTGTCTTGAGATGTTTTTGAAAGTTGTGCAGTTGCTATGTCACAAAAGGTTTCCCATACAATTACACTTCGCATAGTTTGTTTATAATCGTGAGTTTTAAAAAACCCCCACATATTATAAATCACATCATTTAAAAGTGGTAAATCTGTATAATCACTATAAAAAAATTGTACTAACTTTTTAAATAATGGCACAAACTCATTACGGATATCTGCCTTTTTTGTGCGCTCTTTTTGATTAACACGCTTATAATACGCTTTTCCGTAATTCACATATTCACAGGGCTCATATGGCGCCCATAATGGCACTTGAATTACATTTTTCACAGAACCATCCAGCTGATATTTGTATTCAGTTTCAAAATTTGCGTTGATAGAGTAAAGCGTAAAATCTACATGCTGCACTTTATT
>JBMYYK010000022.1:0-36154 GCA_049609325.1 Flavobacteriaceae bacterium | reverse complement strand
TCTCTCTCTGCTATACGTTGTAAGGTATCGATGTTATCTTTACTAATAACTAATCCCATACGTTCTTGAGATTCGTTACCAATAATTTCTTTTGCTGATAGCGTTGGGTCACCAACAGGTAATTTATCTAAGTCTATTTTACCTCCAGTTTCTTCTACTAATTCTGATAGACAGTTCAAGTGTCCACCAGCTCCGTGATCATGAATAGAAACGATAGTATTTACATCGCTTTCTACCATTCCTCTTACAGCATTGGCAGCACGTTTTTGCATTTCTGGGTTAGAACGCTGAATAGCATTTAGTTCTATTCCTGAGCTAAACTCTCCAGTATCTGCAGAAGATACTGCAGCACCACCCATACCAATTCGGTAATTTTCACCACCTAAGATGACTATTTTGTCTCCATTTTCTGGAGTGTCTTTTAATGCCTGTTCAGCTTTACCATAACCAATACCTCCGGCCTGCATAATCACTTTATCGAAGCCTAATTTTCTAGCATCTTCTTCATGTTCAAAAGTTAATACAGAACCCGTAATTAATGGCTGCCCAAATTTATTACCAAAATCTGATGCTCCATTAGACGCTTTAATTAAGATGTCCATTGGAGTTTGGTATAACCATTTGCGCTCGTCCATAGCTTGTTCCCAAGGTCTGTTGTCTTCTAAACGAGAGTAAGACGTCATGTAAACCGCTGTTCCTGCTAAAGGTAAAGATCCTTTACCTCCAGCTAAACGATCTCTAATTTCTCCTCCAGATCCTGTAGCAGCACCATTAAATGGCTCAACAGTAGTAGGAAAGTTATGTGTTTCTGCTTTTAATGAGATTACCGATTCGAATTCTTTTTCTTCGTAATAATCTGGTTTATCGGCGCTTTTAGGAGCAAACTGAGTTGCTTTTGGTCCTTTTATGAAAGCGACATTGTCTTTATACGCAGACACAATATCGTTAGGATTTTCTGCAGATGTTTTCTTAATTAATTTGAATAAAGAAGAAGGCATTTCTTCACCATCGATAACAAATGTCCCGTTGAATATTTTGTGGCGACAGTGCTCTGAGTTGACTTGAGAAAATCCGAAAACTTCAGAATCGGTTAGTTTTCTACCAATTTTAGTAGCTACACCTTCAAGATATTCCACTTCTTCATCACTTAACGCTAAGCCTTCTTGAATGTTATATGCAGCAATGTCATCAATATCAAGGATGTTTTCTGGTTGCACATTAACTGTGAAAAGATCTTGGTTTAATTCAGAAAACTTCTGAGATAACATTGGGTCAAAATCAGTGTTGTCCTCAGTGGTGCTTTTATATTCTTCTATACGGATGATACCGTCAATAGTCATGTTTTGAGTAATCTCAACGGCATTTGTACTCCAAGGCGAAATCATAGCTGCTCTTGGGCCAATAAAAAAAGCGTCAACAGACGCCGCGTTTATTTTAGGTTGATTGCCAAATAACCAAGTCAATTTTTCAATTGCTTCGTTAGAAAGTTCTTTTGTTGTTTGTACAGCAAATACGGTGCTGTTTGTGTTTCCAAAGAAATGAATCATCTATTAACGTTTTTGTTGTGTTGTTTAAAGATGCAAAAATACATTTTTTGTTGTTTATATTGCATAAAAAAAGCGACTAAAAAGCCGCTTTATAAACAAGATTTTTGTGTGATTAGTTGATAACTAATTTTTTAATGACTGTGTTTCTATCAGTTTGTATTTTTAAAAGATACATTCCAGAAGCCACAGAACTTAAATTATCCAATGTAATTGTTGAATGATTAGAGTTGATTTTTTTAGATAAAATTAGCTTACCGCTAATTGAGTATAACTCTAAATTATTAATAGTATTATTGCCTTTGTTGATGTAAACTAAATCAGCATTTGTAGGGTTTGGGTATATGCTAAAGTCATTAACACTATAGTCATCAACTGCAAGCACAGTTCCCCAAATTTCAGCGACATATTCTGGGTGATCAATAAACGGATTTCTGTTACTTTGAAAGTTATAAATGTCATTATTTCTATCTATTTCTTTTTGACTTACAGGATCATTTACATGCCAGCTGTATAGCATGTCTAACGCCCATTGTTCAAAAACTTTGTTAGAAGACCCGTCTAACATACTATCGCCATCTGAATCGTTGTTTTCCCAACCTGCAATTTCATCTTCATAACGTACTGCAACATATAATAGTCCTCTTGCAATATCACCTTTGTATTGATCGGCAGGTTCAAAAACAATATCTGTAGGTCCAGGAATACTACTTGTGCCTCGTAAACCTGTACCAGGAGTTGTGTGGCTTAAGCTGGTATCTACCTCACCATAAGCATAATTACCTCTTTGGCCGTTTACATATTTATCTGAAGGAATTACATGAAATGCATCAGACTTCATTGGGTGTGTACTACCGTCACCATACCAACTTCTTGGGAAGGTGTGTTCTCTATTAAAACGTTCACATTCGCTACCACCACCTGTACCGTTATCTTGATGACCTCCACTAGCTATAGAACCAAAGATAAAGTCACAGTTACTATACATTTCTAAAACAAAAAATTCGTTTGATTCACTTGGATAGTTTGGGTTTGGTCTAGAGTCTGAAATCTCATATAAATTCCATAAATCATTGTAACCTTGTGGCGCATGAAAATATTCATTTGCAGTAATTTCTGGGTCATTAGCACTGTTAACAATTCGTTTTAACTGTGTTTTTAGTGTGTAACCAGTACCTGTTGCATGGTCGTAATACCCAGCAGGTATTTGCGCTTGAGTCGCGAATGATACTAAAAGTAGTAATAAAGTAATTTTTTTCATAGATAAGTTGTTATTTGAAAAGAAGTAAAAACCACTAAACCTCTTTGTTATGATTATTTATTTTTTGCGTTCTAATAAAGCCATATAAAAGCCATCGTAACCACTTTGCGAAGATAAGATTTTTTCATCAGATACAAATGTGAAATCAGTATTGCTGGCTAAAAAGGCCTTAACTTGGTCTTGATTTTCAGACGGTAATACAGAACAAGTGGCGTAAACCAATTTACCGCCAGGCTTTACCATTTTTGAATAACGGCATAAGATGTCTTGCTGCGTAGCTCTAATATTGTCTAAAAACTCAGGTTGTAATTTCCATTTTGAATCTGGATTACGTCTTAATACCCCTAAACCACTACAAGGAGCGTCAATTAATACACGATCAGCTTTATCATGTAGTTTTTTAATTGGCTTTGTAGAGTCTATTGTTTTTAAAGTGATGTTATGTACACCGTTTCTTTTAGCGCGAACTTTTAATTTGCGTAATTTACTTTCGTAAATATCCATAGCAAATAGTTGTCCTTTGTTTTCCATTAAAGATGCTAAATGTAAGGTTTTACCTCCGGCTCCAGCACAAGTATCTACTACCTTCATGCCAGGCTTCACATCCAAATAGGCTGCTACAAGTTGTGATGAAGCATCTTGTACTTCAAACCATCCTTTTTTAAATGCATCAGTTTTAAATACATTAGCACGCTCAACTAATTTGATGGCGTCTGGGTGCTTTGGTAGGGTTACAGTTTCAATACCCTCATTAGCTAGTTGTTCTTGTAACGCTTTTTTAGTTGTTTTTAAGGTGTTGGTTCTTAAAATGACTTCGGCTTGTTGGTTTAAAGAGGCCATTTCTTTAGTCCAAACTTTCTCACCCAATTCTGCAACACCAAGTTCATCAATCCAATCTGGAATTGACTCTTTAAATTTCCTAATTTTTGATAATTCATCAAAACGCCCTTTGATACGTCTAGTTGGTGTTGGTTCAATTTGGCTCCAGTCTGGCAAATCAATACCTCTTAATACACACCATACAGAAAATAAGCGCCATAAGTTAGGGCGCGTAAAAGGTTCTTTAACTTCTGCAATTTCAGCATACAAACGCTTCCAACGAATTATGTCATAAATGGTTTCGGCAACAAATTTTCTGTCGCGTGCGCCCCAACGTTTATCACGTCTTAACGCTTGTTCAACCGCTTTTCCGGCATAAGCTCCTTCATTAAAGACATCTCTGATGCTATCAATAACCGCGTAAGTTAAATTTCTGTGTAATCTCATTTTTTTAAATATATGATTGTGTAAACCAGCCTACAAAAGTATTGTATATTTACCAAAAATGAAGGTTATGAGTCGATTATTATTTATTTGTGTTGTCATGTGTGCTATTTTGAGTTGTAAAAAAGAAATTGCACAAGAAAAAAAAGACGTTAGCAATGTATTGGTAACACCGCTTTTAAAAGATTCATTACTTAATGTTCGTGCGCTTGAAATTTATAGAGAGGAAGTTGTGATAGCAACATCACAAGGTGAGACTTTTGTTTTAGGAAAAGCCGATAAGGAGTTTAAAAAGTTGTTTCAAAAAGATACTACTCACAATCCAAACTTCAGAGCATTAGCATTAACAGATAAATCAGTATTCACAATTAGTATTGCAAATCCGGCTTTATTGTATAAAGATGGAGAGTTAGTATATAAAGAAGACCACGATAAGGTATTTTATGACGCCATTGAGTTTTGGAATGACAATGAAGGTATTGCAATTGGTGATGCAACAGATGGTTGCTTGAGTATTATAATTACTAGAGATGGTGGTAATACATGGACTAAGATGTCTTGTGAAGAGTTGCCAAAAGGGCGTTATTCTGCTTTTGCAGCGAGTGATACAAATATTACAATTATTGGCGATAAAACATGGGTGGCTACTGGTGGTGTGCAAAGTACTGTGTTGTACTCTGCAGATAAAGGGTATACTTGGAGTGAATTTAAAACACCAATCATTCAAGGAGTAGAAACACAAGGAATGTATTCTATTGATTTTTACGATGAGAAAATAGGATTTGCTATAGGTGGTGATTATACAATACCTGAAGCCAATGCTGAAAATAAAATACGAACTGTTAACGGAGGAAAAACGTGGGAATTAGTAGCTCAAAATTCTGGGCCAGGTTATAGGAGTTGTGTGCAGTTTGTTCCTAACCAAAAAGGAAAAGAATTGGTTGCAATTGGGTTTGAAGGAATTGATTATTCTAATGATTTTGGCGCAACTTGGCAACATTTGAGTGATGATAGTTTTTATACGCTTCGATTTTTAAATGACAGTATTGCTTATGCTGCCGGAAAGGGGAGTGTTGCACGTTTGGTATTTAAATAGAAAAGAGGCAAGCATGCTTGCCTCTTTTTTAGGGATTTAATGTCCCTTAGGTTGATGTCTTCGATCTCTAAACTTCTTCACAAGTTTTCGGTTAAATTGATGCTCAGCTCTTTGTAACAAAATGATTTTTTTAACAGAAATGACCTTTTTTAATTTTTGAGTTAAGGCTTTTTTCTTATGATGCATACGTTCTTCTAAATCAATAGTTGAATTTAAAATATTGGTAGCCTCTTGTTCAGATAAAGTCTCAAGTTTGGTGTTTTTGTTTTGAAGTTCACGCAACTGTCGTCTCAGTTGTTGAATTTCTTTTTGTGAGTCATTGTAAATTGGCCAAAACTTCTCAGCTTCTTGACTTGATAAGTTAAGTTCTGAAGTGATATGTGCAGTTTTTAACGCTTTAATCTTGTCTTGTTGACCGAAAATTGAATTGAAGCTTAATATTGCTATAGCTATAAATATTAGTTTTTTCATAGTATAATGATGTTATAAATCGTTATTAAAATAGAATTCTGTTTCTATAGAGTCAGAGAGGTATTCTGTAATAGTATCATCTTCAAGTGTAGAAAATGACATGCCGTCGAAATCCTTTGTACTTAGGTTTAACAATTCTACTAATTCTTCTGAACTGATGTTTAAGTCTTCTGTGATAAGATAATTTTCATAAGATGCGTATTCAACATCTTCAAATGAGATTTGCTGTAAGTCTGTTGGCTTAAAAATATAAAAGCAAAATACTAAACTGGCAGCAACTGCAGATATATACGCAAGTTGTTTTATGTTTATTAATCGTCTTACCGGTGTTTCAGTAGGTGCTGTTTTAAGAATGTTGTTCTGAAGATTATCAAAATAATTTACAGGATGTGTAAACCCAGTTTGAGGTTTGATGTGTAACTCCTCGTAAAGTTTGTGTTCAAAAGAGTCAAAATAAGTGTCAGGAGTTTTAAATCCGGTATGTATATGTTTGTGTGTTGGCTTCATGTATTGTTTAGACTGTTTCACCTTGTAAAGGTTTAATCGATTTCATGTTTTATGTACGCTTCAATTTTTTTAACTGCATGATGGTATGATGCCTTTAAGGCGCCAACTGAAGTGTCTAATATTTCTGACATGTTTTGATATTTAATATTATCAAAATATTTCATGTTAAACACTAATTGTTGTTTTTGCGGTAATGTAGCAATGGCTTGTTGTAGTTTTAATTGAGCCGCATCACCATCAAAAAAATCATCAGATGTTAAGTTACTTAAAATGACTTGTTGTACTTCTTCTGTAGTAGAATTGTGTTTCTTTGCACGTTGATTGATAAAGGAAATAGCTTCGTTTGTAGCAATGCGATACATCCAAGAGTACAATTTGCTATTTCCTTTAAACTTTGCAATGTTGTTGAAAATTTTAATAAATGTGTTTTGAAGCACATCATCTGCATCATCATGGCGGATTACTATTTTTCGAATATGCCAATATAAAGGCTCCTTGTATTGACTGACAAGTTCTTTAAAACCGACATGTAATGTGCCGGGAGTTTTTAAAAGTTGAATTAATTCGTCTTCGTTCATCTAATGGGTAAAACCTTTAGACATTAAAGATAAGCAATGGTTTAATTAGGATTATTTTTTTGACATAAAAAAGGCAGTTAATAAGTAACTGCCTAATTCATGTTATGCTATATTCTGCATTTCTACTAAGGTTTTATACATACCGTTTTTGGCCAAAAGTTCATGATGTGTGCCTTGTTCAACAATTTGACCTTTTTTCATGACTATAATAGAATCTGCGTTTTTTATAGTTGACAGTCGGTGCGCAATAACAATTGAAGTTCTGTTACGCATCATGTTTTCTAAAGCTATTTGTACTGCACGTTCACTTTCAGTATCTAGGGCTGAAGTGGCTTCATCTAAAATCATGATTGGTGCATTCTTAAGAACCGCTCTGGCTATAGAAATACGTTGTTGTTGTCCGCCAGATAATTTACCACCACCATCACCAATATTTGTATTAATTCCGTTAGGTAATTCACTAACAAACTCCCAAGCGTTTGCAATTTTTAAAGCATCTATAATTTCTTCATCTGAAGCGTTTTCATTACCTAACAAAATATTTTGTTTAATGGTGTCGTTAAATAAAATGGAATCCTGAGTTACTAAACCAGTAAGATGTCTTACAGATGATTTTTTAAGTTGTGCAATGTCAATTCCATCAATTTTAATATGTCCTGAATTGATGTCGTAAAATCGAGTTAACAAATTGGCTATGGTGGATTTCCCACTACCTGATTGCCCAACTAGAGCTACAGTTTTTCCTTTAGGAATAGTAATAGAAAAATCGTTTAACACATAGTCATCTTCATATTTAAACGACACACGGTCAATAGTGATGTTGTTATCAAAAGTAGATTTTTCAATAGCTTCTGGATGTTCTTTAATCACGTCTTCTCTATCGATAACGTCTAAAATACGTTCTGCAGCAGCATTCCCTTTTTTAATGTTAAAACTGGCTTTTGCTATAGCTTTTGCAGGTGTAATGATATTATATGCTAACCCTAAAAACCCAACAAACACACTGGCGTCAAGAGTTTTTTCAATAAACACTAAACGTCCACCGTATAATAATAAAGAACCGATGACCAAAATACCTAGAAACTCAGTCATAGGAGAGGCCAGATTATTTCGGTTCATTAATTTATTTGAAAGTTTATAGAACTTATTAATTGAACTTTGGTATTTGTTGTAAAATGTATTTTCAGAATTGTATGATTTGATGGCCTTTAAACCGTATAGTGATTCCTCAAGTACCGCAAGGGTATTTGCTGCTTCAACCTGTACTTTAGTCGATTTTCGTTTTAATGATTTTCCTACTAATGAAATTAAAAAACCAACTACAGGTACAAAAACAAAAACAAATAATGTTAATGACGGGCTACCGGCTAGCATTAAACTTAATGAAAAGATAATGGTTAATGGTTCTTTGATTATGATTTCTAATAAAGATAAAAACGTGTTTTTAAGTAGGGTAGAATCGGTGGTTACTCTAGAGATGGAATCTCCTTTTGTTTTTTCTGAAAAATAAGCCAACTCGTTATTAATGAGTTTTCTAAACATTTCTTTTCTTATATCTACTAAAACACCGTTTCTTAAGTATGTTGCAAAGTATAAGCCTAAGTAACCAAATACGCTTTTAAGTAGTGCTAAAGTTATAATGATACCAATAAAAAATAATAGAACAGTGTAATGGCCATCCTCCTTAATTTTTACGTAGATGTAGTAGTTTTGAAAGTCTTGTAAAAACGTATTGAGTTCAAATATAGACGTGTAAGTTGGTTTCTGATATTCAATAAGATCTTTTTTAAAGATGGTGTTGAAAATAGGCACCAATGCCACAAACATCAAAGATGAAGAAAGTGCATATAAGATGTTGAAAAAAATATTGAGGTATACATGCGTTTTATACGGAATAATAAAACGCCATAATTTTTTAATATATTCCATTAGTTCACGTTCAGGTCTTTAATAATAGCGTCTATTTTAGCATCTAAACGGGTATTGATTTTTTCAAAATCGTCTACTGTTTTTAAATTGTCTTTTACACTGATGTAAAACTTTATTTTAGGCTCAGTACCACTAGGTCTACAAGCAATTTTACTACCATCTTCAGTATAATATATTAACACGTTAGATTTTGGTACATCTAGCGGATAAGTTTTATCAGTAATGATGTTTTTCATGGTTGAAGCTTTGTAGTCTTCTAACATGATCACTTTTGAACCGTTGATTTTCTTCAAAGGTTTTTGTCTGAAGTCAACCATCATTTGGGCTATTTCTTCAGCTCCGGAAATTCCTTTTTTTACAAGTGATACCAAGTGTTCTTTGTAAAACCCATGGGTAACATATAGTTTTAATAATTCTTTGTAAAACGAGCTGTTGTTAGATTTTGCTTGACTGGCAATTTCACAAGCTAATAATGTAGAAGTTACCGCATCTTTATCTCTTACAAAATCTCCAACCATAAAACCAAAACTTTCTTCACCACCACCAATAAATGGTTGATTTGGGTGATCTTTAATCATTTTAGCAATCCACTTAAATCCCGTTAAACCTACTTTGCACTCAACACCGTAATAATCTGCTAGTTCTTGCATCATTGGTGTTGAAACAATAGTAGAACCTACAAAATCATTGTCGCCAAGTTTTCCTTGTTTTAACCATTGTCCTATTAAAAAATCGGTCATCACTATCATGGTTTGATTTCCGTTTAATAGCACTAATTTGTTGTTGTTATCTCTTACGGCAATTCCTAATCTGTCAGAATCTGGATCTGTGCCAATAACAATATCTGCATTAACTTTTTCAGCTAAATTCATTGCCATTGTTAAGGCTTCTGGCTCTTCTGGATTTGGCGATTTTACCGTAGGGAAATTACCGTCTGGAGTTGCTTGCTCTTCTACAATATGTATGTTTGTATAGCCTGCACGTTTTAAAGTTTCTGGTAAAATAGTAATTGAGGTACCATGCAACGATGTAAAAACAATAGATAAGTTGCTACGATCTGTACCGTCAAAACTTCCATTTGCCACTGAAGCATCTATGAAAGCATTATCGATTGTTGTGTCAACTAGTTCAATTAAAGTTGAATTTTCATCAAATTTGATGTTTGAGTAATCTACGTCATTAATGGCTTCAATTATAGCATTGTCTTGTGGCGGAACAATTTGTCCGCCGTCATTCCAGTACACTTTATAACCGTTGTACTCTGGTGGGTTATGAGATGCGGTTAACACAATACCACAATCACAACCTAAATGTTTTACAGCAAATGATAATTCTGGTGTTGGTCTTAATTCTGAAAACAAATAGACTTTTATGCCATTTGCAGAAAATACATCTGCAACTAATTTAGCAAGTGTGTCAGAATTATGTCTACAATCATAAGCAATAGCAACTTTTAAGTCTTTATTAGGGTGTTCTTGCTTTAAATAGTTGGCTAAACCTTGTGTGTTTTTACCTAAGGTGTATTTGTTAATACGATTGGTTCCTACCCCCATAATACCACGCATACCACCTGTTCCAAAAGCTAAGTTTTTGTAAAAACTTTCTTTGAGTTCATCAGGGTTATTGGCAATAAGCTCTTTGATTTGTTGTTGAGTATTTTCATCAAAAGTTGGCGTTAACCAAGTATTTGCAACGTCAAGAATTTCAGGTGCTATATATATCATTGTTTTTGTCGTACTATAATAATATGCAAATGTAATGAATTTGACTTATCAATTATAGTTTTGAAGACTAACGCTTACAATCTTATGAAATGTTTAACTGCTCTTCAACTTTATAGCGCTCTTGGTGTTTGTTATTACGCAATACCAATTCGCCTAAAAATCCTGCAATAAATAATTGCGACCCAATAATCATGCTTACCAGGGAAATGTAAAATTGTGGGCGTTGGGTAATTAAACGTCCTGTTGGGTTTAGTATGAGTTTGTCTAAACCTAAATAAAATGCAAAAATGAATCCGATAAAAAATAATAAAGTCCCTAATGCGCCAAATAAGTGCATAGGTTGTTTTCCGAATTTAGACAGGAATGAAATGGTTAATAGATCTAAAAATCCGTTAATGAATCTGTCCATTCCAAATTTTGTCTTACCGTATTTACGTGCTTGGTGTTGCACCACTTTTTCATCAATTTTTTTAAATCCTGCATTTTTTGCTAGAACAGGTATATAACGATGCATTTCGCCATACACGTCAATATTTTTCACCACCTCATTTTTGTAAGCTTTAAGGCCACAGTTAAAATCGTGTAATTTTAATCCAGAGGTTTTTCTAGCACACCAATTGAAGAGTTTAGAAGGGAGATTTTTGGCAAAAACAGAATCATATCGTTTCTTTTTCCAGCCAGAAATTAAATCGAATCCTTGGTTTGTGATGAGGTCGTATAACTCGGGGATTTCTTCAGGGTTGTCTTGTAAATCAGCATCCATAGTGATAATTACATCACCTTGAGCTTTTGCAAACCCTAAGTGTAGAGCTTGTGATTTTCCGTAATTGCGTAAAAATTTCAACCCTTTTACATTACTGTCTTGCTCAGAAAGTGTGTTGATAATTTGCCAAGAATTATCTGTTGAACCGTCATCTATAAACAATATTTCATAAGAATAACCATTGGATTGCATGACTTGAACAATCCAATGGTGTAATTCTGTTAGTGATTCATCTTCGTTTAAAAGAGGTATGATTATAGATAAATTCATATGATTTAAAACACTAGGTTTAGATTGAATCTTCGTTTTTCTTTAAGATTAATCCTCCAATTAATGAGAAGATAAATCCGAATAATAAGTTACCTATTAATGCTCCGGCAAAAGAAATCCATGGAGATGAGAATTTTGATCCCATTTCTCTCATCATTTGTATTTGTTCGTTAGACATTTCTGGGTTGTTCTCTAATGCTTGTTCAATTTGTAATTCTTGAACTCTAGATAGATACTCAGGGTCTATGTAGGATAAGAATACCAATTGGTATATAGATCCTATAATTCCACCAATTAAGGCTATAGCAATCCCTACTTTTAAGGCTTGTGATAATGAAATAAACCCGCCATTACCAGTTTTATATTTTTTAATTCCCAACACAATTAAGGCAATCATAACTACAATACCTAACAAACCGCTTATCCAGCCAGTTTCCAAAGGCATATCCATAATATATGTGATTACTGAAATAAGTATTGTGGTAAACCCAAGAGTAAGACCGTAATTTAAAGCAATGTTCTTTGTTGAATTTGTGTTATTTTCCATAATTAAATTAGTTTTGCTATATCAGTTAACAAATGTAGTAAATCGTTACAGAAAAAAGTTTAAAATATTTTACGAATAATTTTTCTGAAATAGATTTAAAGTGATATATTTGCACCTCGAAAATGTTAAGATTAAGAAAATGAAACAAGGTTTACATCCAGAAAATTATAGATTAGTAGCATTTAAAGATATGTCTAACGATGACGTGTTCTTAACTAAGTCTACTGTAGATACAAAAGAAACTCTTGAAGTAGACGGAGTTGAGTATCCATTATTCAAATTAGAAATTTCAAGAACGTCTCACCCTTTCTACACAGGTAAATCTAAGTTAGTAGATACTGCTGGACGTATTGATAAGTTTAAAAACAAATACTCTAAATTCAAAAAATAATTTAAGAGTACTACAGATATCAAAAGCCTTCAAGAAATTGAAGGCTTTTTTTTTATACCTGCATATTAAAACTTAACTTTGACTATTAAATTTTTGAGGTTTACATTATGAATTATATTCTTTTTGATGGTGCGGTTAGAGACCAGTTGTTGCCATTTACGTATACAAGACCTGTGGCTGAAATCCGAGTAGGAATTTTAACCATTAGAGAAAAATGGGAGAAATACTTAGGTTACGCAACATCTACCATAACAGAAGATTATTTGTCAGACAAATATCCGATGGTTGAGCTGGAAGAGAATGTCATGATAAATGCCTCTTTTTTACCAAATGCAGATTTGGTAAAAAGTATCAAGAGTTTATCAGAACATCAGGCTATTTTTTGTAATGATGAAATTGTAGCGTTTTACTCAACTAACTCACAAGAGGAAGTAGATTTTGATAGTTATGTGGTGTTTGAAGTGAATTGCGAATATATGAGAATTGAGCACACATGGGATATTTTTTCAAAAAATGCAGCTGCTATACAAGATGATTTTAAGTTATTAACACAAGATAGGATTTCTGAGCCAATTCCTACCGGCGTACAATGTATAAACTCAGAGCAGATATTTATAGAAGAAGGTGCTCAAGTGTTATTCTCTACATTAAATGCATCAGATGGGCCAATTTATATTGGTAAAGATGCACAGGTGATGGAAGGTTGCGCAGTTCGTGGCCCTTTTGCATTATGTGAGCATGCCACTTTAAAGATGGGCGCTAAAATATACGGAGGAACTACTATAGGTCCTGAAAGTAAAGTTGGGGGAGAGGTGAATAATTCAGTAATATTTGGCTATTCTAATAAAGGTCATGACGGATTTTTAGGAAACTCAGTGCTTGGTGAATGGTGTAATATTGGTGCTGATTCAAACAACTCTAACCTTAAAAACAATTATGCTGAGGTGCGCTTGTGGAGTTATGAAACTGAAAGTTTTGCTAAAACTGGCTTGCAATTTTGTGGGTTAATGATGGGTGATCACTCTAAGTGCGGTATCAACACAATGTTTAATACAGGTACAGTAGTAGGAGTGTCTGCTAATATTTTTGGCGGAGGGTTTCCACGAAATTTTATTCCAAGTTTCAGTTGGGGTGGAAGTTCAGGATTCACAACCTATAATACTAAAAAAGCCTTTGAAGTTGCTAAAGTAGTAATGAGTAGGAGGGATATTGAATTTTCTGAAGAAGATGCGGGAATTTTAACTCATGTATTCGAAGAAACATCTAAATACAGAAAGGATTAAAACGATAATAATTAAAAGCGTCTTAATAAAAATTAAGGCGTTTTTTTATGATACTAGTTGTTCGTAAAAACCACCTATGTTAGAAGATTTGTCAATAAAGTGAATTTCATAAATCCAATAGCGTTCCTGCCCTAATACATCTAAATCACTCATTAAATTATGATTGTCAGGGTGAATATAATTGATAACATCTTCACCAAGAATTTTTTCATGAGGGAAATTACCTACTAAATGCCCACAGTGAGCATTACCGTAGCTCCAGCCATATTTTTTTGCAAGTGCTTTTGTGTAGTTGTAAAATTCAGCACCAGTAATTGTAGCTTTATGTGTGTGATAATATGCTTTGCCTTCTTGCCAAGCGAGTTCTACATCGCGTTGTAATTTTTGTTTTTTATTATTTGTACCCAATACATAGGTTCTGCCAATGTCTGCTTCCCAATTGTCAAAAACAGGGCCGAAATCAAAGAATAGAATGTCATCTTCTTGTAAAGTTAATATTGGTGGATTTTCTTTATAAGGTAATAGAGTGTTTTTTCCAGATCGCACAATACGTTTATGCCAAAACTTTTTTATGCCGAATAGTTCAAATGCTAACTCATAAACCTCGGTGTTTATTTCACGTTCAGTTTTACTAGCAATTACGATATTTCGTTCTTCAACTGCATTAAAAAGTATTAATGCTTTTCTTTCGGCTTCCACTAAGTTGTAGTATGTTTCAGTCATTACTTTTGTTATTTAGAAGTTGCTCGTACTCTTCAAACCGATGTTCTCGGATGGGTCTTATGTTAGGCTCAGTACTAAAATGTAATACCAAACACGGACTAATGTTTTTGTAACGCTCTACATATTCATATCGTACTAACTCATTGTTTTTAATGCGTTGTTTGATTTTGTTGTGATAAGGGTACATACAGTGCTTAAGACTTGTTGTTATTCTTTTTTGATAATGTTGTGCCAATTCCGGCACCAATAGCTACACCAACACCTATCCATAAACCAACATTATCTGTTAATACTCCAATAAGTGTTCCTATGCTTATTCCTATGGCCATTGGTATGGCAATTTGTTTATCTTTTTTCATGCGATTAGTAGTTTGATGTTAATAGATTAAAATAGAGTGTTCGTTTTAAAGCAGCATGTTGTATGGTATTAAAGAATCTTTTTTATAAGTTTAAAAAATTTAAAAGGTATATATTTAAATGGCAAGTCTATCCAGGTAGGAGTCGTTACAACTGCTCTCTGATTGCTAAACGCTAAAAAGCTGTTTTCGCCATGGTATTTTCCAATTCCGCTATTACCAACACCTCCAAAAGGGAGTTTGTGGTTGCCAATGTGCATTAAAGTATCATTAATACATGCGCCACCTGAGGTTGTTTGTGTAAGTGCTTTTTTTGCTTTACTTTTTTTTCCAAAATAGTAAAAGGCTAATGGCTTTTCATTACTATTAATGTAAGAAATCGGTTGGTTGATATCTTCAAAACTCAATACAGGTAAAATAGGTCCAAATATCTCATTCTGCATGATTTTATAGTCTGGTTGCACGTTGTCAATTATAGTTGGTGCTACATACTTATTTGCTATGTCAACGTCACCACCAGTATAAACATCACCTTCATGTAAAAGTTCAGCCAAACGTTCTGTGGCACTAGTAGTAATAATACGTGGGTAAAAACGACTTTCTTTGATGTTATTGCCGTACATTACGGTAATATGTTCTTTGATTTTACGTAAAAGTTCATCTTTAATTGTACTATGTGCAAAAAGATAATCTGGCGCAATACAGGTTTGCCCGGCATTAATTAATTTCCCCCAAGCAATACGTTTAGCGGCTATATCTATGTTAGCATCAGCATCAACAATACACGGACTTTTCCCTCCTAATTCTAATACTACAGGAGTAAGGTGTTCTGCAGCAGCTTTCATAACAACTTTTCCAACTTTTGAACTTCCTGTAAAAAAGATAATGTCAAAACGCTTAGAAAATAATATCGTGTTGGTGTCTTTTGCACCGTGAATTACACTAATATAGTTTGAATCAAAAGTCTCGGTAAGCATTGCTTCCATGACTTTGGCAATTGCTGGGGCATCTGGTGAGGGTTTTAAAATTGCGCAACATCCGGCAGAAATGGCACCAACGAGCGAGTTTATAAGTAGTTGAAACGGATAATTCCAAGGAGCAACAATTAAGGCTACACCTAAAGGCTCGCTAAGTATTTTACTAGAAGACGGTAATAAATGTAATGGTGTAGCAACATGTTTTGGTGCCGCCCAAGATTTTAAGTGTTTTATATGATTGGTAATTTCGCCAGTAACAATACTAATTTCAGTTAAATAGGCTTCCTCGGGTGATTTATGTAAATCACTCCATAACGCTTCTTCAATTTGTGTTTGATACTTTAGAATAATGGCCTTAAGTTTACGGAGCTGTGCTAATCTAAACTTAATGTTTTTTGTTTGCTGTGTAGCAAAATAAGCTTTATGGTTGTTAAGAAGCTGATCTATATGATGTTCTGAGGTTTCTGTCATGTGTAAAAAAGATTAGAGGAGTTTTAGTTTTTACGCCCTGTAAAATGTGCCATAGTTTTATAAATGCCCAAAACACTACCGGTAAACCAATCAAAGGTATTGATTGACATGATGGCTTGTCCTAATCTTGTAACTCTATAGATATACCCCGGAATTGTAATCATTTTCTTACGTTTTTCAATGGCTTTAATAATGGTAAGAGCTGTAGGTTCAGGTTTTAAAATTGGGATTTTAGATTTAACTCCATCAAACATTCCTGTATTAATGTAATAAGGCATAATAGTAGTGATGTGGATGTCTTTTTTGAGTTGTTTCATTTCTAATCGTAAGCTGTCAGACCAGCCAATTAATGCCCATTTACTTGCAGCATAAACGGCCATTTTAGGATTAGATACAATTCCTCCTGAAGACGCAATATTGCAGATGTGCCCAGAGTTTTGAGTCATCATGTCGCCTAAAAACTCTTGAGTAATATGCATTGGTGCATCGGTATTTACAGCAAGAGTGTTTGAGATGTCTTCTGAGCTACATTCATGAAAATATTTTCCAACAACAATACCGGCATTATTTATAAGTAGGTCTACTGTTCCCACCTCTTGTTTCACCTTCTGAGCAGTTTGTTTTACAGTGTCGGTGTTTGAAATATCTACGGCGTATCCATAAACTGTCCCGAGTGTAGAAAATTCAGTAAGTGTTTCGTCTATTTTTTTGGCATCGATGTCCCAGATGATAACTTTAGCTTTTCGCTCTAATAATAAGCGTACCATAATTTTACCGATTCCTGAAACACCGCCTGTTACAAGGGCAATTTTGTCTTTAAATGTTGTCATTAATGTATAGAAGTTTTAATGCCTAATATACCATTTCTAATTTAAAGAGTCTTAGCTTGTGCGGTTAAAATTGAAAGTAAATAAATGGCTGAAAGTCGGCAGCGTAGGTTTGATAACATAAAATTGCTACCGTAGTTGCAGTAAGCAATTTAATTATAAAATGACTGTTGATGAATTGTAGTTGAATAGTCTCTTTTAATTTATAAGGCAACCAATGTGCAATATACCCTAAAGCCATTATCATAAACACATTTTGATATTCAATAAACAGCTGCAGAGCATTACTTAAATTCATATTATAACAAATTTGATAGTACTGTTTGCTGATATGATCCATACTGTTCCCTCTAAAGTATACTCTTGTAAAGGTGATGAATAAAAATGTGAGTCCTATTTTCCATATAAATGCTAATGGGTGTGTACTTTTTTCGTACGGACTTATACGTCGCCAGTATTTGTATACTAAAATCCCTAAGCCATTTAAGCCTCCCCAAATCACAAATTTCCACGATGCACCATGCCATAAACCACCAATTAGCATGGTAAGCAATATATTGATGTTGGTGTTGAAGTGTTTGATTATTTTCGGGATGATTAAGCATAGTAACATCCCTACCACTAATACCCCGATTATTAGTAATGTATAGGTATAGCTTTTTAATGCAATTAATAATAGAGTTAAAAAACTTAAACAAATAATGTAAGATGCAGTTGTTCCGTTTCTATTTCCTCCTAATGGAATGTATAAGTAATCTTTTAACCAAGTTGATAAAGAAATGTGCCAACGTTTCCAGAAATCGCCACAATTAATAGCTTTATAAGGAGAGTTAAAGTTTTTTGGTAATTGATAGCCCATTAGTAAAGCAACTCCAATAGCAATGTCTGTGTATCCAGAAAAATCACCATAAATTTGTAAAGAGTACCCAAACAACGCCATGATATTGGTAAAGCCCGAAAACATTTCTGGCGCGTCAAATACCCGATCTAAAAAGTTGGCAGCAATATAATCTGCAAAAAGCATTTTTTTGATTAGTCCAATTAAAATCATGTAAAGCGCAGTACCAAAATCGTGCTTTGTAATGCGAATATCTTTACTTATTTGTGGAATAAAATCTGCAGCTCTAACAATTGGTCCGGCTACTAATTGCGGGAAGAAACTCACAAAAAAACCAAAATCAATAATATTGTTAATTGGTTGTAATTGCTTGCGATAAATGTCTACACTGTAACTGATAGTCTGAAAGGTATAAAACGAAATTCCAACAGGAAGTATAATACTATCTACGGTAAAATAATCGTGTTGTGTAATGGTATTAGTCCATAAGGCCAAGTGGTTGATGACTTCGTAATCGGTTTTGAATAAGCTATTAAAGGAATCTGTAAAAAAATAGGCGTATTTAAAATAGCATAATGTTGCTAAATTAATACATACACTTATAGTAACTAGTATTTTCTTTTTCAGTAGTGATGTGCTCCGGTAAATATATTTGCCTAAGAAGAAATCATTTATGGTACTGAATAATAATATTCCTATAAATAGTCCGCTAGTTTTGTAATAGAACAAGATGCTTACCGCAAATAAATAGCTAATACGTAGTGTTTTCTTCTGGTATATAATTGCGTATATCAAATACACGATAGCAAAAAATATCCAAAAACTTATTTGTGTAAATAGTAATGGGGTATCTTCAGAAAAACTAAATATGTCTAGTAATCTATTCAACGCTATAAGTGTTTTTGGTAATGTGATTTAAAACTGAATTAGGTTGATAATCCATTTCCTTTTCCCAAGCTTGCACTAAAGCTTGTAATAATAAATCGGCTTTTATATCATAGCCTTTTCTTGTAAAATGAATTCGGTCTTTAGGCATGAGTTTGTGTTTGTACCATTTTTCTGATGATACATAACCTCCCATAATTTCATAAAAATCCCAAACCGCCATGTGATATTGATCAGCCAATTCATAAATAACTTTGGCTGCTACTTTAGTATTCGGATTAGCAAATTGTCTTTTGTAATACGAATCATTGGGTACAGTTAATAAAATAGCACAATCAGGGTTTGCTTTCTGAATAGAAACAATCAACTGCTCATAATAGGCTTTGTATTGTTGGGCATCAAAATGTAATGTGTAGGTGTCATTTGTTCCTATAGAGATGATGAACAAGTCTGGTTTATACAGTTGCAATTGTTTTTCAAAATAAGCGGCACGATTGTAAAAAGCAAAACTAGCCCCGTTAACCCCTATAGTTGTGTACTCTACACCAAAATTGTCATTCATGAGTTCTAATCCCATCATTAAAAACTCGGCGTTTGATGTATCGGTGGCTTTTGTAACTTTTATATCAATTGCCTCAACTGTTTTGTTTAGGGTAAATTCAATATAATGAGCATCAGAATTCCTTGTTTGTGCTGTTACTAAAGAATCGTTTGAAATAGTTACAGAATAATCATCTGACCATTCATTGTAAAACACGCGTAATTTGTTAAAATTATAGATGTTATTTGAATAGTTTCTATGATTAGCTTTAATGCTGATGTTTGAAATTGAATCTTTAAACTTAGCGCTTACACCAGATAATCCCCAAGTTACAGAATCATTTCTTGAACAGCGGTAACCTTTCCATTCTCCGTCAAAGGTAACTTTATAGTTCAACGGATTATTGGTTTTTGCCATTCTGTACGGATAAATAAAACCACGTTGTCCTGTTGCTTTTGGACTGATATGTTGTAAATAATGACGCAATCGGTTTGAGTAAAAGTCCGCTTGAATATGTGAGCCACCAATATGAAAAACATGTAAATTGTCTTCTTTGTTTTGGTAGATGTTATCTAGCTTTTGATATAGTTTTTGGAAAGCTACTGAAGAGTCTGAATGCTTTATGTTATTTGCATTCCAGTTTATAAATGGGTACTGTTGTTGTAAACTATCAGTAATCATATAGTTTTGTCCAAACCCTAATATTGTGTAAGTAATACCAATTACTGTTAAAATAGTTTTTATCATTATTGTATCGAATTTGGTTTTAAATCTAGGTAAAGTGCTGTGAAAAATAATTCCGAAATATATTTGGTGCCTTTTGGTGTAAAATGAACATAATCACCACCAACAAGCCCTTCATTAACCCAATGACTTATTGAGTTTTTACCACCCATTGCTTGAAACATATCCCAATACGCTACATTATTATTATAGCATACCTCTTTTAGTTTTTGATTTAAATATGGTAACAACTCATAAGTAGTCATGTTACCATTTATAGAAGTAGCTAAATCTGTAGGGCCTATAAAGATAAAATCAATAGAAGGTTTATGATGTCTTAACCAATTGATTTGACGTTTGATGGTGTTAGTATAGTTGTTTACGGCTATAGAATCTTTTATGTAAGGAACAGTATTACCGCCAAATTGTAGCATCATGATTTTCGGATTAAGCTCCTTAACCATGTGTTTAAAATCTGCGGCATTAGTTTTTGTAAATAAGGTCCCAGAGGCACCACGCATGGCAACATTATCTATTTGTACACCGGTTTTTCCGTCTAATGTAATCCCGTAAAAATCAGGGCTAATTTTACCTGTAAGCTCAATGTTTAAATCACTTGGTGTTCCTGGTAAATCAATACTAAAGTTATGGTAATTGCCATCTGTAATTAAACTATCTTGTTGTATGAGTTGTCCTTTGGTGTACACAGAAACTTGTACTGGATTAGTACAGTTGGTGTAGTGTAAGCCAATAGATGAAAATGCTCTGAATTTTTTATATGTGATTTTTGAAGGTTTTATAAGAATTTTAGCAGTAGTTTCACGAAGTGTATCTAAAGAGATACTGTCCTTAAGAATAGGTGTAAAGCGTGAAGACGATAAATACAGTCCGTATTTTTTATGCTGAAAACGTTTCTGAGTTCTATCAAAAATGGCATGACGTTGCCAAGTATCACTTGGTGTAACAATTGCACTAATTTGATGATACACTTGTTTGATTGGTATAAAACCAGGCCCACTCCCGCCATACATACGTTGCAATCTGTTTCTCAGGTATCCTGTTATTCGATCACCTTCTAATTGAGAATCACCATAATGAACAATCCTACAGTACTGACTACTTAAGCTCTTTTTTAAACTCGTTATAAACTTAACGGAATCCTTAGGGTAAGTAATGCGTTGAATTGCAGTAGTGTCTATTTTAGAAAAGTCTATAATTGTGCCAGAAACTTTGTTTTCTGCGTTTGGCTTGTGTGTAATTAATGAATCTATACCTAAGTTGATTTTTTCAACTTCAATAGGTTGTATTTGTGTGGTAATTTGTTCAATGGTTTGTTGAACAGAGTCTATCTGTGGTGCTTTTTCATGCTCAAAAAAAGTAGCATATGTAGGGTATTTGATGTGTAGTTGGTCTATAAAAACCCCTTCCTTTTCATCTTGCTCAGTAGTAATAAATAAGCCAGCACCTAAAAGTGCTAATACACAAAGTATAAATGTGGCAATATATATAGGAGAGATGGGTTTCATACGGCGAGATTAATTTTTATAAACTCGTTTTAGATGTAATAGGTTGATCGGATTTATGCCTAAATCATGAATGTTTTTTCTTGTAAACCGGATGACATTGTCATAGTATAACGGTATTATAGGTGCGTGTTTTATGACAACACTATCCATTTTTTGGTATAACTGATGGCGTTTATTCAGGTCAATTTCTTTTAAGGCGTTCTCGTATAAACTGTCGTATGCATTATTCTTAAAATGAGTGTAATTAGGACCATTAGGAGTGAAGTTTTTAGAATAAAACAGTGATAGATAATTTTCAGCATCGGGATAATCTGCTACCCAGCTGGCTCTAAATATGGATAATTTACCAGTAGATTTTTCTTCTTTTAAAGTAGATGAGGTTAGTAAATCAACAGTAACGGTTAAACCTATTTTTTCTAATTCACGTTGAATATATTCGCATAAGTCTACGTATAAACTGTTTGTAGATATAGTAATTTTTGGTTCAGTAATACCAGTTTCCGCTTTAAATTTCTCGACAAGTTGTTTGGCTTTTTCCGGCTGATAATTATAGCCTTTTTGGTTATTAAAGCTTGGAAGTCCTTTAGGAACAAAACCATTTTCAGCAGGTGTGCCAATACCATTACGTAAATAGGTAATCATGGTTTGTCGGTCAAAACCATAGTTTACAGCTTGTCTGATTAATTCAGATTGTATTTCTGCTTGTTCAGTTTCCATGTAAAACCCTAAATACTCAGTGTTCAAATAATCACCAGACACCATATTGACATCTTTAGTGTACTTGTTGCGTAATGAGCCATTAGCAGTAAGTAATTCATCTTTGTATGAAGGAGCCAGTCCGGATAAGAAATCGATATTGCCCTGAGAAAATTCTAAAAACTCACTTTGTTTATCACTTAAAAAACTAATGGCTACAGCTTCAAGGTAGGGTAGTTGTTGTCCTTTTGCATCTTTTTCATGATAGTTAGGGTTACGTCTTAGAACTAGTTTGATGTTTTCTTCCCAACGCTTAAATTGAAATGGTCCAGTGCCAATAGGGTTTGCTCTGAAGTCATTGCCATAATACTCAACAATTTCTTGTGGTAAAACGGAGCAATATTTAGTGGTTAAAACGCCTAAAAAAGCGGGGAAAGGTTGTTTGAGTTTAATTTCAAATATTGAATCGTTTACGGCGTAAAATGTGTCTACTTGTTGTAAAGTGTTGCTTCCTGGTGATGCTAATTTAGGATCTATTAATCGCTTAAATGAATATTCAAAATCTTTAGCAGTAACATTTCTAGTAGCATGTTTAAATATCTCGTGTTGATGAAATTGAACATCGGTTCTAAGTGTAAATGTATACGTTTTTGCATCGTCAGATATTTGCCAGTTTTTAGCAATGTCTGGTTGCACATTTAAATTGTCATCAAGCTGTACTAAGCCGTTAAATAATTGATTGCATGCCCAGATGTTTGCATTATCTTTTGCAAAAGCGGGGTCTAAGGAATTGATGTTTTTATATTCATTGTACCTGAAAACGGTGGAATCATCAATTGTAGAATTGTTAGTGCTACATGCAAAAAAGCATAATAATATGCTCATACATAACAGCTTGATAATAAGGAGAAGAGTTGTTTTCAAATTGGTTAATTAATTGTATTTTTGCAGGCGCTATACTGTATAGCCTAGCTGTTCAAATATAAGTAAGATAATTAAATGCAGGAAAGAAAAAAAGTAGCTTTTTATACATTAGGTTGTAAATTAAATTTTTCAGAAACATCTACAATTGCTCGTGACTTTACTAAAGAAGGGTTTGATCGTGTTGATTTTTCTGAAAAGGCCGATATTTATGTGGTTAATACGTGTTCAGTTACTGAAAATGCCGACAAAAAATTTAAGACTATTGTTAAGCAAGCTCAGAAACAAAACGCCAATGCGTTTGTTGCAGCTGTGGGGTGTTATGCCCAATTAAAGCCAGAAGAACTTGCAGATGTTGATGGAGTAGATTTGGTTTTAGGAGCTACTGAAAAGTTCAAAATCACCAGTTATATTAATGATTTGTCAAAAAATGACATGGGTGAAATTCATTCTTGTGAAATTGAAGATGCAGATTTTTATGTTGGCAGTTATTCCATAGGTGATAGAACACGGGCATTTTTGAAAGTGCAAGATGGCTGTGATTATAAATGTACGTATTGCACTATACCATTAGCGCGTGGAATTTCAAGATCTGATACATTACAAAATGTACTTAATAATGCAGCAGAAATTTCTGCAAAAGGTATTAAAGAAATTGTTTTAACGGGTGTGAACATTGGCGATTATGGTAAAGGTGAGTTTGGTAATAAAAAACATGAACATACCTTTTTTGAGCTGGTAGAAAAATTAGATACAGTTGAAGGAATTCATCGTGTTAGAATTTCATCAATAGAACCTAATTTATTGAAAGATGAAACAATACAATTTGTAGCCAACTCCAATAGTTTTGTACCGCATTTTCATATTCCATTGCAGAGTGGTAGCGATGAGTTGCTTAAGAAAATGAAGCGCCGTTATTTACGTAAAACATACACTGATAGAGTTGCAAAAATTAAACAGCAAATGCCTGACGCTTGTATAGGTGTAGATGTGATTGTTGGGTTTCCTGGAGAAACCGATGAATTGTTTTTAGAAACCTATAATTACTTAGCAAACTTGGAGGTTTCTTATTTACACGTGTTCACTTATTCAGAGCGCGCAAATACTGAAGCAGCTGAAATGGAAGCTGTAGTGCCAGTTTCTGTACGTAAAAAACGTAGTAAAATGTTACGAGGCTTATCTGCTAAAATGCGAGGCGTGTTTTATGAATCTCAATTAGGTAAACAAAAAACTGTACTATTTGAAGATGAAAATAAAGAGGGCTACATTCATGGTTTTACAGAAAACTATGTTAAAGTAAAAACACCTTGGAATCCGGAATTAGCTAACACGCTACATCAAGTTGTGCTTAAAAATATTGATGAAGATGGCTTAGTAAGGTTTAATTTTTTATAAAAAAACACTTGTGTTAATCATTTGATTTGTAGCTGTTTAGTTTGTTTCGTTGTGCTTTTTTTGTTAAATTAGAGTGTAACTTTAAAAACTAACCATTATGAAAAAGATTATTTTTGTTCTAGTGTGCTGTTCCTTGTCGTTTATTTCTTGTGAAGATGATAATTCAGTAAATACCCGCACCCCAGATAGCAGTTTATCGGCTAAGATTGATGATATAGTATATGTGTTTGATGATATAAGTGTAGTAAGAACACCATATGAAGATGGTGGTGTTGCTTATGTAGATGTTTACGTTACGGCAAAAATTTCTTCAGATGCAAATAGAGAGTTTCAGTTTTATATAGATGAGTTATTGGTTGGGGAAAATGAAATTTTGTATTTTATGTTTGAAAAAGATCAAGTTCTGTATGAATTTAGTGATTACCAACCCTCTGATGATACAGCAAGTATGACATCAATGATTTCTGAAAATAATGGGTCGAGACTTAAGGGTACATTTTCTGGGAATTTAACGAATTATAATACCACAACAATGTCTTACGAAACCATAACTGTGTCAAACGGTAGCTTTGACGTGCGTTATTAAATCGAATAATAAATATATAAAAAAGTTCACCTTAGGTGAGCTTTTTTTATATGTTATATTTTAATACCTACAGGCAGTAATGCTTTGTATTGCTTGTTTTTTCTTATAAAACCGGCAATGGCGGGGCAAGTAGGAACTACATTTAAATTACGTTCTTCGATGTTTTCAAAAACAATTCTTATAAAGGTGTTCTGAAAATCGTCTTCAGTAATTTCTTCAGGAATGTGTATTTTGGTTAGGAATATTTTTCGCTCTTGTAACGAATATTCAATGATTGCTAAGTGGTTGTCAACAAGAATTTCAAATTGTCTTAAAAATTCATTGTCTTTTAAAGTTAATTCCATAATCATAAGTAAAAGATTCTTTGGTTGTAGAGTTGGTTGTGATGCTTAAATATTGCATATTCAAGAGTTTAAAGTTACGAAATTATCATATGTTAAACAACATATCTGTGTAAAATCATTGTTTTAAAAGGTTTGCGTTAAAATATAGTGTGATTATTAAGAAAGACTTATCTTGTGACAATAAAACATTGTTTAGCAATGCAGAAGAGGAAAGCACATGTATATTTCATTCCTGGTATGGCAGCAAATACCAAAATATTTGAGTATATTAAATTACCACAAGATAGTTATGAGTTACATTATATAGAGTGGGAAATTCCATGTAAAAACGAATCACTTTCTGCATATGTACAGCGAATGGTGTTGAAAATTAAACATGATAACCCAATTTTATTTGGAGTGTCTTTTGGCGGTATTGTAGTTCAAGAAATGAGTAAATATCTTAAAGCGCAAAAAATTGTTGTGGTGTCTAGTGTTGTTCATCAACAAGAATTTCCGGTTCGAATGAGGTTTGCAAAGCTAACACGGGCCTATAAATTGGTACCTACTCAATTGTTTTCAGATATAGAAAAATTAGCTAAGTATGCATTTGGTGAAACGGCAACACATCGAGTTGATTTGTATAAAAAATACATGTCTATACATGATAAAAATTATCTAGATTGGGCCATAGAACAGTTGATAAACTGGAAGCAAACACAACAACTTGATAATGTGATTCATATTCATGGTAGTCATGATAAAATATTTCCTATTAAATACATAAAAGGAAATGTGGTTAAAGTTAATAACGGAACACATGTTATGATTATAAATAAGTATAAGTGGTTTAATGAAAATTTACCTAAATTGTTAACAGCATAAATAAGAGATGTCAATGAGAATAGTTAAAAATATATTATGCGGAATTGGATTGCTATGTATAGCAGGGCTTTTTATAAATTCAGTTTCAAATAAAGATGTAAGTAGAGTAGAAGATAATTCAGAAAAGTTAGTAGATACAAGCTATGTGAATAATTATAATGTATACGCCTTAACACTTCCTAAAAAATTAGTTTTTGCAGGAGAAAACGTCCCTGTGGAACAACCAGATATTAAAGAACGTATTGATCGTGAGTTTTTGGTAAATACCTATTGGCAATCCAATGGGTTTCTAATGTTTAAACGCGCTAATAAATATTTTCCAATCATAGAAAAAATATTAGCCGAAGAAGGTGTGCCAGATGATTTTAAATATTTAGCAGTTATTGAAAGCGGATTAACTAATGTTGTTTCACCTGCTGGAGCTAGAGGGTTTTGGCAAATTATGAAGACCACAGGTCGCGAGTATGGGTTAGAGGTCAATGCTAATGTTGATGAACGTTACCATTTAGAAAAATCTACACGTGTAGCTTGTAAATATTTAAAAGATGCCAAAGAAAAATTAGGGAGTTGGACTTTAGCGGCTGCAGCATATAATGGAGGGATGTCTGGAATGTCTCGGCGATTAAGTAAACAACAGGTGTCTGGCTACTATGATTTGTTGCTGGGTACAGAAACGTCTCGTTATGTGCCAAGAATAGTTGCAATGAAGTATATTTTAATGCAACCTCATAAATTTGGTTTTAACTTTGAAAAAACAGATTTATACGATGCCATTCCTACAAGAACCATACAACTTGATACAGCAATAACAAATATTGCGCAGTTTTCTAAAGATTTGGGGGTGAATTATAAGATAATGAAAATTCATAATCCGTGGTTGCGAGAAGGACATTTGAATAACAAAACAAGACGTACCTATGAAATTAAAATTCCGAAAGAAGGCGTTTATACAAATTAAAATGAGTACTGTTTTATTTCTTATAGGTGTAGGACTGTTAGCTGGGTTCTTAAGTGGAGTTTTAGGTATTGGAGGCGGAGTTGTTATGGTGCCTTTGTTGTTGCTAATAGGTTTCACCCAACATCAAGCACAAGGTACTAGCTTGGCAGCAATGTTACCACCAGTAACATTATTGGCAGTATTGCAATATAGTAAAGCTGGTCATGTAGATTGGAAATTAGCTTTAGTTATATCTGTAACGTTTATAATTGGTGGGTTTTTTGGGTCTAAGTTAGCCATAGCCATAGATGAGAAGTTATTAAAACGAATTTTTGGGGTATTGATGTTGTTTATAGCAATAAAAATGATTGTGGGTAAATAGATTTCATGCTGTAAAAAAAGCAAGGTGTAAACCTTGCTTTTGCTATGTATAAATTATAAAACTTAACTAAAAGTTGAAAATTATGTTTACAATATACTGATTTTAAGGTTGATAAACAAGTTTTTAGATGTTTTGGTAATTTATTCTGAGGCTAGATGGTTGTCTTTTTCCTCATTTTGTAATAGTAATAAACTAAGCCCCTTAGTAAATTGGTTGCTGGTTTCAACAAAAGCTTTGTTATAGGTGTGTTTGACTTCAGGAACAAAATAATGGTTCTTTCTTAAGTCTATAATTTGATTGTTGTTATTGATGTAGTAAATCAATGATTGCCCTAAAGGATATTTTAATACATTAATTTCATTAGAAAATAAGTTTTCGCGTTCATTAATGTATAGCACTTTAACATGTCTGTTAAAAAATTTCGATTTAGCTCGTGCTTGATGTTCGTTTTCCCAAAAAACTACAGCGAAATTAACAGATTTACGATGCTTTTTTGCCAATTCATTTAATTCTGCAACACTTTCTTTTTCAATGATAAACCAACTCGCGTAGGTTGTTAATACTAAAGGTTTTTTAAAATAATTGTTTAGTTGTATTAAGGCGCCATTTAAATTTTTAGCTTTAAAATTTCCAAAATGAGTGTTAATGATATTACGATTTACAAAGTCATTAAAAATCAATTCATTTGCTTTAGGATTGTATTTATAGTTGGTTTTTGCAATAGCCAAATTATAAGTGGCAACATTAGTATTCAAAGCGCTAGAAAATGAAATATCGCTTGAACTCTGTGAATGACCTAAAAAAGTAAGTGTAAGGAGTGTTAGAGTAATAATTTTAACCTTCATAGACGTATATTTTTAAAATTAATGTCTAAGCTGGTTCTTTCAGGTCTATTAAATTTACGTTTTTTTACTGTTGCGTGAAAATATAATCGATTAAAAATCAAATAATTAGATGAAATAAAAAAAAGTCCTGTTGAAAAACAGGACTTTTTTACGATTCATATGTAATAGCAGATTATCGTCTGCGTTGATTTCTTGTATAGTGTTGTTTTGGGCCAGTAGCACGTTTCATTTGCTGTTGCATCATTTTTATTTGATCTGTAAGCATACCGTGTTTGTCTAGCGCCTTAGCATCACTTAAAAGGTTGTTAGCTTCAATTTTACGGTTTTTACTCATAGAAATACCAGCTAAAAACATTTTAGCAGCAGCCATATCATGATCAAAGTTTAACCCTAACTCAATGGCTTTACGTAAATATTTTTCAGATTTTAATGGCGCTTCTTGGTAGCCAAATTGCCCTTTTAAAAAGTTCCAATACCCTAATTGTTTTTTGGTTAAGGCGCTTTCTGGATTTTTTATTTTGTCAAGCATAAGTTGCGCCCCTTCCATATCTTGCTTTTTTAACTTAAAAGTAGTGGCAAGAATTATTTCGTTTTTAAAATAAAGTAACACAACTAGTCCGGCAATTAATGTTAACATAATTCCGTTACCAATGTGACCTTCATAAAATTGCCATATTGCAATAGCAACTAATATAGCGGTAATAACTAATTTGATGTTTTTATTTAGCATTTTAAAAGTTTTTTATATTGTATCAAAATCAGTCTGCAAAGCTACATATTTTATTGTAAAAATAACGATTAAGGGTAGGGTTTACGTTATAATATAAATCTGCTATATTTGTAAATAAGTGATGGAAAAAGAAAGATTTAATTTTTTTTATTTTTTACCTTGCTAGTGTAAAAACTCTTTGTATATTTGCCGTCACATTTTAGCAGATAGAAATACGCTAAATATTTTAATTAAGTAAGAAAGTTTTTAAAGATACGATAAAATGAAAAGAACGTTTCAACCATCAAAAAGAAAAAGAAGAAATAAACACGGTTTTAGAGATAGAATGGCTTCTGTTAATGGAAGAAAAGTTCTTGCTAGAAGGAGAGCTAAAGGAAGAAAGAAATTAACAGTGTCTTGTGAGCCAAGACATAAAAAATAATTATTAGCAGTTAGTTAATAATAGAAAAGGTGTTCCTAATGGTAACACCTTTTTTTTTACCTAAGAATCACATAATTTTTGCATACAACTAAATAACAACACAACATGCCGAGAAGAAAAGATTTAAAATCGATTTTATTAATAGGTTCTGGACCAATAGTTATAGGTCAAGCCTGTGAGTTTGATTATTCAGGATCTCAAGCCTTACGCTCTTTACGTGAAGACGGAATAGAAACTATTTTGATTAATTCTAACCCTGCAACTATAATGACAGACCCGTCAATGGCAGATCATGTATACTTGAAGCCATTAACAACAAAGTCAATTATAGAAATTTTAAAAGAGCACCCACAAATAGATGCTGTATTACCAACTATGGGAGGACAAACAGCATTAAACCTATGTATTGAAGCTGACGAAAAAGGAATTTGGGAAGACTTTAATGTAGAAATAATAGGTGTTGATATTGATGCAATTAATATTACTGAAGATAGAGACAAGTTCCGCTTATTAATGGAGGAAATTGGAGTGCCAATGGCACCACAAGCTACTGCAACGTCGTTCTTAAAAGGAAAAGAAATAGCTCAAGAATTTGGTTTTCCGTTATGTATTAGAGCATCATTTACATTAGGAGGAGCGGGAGCAGCAATCGTATATAATGAAGAGGATTTTGAAGAAAACTTATCTAGAGGATTAGAGATTTCCCCAATTCATGAGGTAATGATAGATAAGGCCATGATGGGCTGGAAGGAGTACGAGTTAGAATTGTTACGTGATGACAATGATAATGTTGTTATTATCTGTTCAATTGAAAACATGGATCCTATGGGGATTCATACAGGAGACTCAATTACTGTAGCACCGGCTATGACATTGTCTGATACAACATACCAGAAAATGCGTGATATGGCTATCAAAATGATGCGTAGTATTGGTGAGTTTGCAGGAGGTTGTAATGTGCAATTTGCAGTGAGTCCTGATGATAAAGAAGATATCATTGCCATAGAAATTAATCCTCGTGTATCACGTTCGTCTGCATTAGCATCAAAAGCAACAGGATATCCTATTGCAAAAATTGCAGCTAAATTAGCAACAGGATACACATTAGATGAGTTAGATAACCAAATAACTAAGTCAACATCTGCATTATTTGAACCAACTTTAGATTATGTTATTGTAAAAATACCACGTTGGAACTTTGATAAGTTTGAAGGGTCTGACAGAACTTTAGGGTTGCAAATGAAAGCCGTTGGAGAGGTAATGGGTATTGGACGTTCGTTCCAGGAAGCATTACATAAAGCAACACAATCATTAGAGATTAAACGTAATGGTTTAGGTGCTGACGGAAAAGGAGAAACAGATTATAACACCATATTAAGTAAACTTGAGTTTGCAAGTTGGGATAGAGTATTTGTAATTTATGATGCCATTGCGGCAGGAATTCCGCTTGAAAGAATTCATGACATTACAAAAATCGATATGTGGTTTTTACGTCAATATGAAGAGTTATTCCATTTAGAAAAAGAAATTTCTACATATACAATTGAAACCATAGGGCGTGAATTGTTACTTGAAGCTAAGCAAAAAGGATACGGAGATCGTCAGATTGCACATATGTTAAAATGTTTAGAGAGTCAGGTTTACAATAAGCGTGACGAAATGAATATTAATCGTGTGTACAAATTGGTAGATACTTGTGCTGCAGAATTTACAGCTAAAACGCCATATTACTATTCTACGTTTGAAAACGAAGTAGAAACTTCAGATGGGAAGCGTTACGTACATAACGAAAGTGAAGTTACTGATAGAAAAAAAGTAATTGTTTTAGGGTCTGGACCAAACAGAATTGGTCAAGGTATTGAGTTTGATTACTGTTGTGTACACGGTGTATTGGCTTCTGCAGAGTGTGGTTATGAAACCATAATGATTAACTGTAATCCAGAAACTGTTTCTACCGATTTTGATACGGCAGACAAGTTATATTTTGAGCCAGTATTTTGGGAACATATTTACGATATCATTCGTCATGAAAAACCAGAAGGAGTTATTGTTCAGTTAGGTGGACAAACTGCTTTGAAGTTAGCTGAGAAATTAGAGCGTTACGGTGTTAAGATTATTGGAACATCATATAAAGCGTTAGATTTAGCTGAAGATAGAGGAAGTTTTTCTACAATATTAAAAGAAAATAACATTCCTTATCCAAAATTCGGAGTCGCAGAAAATGTGAGTGAAGCATTAGCAATAGCTGATGAGTTAGATTTCCCAATATTAGTACGTCCATCTTATGTACTTGGTGGTCAGGGAATGAAAATTGTAATTAATAAGCAAGAGTTAGAAGAGCATGTATTTGATTTATTGCGTTCAATACCAGGTAATAAATTGTTGTTAGACCACTATTTAGATGGGGCAATAGAAGCAGAAGCAGACGCAATTTGCGATGGTGAAAATGTACAGATAATTGGTATTATGGAGCACATTGAACCTTGTGGAGTACACTCAGGAGATTCTAATGCAACCTTACCGCCATTCAATTTAGGTGAGTTTGTATTGCAACAAATAAAAGATCACACAAAAACTATTGCACTAGCGTTAGATACTAAAGGGTTAATTAACATTCAGTTTGCAATTAAAGATGATAAAGTGTACATTATTGAAGCCAACCCAAGAGCCTCTAGAACAGTGCCATTTATAGCAAAAGCGTATAAGCAACCGTATGTGAACTACGCAACTAAAGTCATGTTAGGAGCTAAGGTAACGGACTTCGAATTTAATCCGCAATTAGAAGGATATGCGATTAAACAACCAGTGTTCTCATTTAATAAATTCCCGAATGTTAATAAACAATTAGGACCAGAAATGAAAAGTACTGGAGAAAGTATTTTGTTTATAGATGATTTAAAAGATGATCAATTTTATGACTTGTATTCAAGACGTAAAATGTATTTGAACAAATAATAGTTCCCTAGAATATTAATAAAAAAGTCCTCGATAATCGAGGACTTTTTTTATACCATAAAGGCATTATTTTTTTTGCCAAGTTTTAAACTCGCTACTGTTACTCAACAAAGGCAACTGAGCTTTAACTTTCTTAATTAAAGTTGATTTTTTATATGAAGAGGTGTTTAGTATGACATTTAACAATTGAATAGCATCGTTAAAAGCCTGTTCTTGTTCATATATCACTAATAAACTGAATTTTGGTAAATGAAATCGAGGGTAATTTTCTATCATGCTTTTATAAAATACTTCAGCGCTTTCATAGTTTTTTGCAGCGTAGGATAAATTTCCTTTTTCAAAATCTAAAAACGTATCATTTGTATGATTTTGAATGCTGTTGATACTTTTAAATACGGCTTCGTAATCTTTATTTAAGTAATGGTATCTGATAGCAGATAAATTAATACTCGGGTCTAAAGTGAAGTTTTGTAAGGCCTCTTCCATAGATTCAAAGTAGGCTTCTTCAGTTAAACTTCTTGAAAGTTCAAGTTTGAGCATGGCTGTAAATCTATCTTTGTTTTTTAATGATGTGTTTAATAAGGAAATGTGTTTGTATGCTTTGCTGAGGTTATTGCTGTTTTTTGCATCAACAAAGTTTTTTAACATCAGAATGTATTTGTACTCAGGTTTAGTTGTAAATGAGCTAATGTAGTTTTTAGGAAGTTCGCTTAAATACAATAATTTAATAGTTTCAGATAATTTTTGACAACTAGAGTAGATAAACACATCGTCAATGATTAAATCATCCTTTGAGTTTAAAATGCGATAATCATGATAATCTAAGCCATACTCTTCAGAGTAATATCTAAATACGATGTGGTAGGTTTTGTCTATAGGGTCAAAATGATAACTCACGAAATTATAGAAGTCGCCATTTTTCAAATTAGCGATAAGCTCATTAGGAAACGAGGTCAGTTTAGTTTCAAAATCAGTTTTAAATTTCGAGTTAAACTTGGTCAGTTTTTTATTGGCATTGTCATGTAAGATGACTTTAGGAAAAAATCTATCAATAGCAATAGATGTCATGAATAGTGAAGCGTTGCCGTTTGAATAACTTTCAGACAAACGCAAACCAAAGTCTTTTACTCTAAAATCATTTTCTCTGGTATTGTTAATTTTTATAGCAGTGTCTTGTCCGTAAGTGCATAACGGAAACAGAGCAAATAAAAGGATGTAAAGGAATTGGTTCATACGTTGGTAAATTACCTTAATTTAATTACATTACTGGTTAAATATACTTATTTTATGGTTGATAAAGCCTTGTTTTCATATTTAGAACAATTTGTTACCCCTGCACGTAGAGAGAAGTTTGTTAAAATTCTCAATAAACGTACCAAACATTTTACAGTAGTTTTAGAAGATGTGTATCAAATGCATAACACCAGTGCAGTTATAAGAAGTTGTGATGTGTTTGGTGTGCAGAAAGCCCATGCTATTGAGGTGCAACATAAAAATGTGTTAGATAAAGAAATTGCTATGGGAGCTCAGAAATGGGTAGATTTGCAGTACCATTCAAATACAGATGCGTGTGTAAATGCGCTACGAGAGCAAGGGTATCAAATTATCGCTACTACACCACATAATGATTCATGTTATGTTGAAGATTTTGATGTGACAAAAAGAAGTGCTTTGTTTTTTGGTTCAGAACGTGATGGTATCAGTGAAAATATCATGAAACAAGCCGATGGTTTTATAAAGATACCAATGGTGGGGTTTACAGAGAGTTTAAATATTTCGGTGTCAGCAGCAATTATTTTACAGTCTTTAACCACTAAGCTTAGAAATTCAGATTTAAATTGGAAGTTAACAGAAGACGAAAAAGAAGAACAACAATTAATTTGGATGCAAAACTCAATTAAAAGTATCGATAACATTCTGGAGCGCTATAATAAGAGCAATACGAAATAAACTTATTGACGCTTTTTGAAGTGAATTAAGAGGTTGTCAGGATACATAGTAAATGCAAAATGTTCCTTTACACTGTGTTTATCAACCGCTAACTTAAAATCAAATTGTTTGCAAATTGTTGAAATTGCTATAGTCATTTCATGCATAGCTAAATTCATACCTGGACAAAATCTAGCACCACCTCCAAATGCTTTTATAATATCTGGTGAGTGATTTTGATGTGCAGGACATCCGTTTTTAATCCATCTTTCAGGAATGAACTCAGTAGCATTAGAGAAATAATGTTCCTTGGTTTGAGCAACTTTATTTTGCAACATGATAGTGGTGTCTTTAGGTATATACAATCCTTGTAAAGTCACATCTTCATTAGCTTGCATATAAAGGTTAGGAGTTACAGGTTTTAATCTGATAGTTTCCTGTGCAACGGCATTAGCATATTTTAGTTGACTCAATTGTTTGGTGTTTTCCGGGACATCTAATGTATCGTATATTAAATATGCTTCTTCTCTCACTTTAGCAACAATCTCCGGATTCTGTGCTAAATAATATATAGCCCAAGCAATTGAGTTTGAAGTGGTATCTTCTCCAGCCAATAATATGCTAAACACATTACCGTAAATTTCCTGATCAGAAAATTGATGGTTTTCTTCCTGTTCAACCAGTAAGGCTTCAAGAAAATTTGAAGGATGTTGTTTAAGTTCAGGATTGGTGTTGAGTCGTGTTTTTGCTTTTTTGATGAACTCATGAATAAGCTGTTCAATTGCTTTTAATGAATTATCTAAGGCCTTGTCTTTTTGTTGTTTATAGATGCGCCATAATGCTATTGGAGCAGTAATACGCTCATTAACCATCGGGAAGATTAACTCCAGATGTTTTTGAAAATCATCTTCTTTGTGGTTAATGGTGTCTAACTGATAACCAAACGCTACAGCCGTAGTAATATCAATGGTATAACGGATGAGTTCCTTTTGTACGTTTACGGTAGTGTTATTTTTTGCAAACTCTGACCATTTGGTTAATAGTTTTTGAGTTTTACTGCTGATGATAGGGTAGTAGCCTTTTACTTTTCTTAGGTTTAAAGCCTCGGAAGTTGGTTTTCGGTGACGTTTCCATGTGTTTCCTTCGGCATTAAATACACCGATTATCCCCATTTCACTTAAAATTTCATCAATTTTAGAAAAGCGTCTAAAACTGTCAGGACGCAACTTTAAAATCTCAGCATTTAAGTTGGGGTTTGCAGAAACCACAAATTGTTTGCCTACAAAGTTAATTCTGAAAAGATCTCCACATTCATCAACCCAACGTTCTAAAACTTGATGTTTGTTTGCCACATTAAATTGAGGTAAATGTCCAAAAATGAAATGTCCTTTTGGTTTAGGTAAATCTTTGATACGTTTTATTTGTGATGAATCAGACATCTTGTGGTTAGTTGGTGCCTCTAATTATAATTTGCTTAGGTTTCTGAGCGTTCTCAAGATTTTTAGCAGATTTTGTAACTAGTTGTATGAGATGTATTTTATTGCCTTTTGAGGTGTTAACTTTTGAAGCGTTGATTTTTAGAATGTAGTTTTCATCTACACAATACTCCTTAAAATTTTGGTTGATATAAGTACCATCAATTTGAAGTATAATTG
>JBMYYK010000021.1:0-37475 GCA_049609325.1 Flavobacteriaceae bacterium | reverse complement strand
AAGAAGTTGATTTCGGACTTGTGCCTTTTCATTTAATGCTAGTAACAGGTTTCGGTTTTGTATTTTTCAAGTCGTTGACTTCAAAAGCCTAAAACTACCTCTAAATTCTGTTGTGTTTAATTTTAAACACCTTGATGATACTTTGGTAAAAAGGTATAACTGCTTTTAATTTATATTTGTATATCTAATAACAACGTTTACACGTTCGTTTTTATACTTCATTACAATGCCAATTAACGTATTATTAAACAAACACTATATAGCCTTTATTGCCATACTCTTCTCGTTTATAAGCTATTTCTATTTTGGTTATGATCTCGAACGAGCAAACTTTAACGCATTATTACTGAGCTATAGTTTGACGTTTTTCATGTTTCTGATTATCATCAAATCAGATTTGAATTGGAAAATACTATTAGTCCTTACGGTAATATTTAGATTAGTGTTTTTAGTTTCAACGCCAGGCTTATCACAAGATTTTTATCGATTTATATGGGACGGAAGACTTCTTTTTAATGGGTTTAATCCGTATTTATATTTACCAGAAAACTATCTGACACCAAATTACACTTTACCCAACCAAGCTACAGAATTAGTAAATGGCATGGGAGGTTTAAACGCAAGTCATTACAGCAATTACCCACCCATAAATCAATTGTGCTTTGTTATAGCTGCTCTTTTTGCCAAGAATAGCATTTTAGGTAGCATTGTGGTTATGCGCTGCTTAATTATACTCGCTGACATTGGCACCCTTTATTTTGGTGTTAAACTTTTAAAAGCACTTAATTTAAACCCAAAAGCAATTTTCATATACCTTTTGAATCCGTTAATCATTATTGAGTTAACTGGAAACTTACATTTTGAAGGCGTCATGATATTCTTCTTAGTATGGAGTTTATACTTATTTCAACACCAACAATGGAAACAATCTGGTATTGCATTAGCCGCTTCAATAGGTGTAAAATTACTTCCCTTATTGTTTTTGCCTTTGTATTTTAAACATTTAAGTTTAAAAAAGCTTGTAGCCTTTTTTCTTATAATTGGTAGTTGTTGCTTAGGTTTTTTCTCGCCATTTATTTCAGAAAATCTTATTGCAAATTATTCAAAAACTATTGGGTTGTGGTTTGGCACATTTGAATTTAATGGCAGCATTTACTTGTTAATACGAGAATTCGGTTTCGTTATAAAAGGGTATAATATTATCGGAACTATTGGTAAGGTTACTCCATTAGTGGTCATCATATTTGTAGTTGCTTTAGCAGTGTTCTGGAAGAAAACTAATGTCAAACACTTAATAACTGTATTTCTATTCGCTTTAAGTGTTTACTTGTTTACTGCTACAACTGTTCATCCGTGGTATCTGGCCATGTTATTGATACTATCAATATTTACCGAGTATCGTTTCCCTTTAATTTGGACTTATACAATTATTTTTAGCTACTCGTTTTATAAAAATGATACTTATATAAACAACTATTGGTTAATTGCTCTTGAGTACCTACTTGTTTTTGCAGTATTGATTTGGGAAATACATAATGGTATTAAAAAGAAAAAGTCTATCAATAACTGATAGACTTTTAGTTTCGTTTTTACTTAAAGTGTTTTAAGTTTATGACTTCTTGTGGCGTTAAGTGTTTCCAATGCCCTCTAGGGATATCTTTTTTGGTTAAATCACCAATCATGACACAATCTACTTTTAACAGGTCATAACCTAAATGTTCAAAAATAGATCTTAGCACTCCATTTCCTGTATTTAAGATGGCTATCCCCACCTCTTTTTTCGATTTATTAGTAATGTAAGACGCCTCAACTACAGTTACTTTTTTATCGTCAATAGTAAGTCCGTCTTGAATTTTCTTTAAATCTTCAGACTTTAAGTTTTTATCTAACTCAACCTGAAATAAACGTCTCACACCTGTTTTAGAATTGGTGAATTTTTTATTTAAATCGTCATCATTTGTAAACAATAGTAATCCTGTAGAGTTACGTCCTAAACGTCCTATGGGTTTAATTCTTGAATTAGTGGAGTTGGCTACCAAATCCATTACAGTTCGACCTTTTGATTCACTTGTAGTAGTAGCAAATCCTTTAGGTTTGTTTAATAGTACATAAGCCTTTTTTTCTGGATTAATTCTAGCACCATCAAAGCGCACATCATCATCTAACTTCACTTTATAACCCATTTCTGTAACCACCTTACCATTTACAGTTACACTACCAATTGAAATATGCATATCTGCCTCACGACGTGAACACATACCAGAATTGGCTATATATTTATTCAAACGGATGTCGGTATTAGTCCCTTTTTTTACAGGAGCTGACTTTGCTTCAGTTTGTTTTACTGATGCCTTAGCTTTTGGCGCTTTTGATTTTGGCGCTGATGCTTTTTTATACGCTGCATTAGAAAACTTACGCTTTCCTGAGTTTTTTCTATCGCTTGACATGTCATCTAAATTTAGTGCAAAGATATTGCTAATTATTGTATTATAACATCTAAATCAATTAAAACACAATTATATGCTTAACAGAGGTTTCGTAATATAAAAAACTCAACACGTTTAACATGACGTCTAGACATTCATTTCTGTTAAACCAATGACAAAATAAGACCTAGCTTCTAGGTAAAATATCTAATAAACCAATTAAAAAAAGCCCATTAATAATTTAAGTTTACGTACTAATAAATCTGGTTTAATAAGCATGATGCTTAATGCACCAATAACCAAACAAAACTTAAGTAAGTTATGTAAAAACACATAGTCGGCACGTTTATCTGCTTGCCATAATCTAATGGCATAAATCATAAATAATGCATTAGCTACATAAAAAAAGTATTGCATTTGTCCTACCTCAAAATACTGAGTTAAAAATAATGATGTCACCAAAACTAGCACCAACAAAACACTTAAAATAAGCTTTGTTGTTTTTACACCATAAGCCACCGGAATAGTGTTATAGTTAAGGGTTAAGTCGCCTTTTAAATTCTCTAAATCTTTAGTAATTTCTCTTGCAGATATGATTAATGTGAGAAAAATTCCATGAATAAAAATTATCGTATCAAAATTTTTATAATACACAAAAACTATAAAAAATGGCGCAATAGCTAATGATGACGCTATGATATTACCGATAAACGGATGTTTTTTTAATTTATGCGAATACAACCATATCATAAAAATATATGATGAAAAAAATAGTACTGCTCTAAAGGACACATAACTTGCTAATGTGACCGTGATTAGATTTAAAGCAAAATAGACCGACAATTTAGTGTTTTGACTCACTAACCGATCTAACATCGATTTTTTAGGTCTATTAATAAGATCTTTTTCAGAATCGTAAAAATTATTAATAATGTAACCCGCAGCTATTACTAATGATGATGCTAATACTAATACAAATAGATTAACATCTAGAACAACCTCTCTTGGCGAAGTGTCTTTAGCTAGAATATATATAGATGATAGGTATTGCGCTAGAATAATAAATATAATATTATAGCCTCTAATAACCGAAAACAAACTAAAGAGCTTTTTTAAAAACAGTTTGTTTTGACGTGATAACATGGTGTGAATTTAGAAGTTATACACCACCTCTAGTTTATAGTCTTTCAATGACTGTTGTGCTTTTTCAAAATCTTCTGTAAAGCCAAGAATATATCCGCCTCCACCAGAACCACAAAGCTTCAAGTAGTAATCGTTAGTTTCAATACCTTGTTTCCATAACTGATGAAATTGCTCTGGAATCATAGGTTTAAAATTATTCAACACTACTTTTGATAGTTGCTTGACATTGCCAAACAACGAACTCAAATTCCCTTTCAAAAAGTCGTCTACACAAGCATCTGTATGTTTTATGAATTGTGTTTTAAGCATATTTCTGAACCCTTCTTGCTTCATGTTTTCCATGAATATATTCACCATTGGTGCTGTTTCACCAACAATACCAGAATCTATTAAAAACACTGCGCCTTTCCCTTTTTTCTCTTGAGACGGCAAACCTGTAGGTTCAATATTGTCTTTTGAATTGATTAAAATAGGTAAACTTAGGTAACTATTTAACGGATCCAAACCTGAGCTTTTCCCGTGAAAAAACGATTCCATTTGAGAAAATATCTCTTTAAGCTGCAATAACTTTTCTCGAGTTAAATTTTCAAGAATTGTAATTTTATTTTTAGCGTATTTGTCATAAATAGAAGCTACCAGCGCTCCAGAACTCCCAACTCCATAGCCTTGAGGAATTGAAGAATCAAAATACATCCCCTTAGCAATATCAGCTTGTAATTCTTCAATATTGAAAATGGCTGCACTTCTATGACCTTCTTGTAAACGCTGTAAGTGTTTTGCAAACTCCGATAAACTTTTATTCGATTTTTTGGCGTCTTCAGAAGCGTTATCGTCAAGTTTTAAAGCCCCATTATAAAAGTTGTACGGTATAGACAAGCCTTTAGAATCTTTGATAATTCCGTATTCACCAAACAGTAATATTTTTGAATAAAAAAGCGGTCCCTTCATACCTATAGTTTACAAGTTTACAATACGATTTTAAAGTTACAATTGTTTTGCTCCAAAACCTATACTATCACAAATATAATGACCATTTTGACAATAGCCAACTAACTTACTGTTAATGAATGCTAAAATTGAATCTTTCTCGCTTTCAGGATACAGTAAATGCACATTGGCACCAGCATCTAACGTAAAACACAAATGCAGTCCAGTAGCTTTTCTAAAAGTCCATATTTCGTTGATAATTTCCAAAGTATTCGGCTTCATCAATACAAAATACGGCAAGCTAGTCATCATCATAGCATGTAGTGTTAAGGCTTCACTTTCTACAATGTCTATGAATTGTGACAAATCACCAGATTCAAACACTGCTATTAATTTTGACATATTATCGTGCGCCTGATCAAACCTACGCTCTGCATAAGGATGATTGTGCATTAAATTGTGCCCAACCGTACTAGACACTTGTTTTTCGCCTTTATCAACTAGCAGAATTGTATCTTGATAATTTTTAAAGTTTTCATGCACTTTATAAGGATATTTCACTCCAAATAAATCGGAACTACCAGTTATATCTTTATGTGCTCCCCAACACACCAAATCGCCTTCTAAACTTCTGCAAGCACTACCCGAACCTAAACGCGCTAAAAACGACGCTTTCTGTATAAAATCATACTCCGATAGTGTTGGATTTAATTTCTTTTCAATTGACATGATACACAAAGCCAAAGCACTCATTCCTGACGCTGAAGAAGCAATACCTGAACTATGAGGGAATGAATTTGACGTTTCTATTGTATAGCTATAATGTTTTAAAAACGGTACATATGCTTCTATTCGTTTAAAAAACGTTGCGATTTTGGGCTTAAAATCGTCCTTTTGTTCGCCTTCTAAAAAAACAGTAAACTGAAAACCTTCTGACGGATTGTCTAATTTCGTGTAATGTAAGGTTGTAGTTGTTTTACAATTACTCAGGGTAAAGCTCACAGATGGGTTAGCCGGAATTTGATGTTCCTTTTTACCCCAATATTTAACCAACGCTATATTACTTGGTGACTCCCACGTAATCTTACCTGTTTCCAATGTTTCTTCTGAAGCTTTAAATACAAATTGTGTGTCTTGCATTACCGATTTTTTTTAGCAAATATACTGCTTATTTTCTCTTATTCTGTAATCGCTTTCGCTACTAAGTATCCGCCAGTCCAAGCATTCTGAAAATTAAACCCTCCAGTAACAGCATCAATATTCAATACTTCACCAGCAAAAAATAAATTGTGATGTATTTTACTTTCAAAACGCTTAAAGTTCACTTCTTTTAAATCTATTCCTCCAGCGGTCACAAATTCTTCTTTAAAGGTACTCTTACCATCAACATGAAACACCGCTGTGGTTAGTTGTTGCGCTAAAATGTCTAATTGTTGCTTGTTCAAATCAGCCCAGCGGGTAGTGTCTGAAATATGTGATGCTGCAACTAATTTTTGCCATAACCGTTTCGGCAACTCAAATTGCGCATACTTATACAACAGGTTTTTAGCCAATTGTTGTTTTAACAATTTTAATTCTTGTAAGCATGTGTCAGTATCTATCTGAATAAAATTAACCTGAATATCAAACTGATAATTTCTATCATACAATTCTCGTGCTCCAAAAGATGATAGTTTTAAAATTGATGGCGCACTAAGGCCCCAATGGGTTGTTAATAATGGCCCTTCAGATTCTAATGAACTCCCCAATACTTTTACATGTGCATGATGAACTACAACACCAGGAATATCTTTTATGCGCTCATCAGCAATATTAAACGTAAACAATGACGGAACAGGTGTAATAATTTGATGTCCTAGCTTGTTCAGTAATTTCCAAAGTTTTGGACTACTACCTCCTGCCACTACCAATTTGTCAGCTTCAAACTCATTGGTTTTTGTAATGACTTTCCATTGATTTTCAATTTTATAAAAATCGAGTACGCCTTGATTTCGTATTACTTCTATCTGATGTTTTCTCACTTCATTAGTAAAACAATCAATTATAGTTTGTGAGCTGTTAGTATCTGGAAACACACGCCCATCATCCTCAATTTTTAATGACACGCCGTGTGCGTCAAACCATTCAAAAGTATCGCCACAGCAAAATTGATGGAATGGCCCTAATAATTCTTTTTGACCTCGCGGGTAAAACTGTGTCAATTCTTTAGGATCAAAACATGCATGAGTTACATTACAACGCCCACCTCCAGATATTTTCACTTTTTGTAACACTGCATTTCCACGCTCAAGAATAGCAATATTTAAATGCGGATTACCTTCTGCTATATTTATAGCCGTAAAAAAACCTGCAGCACCAGCACCAATAATTATGACATCAAAAGTTGTATTCATAACAAGCGTATTAAACATAAAAAAACCTTCAAGTAGTCTTGAAGGTTTTTTTACAGTTATTGTATATGATTAGTTGAAGTCAATTTTCGTACATGTTTCAGAATACAAGTCAGATAGTACTGCTTTTACAGCTTCATCAGACGAGTTAGCTACTCCTACTTTACGTGCACCATCTAACACATCTCCATTAGAAGCCCACACATACGTTTTATCGTTACCTTTGATAATACGCTTACCATCTCTTGTGCTTACACGGAATGATTGGTATTCTCTATCATACTCTACACCAGCTGGGTAATATGTTTCTGCATTAAACATTGTAGATCCTTTAGCATATAAGTAACATACACAATTACCAATATCACTTCCTTCAGAAACTCTTACTGTGTTATTGTGAATAATTTTCCACTCTCCTCTTACTAATGACGCCACAATATTCATCAATATTGTTCCTTTTTCTGCAACTTTTCCATCAATTTTTGATTCAAAGTTAACTAATGCTGAAACTGTTCCTGCACGTTCTTTTTGAGATTCATGAACAATTTCAGAAACATTCATGTGAAAGTTGTAATTTTTGTTGTTTACGTTTTCTGCTAATTGCTCAGAAAATTGCTCAAAGCTAATTGTGCTACGTTTTACAACTCCAGACAATCCAACATAAGCCACGTTATTTCTATAACGGTCATCAAATAATGCTAAAACATTATTCACTTGTTTAGTTTGCCCTAATGAATTAGACGCTGTAATGTATGATTTTAATAACTTAGTTACTGGCTTCTCTTGTGCAAACCCTGTAACAAATGACACTAGAGCTACTGCCACTACTAATTTTAAAGTTGTTAGTTTTTTCATGGTTATATTTTAAATGTGTATTTCCTTTTAATGTTCGCTAATATATAAAAGAAAAGGATATGAACAAAAAGTATGCGAACAATTACCTACAGACAAGTATTGTGCCAAAAAATATATAACATTACAGTTGCTTGTTTAATAACAAAAAACAGTATCTTTGTAATACTTCGTATAGCCCTAGCCTAATCTTACACCAAATACCCGTTTCCTCAAAAACAGTTACAGTTGTTTAATTAAAAACCCTGTTACAATGAGACATTTTATAGCATTAATGATAACAGTTGCTTTAACTGTTAATATCACTTCTAGTTGCGATAGCGACGATGATCACAGCACGACAACCGAAAGCAGTTTGATAGATGGAAAATGGGATGTTTCTAATATCTCTGGTGGCTTTACTGGAATACATACCGATTATAAACCTGGTATAATTACTTGGGAATTTGATTCCAAAAAATCACAACTGACGGTTGTCAACAATAGCGCTTCTACCAAAAACTATAGCGGGTTACAATCTGGGCAATATACGTTTTCAATATTTGAACTGAAAAAAGCGGAATACATTAGTATTGAAGGTACAGAACATGGCCAAATTGAACATGCAAGAGATATTATAATTATTAACCAAAATAAAAAATCTACAGGAAGTTATAGTGACCACTATATCATGACTTTCCGGAAATAACTATCTTATAAACCGTCAACTTCACACTTACAACACCAAAATAATTTTACATCCCTGAGAATAGTTACACACTAATCAATGTTTAACTAATTTATATGTATTTATGAAAAATTTAATTTTAATTGTAGCAGTAACTTCTTTGTTTACCTGCTTAATTGTAGGTTGTAATTTTGATGATTCTGTCACAACATCTGCTTCTGAAACAAACTCTATACAAGGCACTTGGAGTTTAAGACATGTTAAAGGCAATAACATGGACCTCAATTACAGCCCTGGTGATGTTTCTTGGAGTTTTGACTCAAAAGCTTCTAAAATCATTGTTGAAAATAAGGCTAAAAATGACGACTCTAATCATTACAACAATTTAAAATCTGGAACATATTCTTACTCAATGTTTCACCAAGTACTTTCAAGCTATATTTCTATCAATGCTGATGAAGTGGGGTTACTACGCGTCAATGATGATGTTTTAATTATAGATGAAAATAAAAAAAGAGACCAAATTCAAACTGACGGCTATATTTTAACTTTCAGGAGATAAATAAATATTATAAGCTTCTGCTCATACAGCATATTTAAATGAATGACTCTATGCTGACTAAAACATAAAACCCTAACACTACTTATATGTAATGTTAGGGTTTTTTAGTACTCAAGGTGGGAATCGAACCCACACGACCGAAGTCACTGGATTTTGAATCCAGCGCGTCTACCAATTCCGCCACTTGAGCCTCTTTTGTATAGCGTTGCAAAAATATAAAAATATTTGTTTCGCAACTACATAATTCATAAAACTTAAACATTGCATAAAGAAGACTGTTTAATCCCTTCTTTTTTAGGCATTAATTCTTATTTTTGCCACACTAACAACACTACTTAAAACATATATAATGTCAGAATCAACTTTAGAACCAAAAATATTTGCGTGTTCACAAAGTAAAGACCTTGCAGAACGCATAGCAGAGTCATTCGGAACAAAGTTAGGAAACGTCATCAGATCTACTTACAGTGACGGAGAGTTTCAACCGTCATTTGAAGAATCTGTAAGAGGACGCCGCGTATTTTTAATAGGATCTACCCATCCCTCATCAGAAAACTTAATGGAGTTACTCATGATGTTAGACGCCGCAAAACGTGCCTCTGCCAGACACATTACTGCAGTATTACCATATTATGGTTGGGCAAGACAAGACAGAAAAGACAAACCTAGGGTTCCAATCACAGCAAAATTAGTAGCAAGCTTATTAGAAACTGCAGGGGCAACACGAATTATCACGATGGATTTACATGCTGATCAAATTCAAGCCTTTTTTGAAAAGCCTGTAGACCACTTATTTGCATCTACAATATTCTTACCATATGTACAATCATTAAACTTAAGCAACTTAACCATCGCTTCACCAGATATGGGAGGTTCTAAACGTGCTTACGCATATGCTAAAGCCTTAGAAAGTGATGTGGTTATTTGCTACAAGCAACGTGAAAAAGCTAATGTAATTTCTCACATGGAATTAATTGGTGATGTGAAAGGTCAGAATGTGATTTTAGTTGATGATATGGTTGATACCGCCGGAACCTTAACTAAAGCTGCAGATATGATGATGGAACGTGGTGCATTAAGCGTAAGAGCTATTTGTACTCACGCCATTTTATCAGGTAATGCCTTTGACCGTATAGAAAACTCTAATTTAGAAGAATTAATTGTTACCGATTCTATACCTCATGACCGTAAGAGTGATAAAATTAGAGTAATCAGTTCTGCAAAATTATTTGCAGACGTGATGAAAAGCGTGCATCAAAATAAATCAATTAGTGAAAAATTTATCATGTAACACATATAATCTCTTGAAAATTACACCTAGTATTTTGTAGGAGATAATAAATAGCTTACATTTGCCGTCCCTTAAATTAAGGGATAATTAATAATTATTTAAATATATCAAATGAAATCAATTACAATCAACGGATCACAAAGAGAAAGCGTAGGTAAAGTGTCTACTAAAGCCTTACGTAATGCTGGAATGGTTCCTTGCGTAGTATACGGAGGAGACAAAGCAGTGCATTTCTCAGCAGAAGAATTAGCATTCTCTAAATTAGTTTACACTCCTAACGCGCACACTGTTGTGATTGCCTTAGATAACGGAACTACAATTAACGCCATTTTACAAGACATTCAATTTCACCCAGTAACTGACAAAATCTTACACATTGATTTTTACCAGTTATTTGATGATAAAGAAGTTACTATGAACATTCCTGTTAGAATTACTGGAAATGCTCCTGGTGTAATGGCTGGTGGGGTATTAAACCTTAACCAACGTAAATTAAGAGTAAAAGCATTACCTGCTAACTTACCTGACTTTATCGATGCAGATATTTCTGAATTAAACATCGGAAACAAATTATACATTACAGCTTTAGAAAACGACAAATACTCGTTCTTACAACCTTCTAATACGGTTGTTGCCCAAGTAAGAATCTCAAGAGCTGCAATGAAGGCCGCTCAAGAAGCTGCTAAAGCTGAAAAAGAAGCTGCTAAAGCTTAATTAAACCTCTAAAGGTTTAAAAAATAAAAAAGCATTCAACATTTGTTGAATGCTTTTTTATTTTTGTGCTACTTAAACTTATAAGAATGTTTCATTGGCTTATTAATTTATTCAAACAAAAGGAAACATTCTTATTAGACGAAAACGACCACATGAAAAAATTCTTAATTGTAGGACTGGGTAATATTGGTACAGAATATGAAAACACTCGTCATAATATTGGTTTCAAAATATTAGATCATCTTGCTAAAAAAGAAGAGCTCACATTTGAAACGCAAAAACTTGGGGCAATAACTACCTACAAACTAAAAGGGCGAAGCTTTATATTATTAAAACCTTCTACCTATATGAATTTAAGTGGTAAAGCAATTAAATACTGGCTTACTAAAGAAAAAATACCACTTGAAAACCTTCTTGTAATTACTGATGATTTACATCTGCCCTTTGGTACTTTACGCGTAAAAACAAAAGGTAGTGATGGTGGTCATAACGGATTAAAAGACACTCAACTACAGTTACAAACCACCAAATACAATAGATTTAGATTTGGGATAAGTAGTCAATTTGGCAAAGGAAAACAAGTAAATTATGTATTAGGTGAATGGAGTTCTGAAGAAACCAATAAACTTGATGAACGTTTAGACAAAGCCATTGAAATTATAAAATCTTTTGGGCTTTCAGGCGTAAATAATACGATGAATAGCTTTAATGGCAAATAATCAACTACGCTATATTTAGTATATTTAACACGTAAAACGCTCAAGTTATTTTATGAAAACATTTCACTCTGTTGAAAACTTTTCTTCTCAAACCCAAACAGTACTTACTATTGGAACGTTTGATGGTGTACATATTGGGCACAAAAAAATTTTACAGCGCTTATTAAGCACTGCAAAACAACATAATTTAGAATCGTTAGTTCTTACGTTTTTTCCTCACCCAAGAATGGTGCTGCAAAAAGACACTGAAATTAAATTAATTCATACCATTGATGAACGAAAAAATATTTTAGCGCAATTAGGACTTGACAACTTAATCATACAACCTTTCTCAAAAGAGTTTTCAAGACTGTCGGCTACAGAATTTGTTAGAGATGTCCTTGTAGATAAATTGAATGTCAAGCACATTATTGTTGGCTATGATCATAGATTTGGAAGAAACAGAACCGCAAATATCGATGCGTTAAAAGAGTTTGGAGATATCTATGATTTTACTGTTGAAGAAATTTCTGCGCAAGACATTAATGATGTTGCAGTCAGCTCAACAAAAATAAGAAAAGCGCTAACAGAAGGTCACATTCAAACTGCCAATAGGTATTTAGATGATACATTTCAATTAAACGGAATTGTTACTAAAGGAAAAGGTATCGGTCGTACAATACACTTTCCTACTGCTAACGTTTCTGTTACTGAAGACTATAAAATGATACCGAAAAACGGGGTATATATAGCAACTGCAACAATTGGTAATGAGACCTATCAAGGCATGATGAACATTGGCTATAACCCTACAGTTAATGGCACATCACAGAGTATTGAAATTCATTTGTTCAATTTCGATAACGATATCTACAACAAAAACATTACTATCAATGTTTTAAAACGCCTAAGAGACGAGTCAAAATTTGATTCGGTTAATGCTTTAAAACTTCAATTGAAAAAAGACAAAGAAGAGGCCTTAACGTTTTTTGAAAGTCATGACTAAGTTTTTATTCAAACAAATAGACAATACGCCACTAATAATTTTCAGAATTATATTCGGGTTATTGATTTTTTTAGAGTCTGTAGGGGCAATTTTTACAGGTTGGATAAAACGCACATTAATTGATCCTGAATTCACATTTACAGTTATCGGGTTGGAATGGTTACAACCACTCTCTGGACCTGGCATGTATATCTATTACGCCATTATGGGGCTGTTTGGGTTATGCGTAATGATTGGTTACAAATATCGCTTTAGTATAGTTGCATTCACGCTGCTATGGACAGCTACATACTTAATGCAAAAAGCCTCATATAATAACCATTATTATCTTCTTATTTTAATTGCTTCATTTATGTGCATTTTACCTGCACACAACTATTGTTCAATTGATGCAAAATTAAAACCACAAATCACCAAAACCCATATGCCTAATTGGGCGAAGTTGATTTTTATAGGACAAATGGCCATAGTATACACCTACGGAGCAATAGCAAAATTATACTCCGATTGGCTCGACACCACAGTCATGAATATTTTCATGACCGCTAAAAAGCATTACTATATCATAGGAGACTTGTTGCAAAACACCTATATACATTATTTTTTAGCTTATGGCGGCATCTTGTTTGACGGCCTTATCATTCCGTTTTTACTGATAAAACGAACCCGAAAAACAGCTTTTGGTTGCGCTATTTTCTTTCATATATTTAACGCTATAGTTTTTCAAGTAGGTATATTTCCGTTTTTGTCTTTAGCGTTTTGTTTGTTCTTTTTTGATGCAAAAACTATACACCGCATCTTCTTAAAACAGAAGCCTTTTTATAGCCAAAATGAGGTTAGTATCCCCAAAAACAAAACACTCATCACATCTGTTTTTACCATATACTTTTGTATTCAACTTATTCTACCAATACGTCATTGGTTTATATCTGGAGATGTACTCAGAACTGAAGAGGGCCATCGACTAAGTTGGCGAATGATGTTACGCGCAAAATCTGGAATTATAAACTTTAAAGTGGTTGATAGCGCTACTAATGAAAGTTCAATAATAAACCACAGAAAAAAACTAAGTTCTAAGCAAGCTCAAATTATAGCTACCAAACCAGATGTAATTTGGCAGTTTGCCCAACGCTTAAAAAATGAATACGCCGCAAAAGGAAAACACGTAAAAATTTATGCTGTTAACAGTAACGTATCTATTAACGGCAAAGCTTTACACCCTTTTATAAATCCGAACATCGATTTAGCTGCCGAAAAATGGAATACATTCGGTCATAGTCATTGGATTTTAGAACCTAAAAAATAATCATAATACATCTGCCTAAACGCACATACATATGGAGCATACAGAATCACACTACCTTAACAAAGTCATTAAACATATGCCAGAAGACTGGTTGAAATTAACAACTCACAGACTTGACATTTATAATGAATCCTTGGCTAAGGTTGAGTTTTTAGAGCAATTTGAACAACTATTCAATAACAATAGTTATGACACAGAGTCATTACTCAAATTACCAACTGCCTATGATTACATTAGGCTTGGTCATCCGTTATCATGTATTCTTGAATGGTATATCGCAAAACAACAACAGCTTCACGCTAACAACGTAATATGTTTTTCGTCAGAAACCACACCAATTTTAGCGGTATTAAGACACAATTTACTATCGGGTAAAAACACCCAAATAGTTTATACAAATGCACTACCAAAATCATTTGATGCTGAAATCTTAAGGCGAGTATATGGCTATAGGTTTGATGTAAAAAAAATAGATGAAAATGAAGGCATTCCAAACTTTGATGGCAGCACAATTTTCATTGACACTGATACAAATTCTATCAATTTAACTCTAAACAACAACGTTGATTTTCATATAAGTATTATGTCAAATTTAGGAAGCATTATTCTTATTAATGACAATCAAAATGAAAGTTATGTGTCAGAAATCCAACATGCCAGACGTCGTGAAACCATTGCCATGACTCCTGCAGACACATTAACAGCAATACAACGTCTTTTAGGAAACTCTCCAAAACAAAAAACAACACAAGTACAAACACATAAAACAACTGTTCTAAAATCAATTGCAGAAATCACTAGAGCCAACACCGAAGCTGCTATAGCTTCAAGCGGGCTTTCTATGCAATACGCCATAGTAATGGGATTGGTGCATGATGCACTTGAAAACCATAAAGGCAAAACTATTAAGTTTATAGTCCCTCCAAACTGCTATGGCGGCACCAATGATCAAGCAAGACGTGTTGCTGCTTGCATAGATAATGTAGAAGTGATAGATTTACCTGTAGATGGGGGTAATAATATGGTTAAAAGTATTGACGCGGTTTTAAATCAAATAGCTAAAGAAGATGCTGTCGCATATATAATTGCAGAAATTCCAACAAACCCTAGGGTTGAAGTTCCAGAATTAAATAACTTAAAAACTGTTTTAGACCAACAACGCTTAACTGCCAGTGGAAAAGCTGCAGTAAAACCCGTATTTGTTTTAGACCAAACATTTTGCCCAAATACACACTTTTTAGGCGATGATGATATTTTAGCATCAACCAAAGTGATCTCATATGTGAGCGGGTCAAAATTTCCTAGCGGAGGGAAATGTACTGCAGGCTATTGTGTAGCTAATACAAAAGCCGCAGACTTAATGAACAACATACATCTTCACTTAAATTTGTGCGACAATGAAGCTACTGATTTACAAATGGAGATATTAGCAAAACAACTACCATCAATGAATCAGCGTATTCATGATGCCTATGTAAACACCCGTGAATTTGTCAACTTCATTAAAGAACAATTACCAACAGCAAAGATTAATTTTGTCTCTGAAGAGTTAGCTAAAGAGGATTTTACACCCTCAGTATTTTCTTTAGACTTACCAACAAAAGGAGATACAGAAGAAGAAAAAGAAGCCTACAAAAGGGCTCTAAACCTGAGATTAATTAATCTTATGATAACAAAAATTCCTCATGAAAGTAAGTATTGTGTGAGTTACGGTCAATTAAAAGGATGCTACTGGACTATACCGGCTACCTCAACTCAAGGAACAACTAAAGAAGGGGATAAAGATTATATTGCCCGAGTGGCGATTTCTCCTAATATGGATATGGAGCTACATAAAAGTGTCTTTTTAGACTTTGTAAAAAGTTTGTAGCTCTAAGTATATAAAAACAAAAAACCTCTAATCAATGATTAGAGGTTTTTTTAAGTTATCCCACAAGGATTCGAACCTTGACTAACAGTACCAAAAACTGGAGTGCTACCATTACACCATGGGACAATGCGTGATTGCGGGTGCAAATTTACAAGAAATAATGATTCATCCAAATATTTTTTTAAAAAATTTACTGATGAATCGTACTCTTTTACTAACCTGCTATAACAAAGTTACATACAATCTTCTTATTTGGCAATTCTTTAAGATAATTTAAGGACATTTTTTTAGTACTTTAGCGACTTCACAAAACAGAATAACATGACAGCAAATAGCTTTTTTAAGTGGAATAAAATATTAGGTTGGTCGGCTTTCGCCATTGCACTAATTACATACAGTTTATGTGTAGAGCCAACAGCTAGTTTTTGGGATGCTGGAGAATACATTTCCACCTCTGCAAATTTAGCCGTAGGACACCCACCAGGAGCGCCATTTTTTCAAATGCTTGGTGCCTTTTTTGCCATGTTTGCTTTTGGCAATACGCAAAATATAGCCGTAATGGTTAACATGTTATCTGTGTTTTCTAGTGCATTTACAATACTATTCATGTTTTGGACTATTAGCATAATTGCAAGAAAATTAGCTGTAAAAAACATTGAAGACATCGGAAAACATAAAGCTATTGCTATTTTAGGGAGTGCATTTGTTGGCGCTTTATCGTTTACTTTTACTGATACATTTTGGTTTAATGCTGTAGAAACCGAAGTGTATGCTATGGCTACATTTATCATGTCTTTACTGTTCTGGTTAGGGCTAAAATGGGAGGAAGACATGCATAAGTCTCGCGGCAACAAATGGTTAGTAGTTATCGCTTTTATCATAGGGTTATCTTTTGGGGTACATTTTATGGGCTTATTAACCATTCCTGCAATTGGTTTAATTTACTTCTTTAAAAATTACAAAACCGTTACTATAAAAAACTTTATTATTGCTAACATCGCTGCTATTGCAGTACTATTATTATTATTCAAATTATTATTACCTAATGCCTTAAAATTCTTCGGATGGATGGAAGTATCCATTGTCAATGGCTTAGGATTACCATTCCACTCTGGGTCTATAATTGCATTTTTATTAATAGTTGCCATATTTTACTACGTGTTAACTTTTACACGTAAAAATGGCTATGTAAATGTCAATACATTCACATTATGTATTCTATTTATTTGCATTGGTTTTTCGTCATGGATCATGCTACCTATTAGAGCCAATGCCGGAACTACTATTAACGAAAACAATCCTAATAACGCCAGAGAATTATTAGCGTATTACAACCTTGAGCAATACGGTTACAATCCGTTTTTATATGGACCGCAATTTACAGATCAGTTTGCTGATGTAAATTCAAATAACCCATATAAAGATGAAAAACCAAAATATGAGCAAGACAAAAAATTAGGAAAATATGTGATTGTAAATAACTATAAAAACGCATCTTTTAATCCTAATGAAGATCACGAAACATTCTTACCACGTATGTGGAGCCAAGCCAATGCTGAGCGTTACTTAGACTTCATGACCGTTGAAGTTTCAGTAAAATCTCAATTCTATGGTAAAAAAGAACTGCAACAAATTGTAGCAGAATTTAATAATGATGTTCAGGAAGGATATCTAACAAGTGAAGAACAGTTAGAGTTTATCAAAAAATTCAGACAATACATTAACGTGAGTAAACCTACAATGCTTGAAAACTTCAGGTTTTTGTTTGAATACCAGTTAGGTTATATGTATTTCCGTTATTTCATGTGGAATTTTACTGGACGTCAAGATGATATTCAAGGACAATACAACAATAACGGAAACTGGATTAGTGGTATTAATTTTATTGATCATGTGTTGCTTGGACTCTCACAAGACAATCTTCCAAAAGATATTGCTAACAATAAAGGGCGAAACACATACTTCTTCTTGCCTTTTATATTAGGACTTATCGGAATGATGTTTGTTGCTAAACGCGACTTGAAATTGTTTTGGGTGCTACTCGTATTCTTCTTATTTACAGGGTTAGCCATACAAGTATATACAAATGTAAGACCATTTGAACCCCGTGAGCGTGACTATTCCGTTGTTGGATCGTTTTACGTATTTGCCATTTGGATTGGTATTGGTGTGTTAAGTTTATACGAAGGTTTAAAAAAATACCTCACACCAAAAATTACTGCACCAGCAGTTACTCTTGTTACTTTACTGGCTGTACCTATGCTATTAGCAAATCAGAACTGGGACGACCATGACAGGTCAAACAAATACACTGCACAGTCTATGGCCAAGGCTTATTTAGATTCTTGCCAGGAAAATGCTATACTGTTTACCATAGGTGACAATGACACCTTTGCCTTATGGTACTTACAAGAAATTGAAGGACATAGAACTGATGTAAGAGTTGTAAACACTAGTTTATTAGCTACGGATTGGTATATAGACCAAATGAAAAAGAAAGCATATAAGAGTGATCCTATACCTTCACAACTTAACCATGATCAGTATAAATGGGGTACTCGTGATGCCACCTTATTTCAAGAGCGCACCAAAGATACCATTACAATAAAACGTTTGCTCGACTTTATCGCTCTTGATAAAGAAGATGTAAAGGTAGAAATGCAAAGTGGTCAAAAATACAACACCTTTCCTACTAAAAACATTCGTGTTCCGGTAGATAAAGATGCGGTGTTAAAAAACAACATTGTGCCTCAAAAACATGCAGGAGAAATTGTATCAAACATGTACTTACATATCAAAAATGATCAATTAGGGAAAAATCAATTGTTAATGCTTGATATCTTAGCAAACAACAATTGGGAGCGTCCTATTTATTTTTCTGGTGGTAGTAATGATCCAGCTGAATTTATTTGGTTAAAGGACTATTTACAATATGATGGTTTAGTCTACAAACTTGTCCCTATTCATACACCTATCACAAAAGAAAATCCGTTTGACATGGGGTACATTGATAGTGATTCTGCTTACAAGAAAATTATGGCTTGGGATTGGGGGAATTCTGGTAGTGAGGAGATCTATCATGATGTTGAAACTCGTACCAACGCTTTTAGCTATAGAGCAAGTATAGCTCGTGTTGCCGAAAAACTAATTGACGAGAAGAAATTTGACATGGCTGAAAACCTTTTAGATTTAGCTATGGAAAAAATGCCGGTAGATAAATTTAAACTGTATACGCTTGTAGAGCCTTTTGTTGCTGGATATTATCAAATTAACAAACCTCAAAAAGCCAGAGGAGTGTATAATGATTTAGCAGCCATGTACAAAGATCATCTAAATTACTATTCAAACTTACCTATAGAAGAGCAAGTCTTAATTGCAGACGATATTTTAACCGATTTAGAACGTTACAAAACCATTATCATTACTGGTATTGAGAATAAAGACATCAACGTCATAAAAACTGAAGTACCTTACTATTTAACTGCTATAAAACCGTTTAAACCATTAATGCAACGTATCAATTACGGCATTAGTTTAGACCGTTTAATAGAAGGCTTGTATAAAGCTAATTTACGTAATGAAGCCAGACAATTATACTTATTAGAATCATCTAAAGTACAACGTAATTTAGATGCTGCAAGCAAATTAAGTGAGGAGCAAATGTACAGCTATGCTGAACAAGTCCTTATGGATATTACTGACTATAAAAAGCTTTTACGCATCATTGATAAACATGAAGACAGTCTGTTTTTCTCTAAAGAGAAAGCAATTTTTGACAAAAAGTTAGACGATTTGGAAACCTTCTTTATGCCTACAGATAACCAAAACACTGTAATCCAACCAGACTCCACAAAAACCGGATTATAATTAAACAGCACTCCTCTCTATAATTATAGAGAGAAGTGTTTAAGTTTAACATAAGATTTCATCTCACAAAATAATTTGTCATACCTTTACCTTTATGCATTATTTTGTAAAAACACCAAATATTATCAAACGGCTATTTCCGAAACTCATTTGGAATTATAAAACCGATGACAACGTTATTTACTTAACTTTTGATGATGGCCCTACTCCTGAAATTACAGATTGGGTGTTAGATGTACTCAACCAATATAACGCCAAAGCCACATTTTTCTGTATCGGAAAAAATATAACGAGTAACCCCAATATTTTAAATCGAATTAATAGTAATGGTCATCGCATAGGGAATCATACCAATTACCATTTAAACAACTGGAAAACATCAAAAACAACCTATTTAAAAGATGTAGAACAGACTACGACAATACTTGAGAAACATATCAATTGTGATGTAAACAAGAGGTTATTCCGTCCTCCGTACGGGAAAATCACACCGCATACTGCAAAAAAACTACACGCCTTAGGCTATAATATTATTATGTGGGATGTGTTAAGCGCAGATTTTGATCAAACTATCAGTCCAGAAACATGTTTGCACAATGTATTACACAACACAACTAATGGTAGTATTGTCGTTTTTCATGATAGTGTGAAAGCATTTCAAAATTTACAATATTGCTTACCTAAAACTTTGGACTATTTTTCAGAAAAAGGATTTAAATTTGAGGTTCTCCCTGCTTAAACATATTCTTTAATAAGTTCAATAAGGGTATTTGCATCTTGCTCTCCAGACTGACGCCATTTCATCTCTCCAGATTTGTATATCATTAATGTTGGCAAGCCTTTTACACGAAGTGCTTCAGCCAATTGCGGGTTTTTATCCACATCAATTTTTATCACCTTTGCAGCATCACCCATTGCAGATGCTACATCTCTTACTACTGGATGCATGGCCTCAGATGGACTATCTGAAGTGGTATAAAAATCTAATAACACCGGTACTGAAACATCTATTAATTCCCCAAACTTAGACATAGCACTATGATTTTTTTATTAGGTATCTTCTAAAGATACAAAAAAATAATTTAGGCGCTACGTGTTTTCTTTTTCAGTTTGATGACAGTAATTTCTGGCCAAATTCCTACACGACCAGCAAAACCATGAAACCCAAACCCTCTATTTACATTAATGTAACGGCCGTATTCTTCATACAATCCCGCCCATTGTTTATAAATAAAGCTTGACGGGCTCCATTTGATAAAACCAGGAATTTCAATACCCATTTGCAAACCATGAGTATGACCACTTAGGGTTAGCTGGTAATTAAAATCGTTTTCTTTTACTTGGTATTCCCAATGAGAAGGGTCATGACTCATAAGTACTTTAAAGTCATTTTGATTCACTTGTTCTGAAGCTTTCTTTAAATCACCGGCTTGTTTCCAACCTTTACCCCAATTTTCTACACCAATTAAAGCTAATCGTTGATTATCTTTTTCTATAAATCGTGATTCATTGAGCAGTAAATCAAACCCTATATGCTTATGAATATCTTTTACAGCTTGAAAATTCGCTTTTTTATCTGCTTTGGTTTTCCACTCTGCATAGTCACCATAATCATGATTTCCTAAAACTGAATATTGTCCGTAAGGAGCTTTTAGCATTGAAAACAGATCAATGAAATCATCCATTTCTTCTGCTTTATTATTAACAATATCACCGGTAAACAATAGCATATCAGATTGCTGTTCAGCAACCAAATCTACAGCATATTGTACTTTATTCTTATCAGTAAAACTCCCTGAATGGATGTCTGAAATTTGAGTAATAGTGAAATTTTCAAACGCGTCCGGCAAGTCATCAAATTCCAATTCGTATTTTAAAACTTTAAAATTGTACTTCCCTTTGGTAACACCATATAAAAACGACGCAAATGGGATTGCGGCTATACCTAAAGCCAATTGAGCTATAAATTTTCGGCGACTTGGCATTGACTTCACCTCTGCACCACCCAACATTCTAAATCCTTTTACAAGCATTCTGTACACATCTTCGCCAAACATGCTTACAACTAAAATTAGCTTAGGCAATAAAAACACTAACAATAATGAAAACGCATATTGAAAACTTGGAGTTTGTCCGTTTGCTCTTGAATATGTAAAAAGTACTATTAAAAATGGCATATATACTAATGCCGATAGACCAATCCATACCCAACGATAAAACTTATCTTTCACAAGCACCTTATACGCCTGAAATGCATACACTTCTATTAAAAAAAAGAAGAGTAAAAAGATGAATAATGTTATAAAAAATCTAGACATTTTTTAGGATTTTTTTCAAAGGTAATAATTTGATGCTCACTTGAATTTCATTTCCATAAATTTTAACAACTATTACTCGGTTCGTTTTTATATTTTTACTTTTCATAATTCAATGTTTCAACTATGTCTGCAGAAAAAAGAGTATTTTTATTAGATGCCTTCGCACTAATATTTCGTGGTTACTACGCTTTAATTAAAAACCCAAGAATTAATTCAAAAGGGCTAGACGTTTCTGCAGTAATGGGGTTTACCAATTCCTTATTTGAAATATTACGTAAAGATAAGCCTGAATATTTAGCGGTTTGTTTTGATAAAGGCGGGAGTGATTTACGAAATGATTTATTTCCTGAATATAAAAGCAACCGTCAGGAAACCCCAGAAGCAATTCGCATAGCAGTTCCAATCATTCAAGACATTTTAAAAGCCATGCATATACCAATTATTGAAGTTGCTGGTTATGAAGCGGATGATTTGATAGGAACACTTGCTAAAAAAGCCGAAAAAGAAGGCTTCACTACTTATATGGTTACTCCTGATAAAGACTTTGCGCAATTAGTCTCAGAAAACATCTTTATGTATCGCCCTGCCAGAATGGGTAATGGTATTGAAATTTGGGGTATACCTGAAGTGCAAGAAAAATTTGAAGTAGAACGCCCAGAACAAGTGATTGATTACTTAGGAATGATGGGCGATGCGGTAGATAATATTCCTGGTTTGCCAGGCGTTGGTGATAAAACAGCTAAAAAATTCTTGAAAGCCTACGGTTCAATGGAAAACCTTTTAGCTAATACTGCAGATTTAAAAGGGAAAATGAAAGAAAAAGTAGAAGCTAATGCTGAACTTGGCTTACTTTCAAAGCAACTTGCAACCATACTTTTAGATTGTCCTGTAGAATTTGTTCCTGAAGACTTTTATGTTTCAAAACCAGACGCAACTCTTGTAACAACCCTATTTAAAGATTTAGAATTTAGACGCTTACAAACTACTTTTGAAAAAATATATGGTTTAGATCAATCTGTTGAATCTACACCTGATAGTACAAAAAAAGACATCAATAAAAAAGAGCCTACCTCAACAGACACACAATTCTCCTTATTTGGTGGAGATATAAATTCTGAAAATGGACAACCTGTGATTTCTGGTTATAAAACCGCAGAAAATACAGCACATGTATACCAATTTATAGATACTGATTTTGCGAGACAGCTATTCCTTAAACAGCTGATGACACAAAACTCAGTCTGTTTTGACACCGAAACAACGAGCTTAAATACGTTTGAAGCGGAATTGGTGGGAATATCATTTTCATGGGAAGCCCATAAGGGATATTACATTCCATTTCCAGAAGATCAAAATCAAACTCAACAACTTATTGAAGATTTTAGAGCTTTTTTTGAAGCTGAACATATTGAAAAAATAGCGCATAATATTAAGTATGACATCAAAGTATTAAACAACTATAACATGTGTGTTAAAGGTCCGTTGTTTGATACCATGCTTGCGCATTACCTTATCAATCCGGATATGCGTCATAACATGGATGTACTATCTGAAACTTACTTAAACTATCAACCTATCGCTATAGAAAGTTTAATTGGCAAAAAAGGAAAAAATCAAAAGTCGTTCAGAACAGTGCCATTAGATCAACAAACTGAATATGCAGTTGAAGATGCAGATGTTACTTTTCAGTTGAAACAATTGTTTCAAAAACAGTTGGTAGACACCGATACTAAAACACTATTTCAAACTATTGAAATGCCATTGGTTCCTGTATTAACTGCTATGGAACTAGAAGGAATTAATGTTAATGTCAATTTTTTAAACTCGTTATCTGAAGAGCTTTCAAAAGACATTAAAACTTTAGAGCTGGCAATTTATAAAACGGCAAACAAAGAATTTAACTTAGCATCTCCTAAACAACTTGGCGTAGTATTGTTTGAAGATTTAAAATTAGTAGATAAGCCTAAAAAAACTAAAACCGGGCAATATTCAACCTCAGAAGACGTCTTAAGTAAACTTAAGGAGCATCAAATTATTCAGGATATTTTAGAATGGCGTAGTTTAATAAAACTACAAAACACTTATGTTGATGCCCTGCCAAATCAAGTGAATCCTAAAACACAACGAATTCATACAGATTACCATCAGGCTGTTGCCGCTACTGGTCGTTTAAGTTCTAATAATCCTAATTTACAAAACATTCCTATCAGAACTGAACGTGGACGACAGGTTAGGAAAGCCTTTATTCCTAAAGACAATAATCATATTCTTGTTGCTGCAGATTACTCGCAAATAGAATTACGCATAATAGCTGCTTTAAGCCAAGATGACAACATGATAGAGTCTTTCGTTAACGGTGATGACATTCATGCTGCTACGGCAGCTAAAGTATTCGGTGTCCCGCTAGAAGAGGTTACCAGAGAACAACGAAGTAATGCCAAAGCTGTTAATTTCGGAATCATATATGGTCAGGGTGCCTTTACTTTAGCCCAGCAACAAAACATATCTCGTAAAGAGGCTAAGGAGTTAATAGACAATTACTACAAAACGTATCCGAAACTAAAAGCGTATATGGCCAATCAAGTAGATTTGGCAAGAGATCATGGGTATGTAGAAACCATTTCACAACGTCGTAGATACTTGAAAAATATCAACTCTCAAAATGCCATTGTTCGCGCTGGAGATGAACGTAATGCCGTAAACGCACCTATTCAAGGTAGTGCTGCAGATATTATTAAATTGGCCATGATTAGCATTCATTCAAAATTACAAACCGAAAACTTCGAATCTAAAATGCTACTGCAAGTACATGATGAATTGGTGTTTGACGTGCCAAAACAAGAGGAAGAACGCCTAAAAACTATGGTGAAATTTGAAATGGAAAACGCGTTAAAAATGGCTGTTCCTTTAGATGTTGAAGTTGGTTTAGGAGATAATTGGTTAGAAGCGCATTAGTACACAGCTAGTCTTTAAGGGCTTTACACATGGGTAATTTCCTGAAAAACAATCTTATAAGTGGTTCCTTTTTGATTTGACAACTCCAAAGTACCATTCAGCTGTTTTACAAAAATTGTGATTAATTTCTGCCCCAAGCCGTTTTGAGATACATCATTGGCCTTAAACCCTTTACCGTTATCACTCACTACCAATTCAAAAAGTTCATTGTCTGTACGAGATAATGACAAGGCTATAGCATTATCAGAACTGTCATTAAATGCATGTTTTAGTGCATTGGTAATGATTTCGTTTATAATTAAACCCAACGGCACTAAAGTATCAAGCCCTAAATAAATAGGCTCTATATTTATAGTTAAACGTATGTTTTGTTTTACACTATAGCCTTCAATCAGTTCTCTTACTAAAGATTCAATATGTGTTTTAACATTAATTTCTTTTAGGTTATCAGCGTTATACAGCTTTTCGTGTAACGCAGCAATGGTCATAATTCGTTTTTGAGAATCTTTAAACATGGTAACAACATTCTCATCTTTTACAAACCTCGACTGCATTCTTAACAAGCTATTGATGACTTGTAAATTGTTTTTTACACGATGATGTATTTCCTTCATCATCGCTTTATTTTCCTCATTTTTATTTTGTAATGTTAGACATACTTCTTTAAGAGAACTCTCATTTGTATTAGCAACCTTACTAAAATAAAAGAGAATAGCGAAAATCATTCCAGCCGTGATATAACTCATCACAATCCCTGTATTTGATCGTAAACTCTCTGACAATTCGTAAATAGGCTTAATGTCTGAAAATATAAAATAATTTAGTGAAAACAGAATAACAACTATGAACAGATAGCTAATCAATTGCCAGGATTTCCAGGTACTATCTAACAAGAATACACAAGGCAATGCTAAAACAAAAAAGATAAAATTACACTCATAACCTACATAGTATGAGCAGAGATACCCATGAAGTACCATTTCTATACTTGCAGCAATAAAAATTAACTTCAAATTGTAATTATTATATACTAAGTAACCAAGCGTTACGAAATAAAAAGTAATACAAATGTCATAATAAAACATTTCTCTAACACCTGTAAAATAAAAATACACCACACAAAATAGGTGAGCTAACACACCACACAAACTTCCAACAAGCAATACTTGCTTAAACCTATTTTTTAAATTTAGATTATTATAGGTATTTTCCATAAGTTAGTATGTATCATTACGTGATCTTTACTATTTCTAATTGTATCTATTTAACAACAACTCCCTAAAGATACATATTCTTTAAAAAGTTTTCTTCACATTAAGATAAAATAATTTTGGCTTGATATTTGACTATATTTATAGTATTCAAATCAAGCTATGAAAAACCTTTACAAATTCTCACTACTCCTTATTTTTAGTATAACTTATTACTCAAGTGCACAAAATTCAAAGCTCTTGTCTGGCACTTACCAATTTGGATCTGACATTGAAAAAGAATCTATAGGCCAAATACAACTTGTTCATGATACTGGTAACATTTATTTTATACGGTTAGAGGTTTCTAAAGCTGCGCCTTCATACAGCACAAGTCAACTATTTACTAAGTTAACTATTAATAAAAATTATGCAGAATACCTGTCTAAAACAAATGAAGGTTGCAAATTACAATTTACCTTTTCAAATAATCAAATCATAATTAAAGATGAGTCAACACTTCAATGGGGCTCTGCATGGGTAAGTAGGACATATCAAAAAACAAGCAATATTGAGCCTGAGTTTTTCTATTTAGGTAATGGTGATAAAATAGCTTTTTCAGAAGATTCTAATCATTTTTCAGAAAACTACTTTAATAAAACAAATCAGTATATATGGGGTGAGGCTATTTGTGACTATACAGGTTTCTATTATGCTAAAGACTTTAATGATGTACAAATGCAGCGCGCTTATGAAATAGCTGACATCTATAACACAGATCGGCAAAACATATTTTCATCGTGGTATAACTCAAAAAACGAAGCGGATATTGATGCAAAAATTGCATTTTTTAATACGCGTTATACAACCATAAAAAATAAGATTAAAGCCCTAAATCATATTCCTAGTCATAATCAAAAACTATGGGATAATTATATTACAAATAATCTACAAACTATTGATGAACTACTTAGCCTTCATAAATTGCTTTTAAAGTCATTTTATAACACTGATTTACTTAAATCATCAGAATATTATTTACTCGTTAAAAAAGCAGTATCTATCTTAAACTCTGATGATAATACCATAACAGTATATTACAACAAACTTGTTGAAAACGATGCTGAACGAGTGTCAACAATTGACCAAATGAAAAAGCATATTTACGCTCAAAAAATCCATAATCCACTTATATCAACTGTCCAGTCTAGGTATCAACTTTTTTCAAACTTATTTATTTCAATTGAAGAAAACTGCAGTGACGGTCCGTACTAAACTTAACCTTTAGCCATAAAAAAAGCCCAATACTATTGGGCTTTTTTTATGATTATATATGAACCGTTTTATACAATTGGCCCACCTTTCATTATTTCTTCGTTAGCATAATCTTCAAACTTAGCAAAGTTCTTTTTAAATGATGCTGCTAACTCATTAGCTTTAGCATCATATGCTGCTGCGTCAGACCATGTTCCTTTAGGGTTCAACACCTCATCAGGTACATTCTCACATGTAGTTGGCATAGCTAACCCAAATATTGGGTGTTGTACAAAATCAGCATTATCTAAACGACCTTCTAAAGCTTCTGTAATCATAGCACGAGTGTACTTCAATTTCATTCGGCTTCCTGTACCGTAGGCACCACCAGTCCATCCAGTGTTTACCAACCATACATTTACACCTGCTTCTTGCATTTTAGCACTTAGCATTTCTGCATATTTTGTTGGGTGTAAAGGCATAAATGGCGCACCAAAACAAGCAGAAAAACTTGGTAATGGCTCATCAATTCCTGCTTCTGTCCCAGCAACTTTTGCGGTATACCCAGAAATAAAGTGATACGCAGCCTGACCTGGAGTTAATTTAGATATTGGAGGCAATACTCCAAAAGCATCAGCAGTTAAAAAGAATATATTTTTTGGATTCTTTCCTATTGATGGCGTTTGAATATTATCAATATGATAAATTGGGTAACTTACACGTGTATTTTGTGTGATAGACGTATTTTCAAAATCTACATTTCCCTCAGCATCCATAATCACGTTTTCAAGAATTGCTCCTCGTTTAATAGCGTTATAGATTTCCGGTTCTTTTTCAGCAGATAAATCAATTACTTTTGCATAGCATCCTCCTTCAAAGTTGAATACTGTATTTTCATTAGTCCATCCGTGTTCATCATCTCCAATTAATTTACGGTTAGGATCGCATGATAAGGTTGTTTTCCCTGTTCCTGATAACCCGAAGAAAATTGCAGTTTCTCCGTTTTTACCAACATTTGCAGAACAGTGCATTGGTAAGGTATTTTTATCAACCGGTAAAATGAAGTTTAATGCTGAGAAAATTCCTTTTTTAATTTCTCCAGTATATCCAGTTCCTCCTATTAAAGCAATTTTTCTTGTAAAATCTAAAATAGCAAAGTTATGCTGACGTGTTCCATCAACTGCTGGATCTGCCATAAATCCTGGAGCATTAATCACAGTCCATTCTGGAGTAAAGTTTTCAAGCTCAGCTTCTGTAGGTCTTAAAAACATATTATGAGCAAACATGTTTGACCATGGATACTCATTAACTACTCTAATGTTTAATTTATAATTGTCATCAGCACACGCATAACTATCACGAACAAATACTTCTTTGTCAGACAAATATGCTGTTACTTTATCGTATAATTTTTGAAACTTATCACCATCAAAAGCAATATTAATATCTCCCCACCAGATTTTATCTGCTGTTTTAGCGTCTTTTACAATAAACCTATCCATTGGAGAGCGTCCTGTAAATTCACCTGTATTAACTGCTAAAGCACCAGAAGATGCTTCAACGCCTTGACCTTTTGCTATGGTTACATCATGCAATTCATCTGCAGATAAATTGTAATTAATTTTTGCATTTTTGATTCCATATTGATCTAATGAAATCATGTTCTTTGTATCATTATCAGCCATAATAATAGTGTGTTGTACTATGTTGAGTTTAGTTATAAAGGTCAAAAGTAATAAAAAATACCTGCAATAAGCAGTTAAGCTTTGCTTATGTTCATAAAACTTCTTAACAAGAGTATCCAACCTGCTATAAAAAGCAAGCCTCCTATTGGAGTTATGGGCCCTAGAAACGACAGCTCTACCCCTAAAATACTACGAGTTGCAAGCAGGTAAATAGATCCAGAAAAACAGAAAATCCCAAGAGTAATAACGTAAAATATTTTTTTCTTAGCTGCGTCATTTATACCTGAAAACTGCCCTAAAAACAGTAATAATAACGCATGATACATTTGGTAACGCACTCCCGTTTCAAATGATGTTAATTGTTCAGGCGTTAATAACTCTTTCAGTTTGTGAGCTCCAAATGCTCCTAAAACTATTGCTGCCACGGCAAAAATTGCGGCAAAAATTAATATTCTTTTGTTCATTTTATATTGGTTTAGTTAGTTGTAGAGTTATATATTTGTTACTATATACAACCTAGACTACAATAAATCATAATACAAAAATGAGAAAAATTTTAGTAATCGGCGCAGGGAAATCTGCTTCTAATTTAATCACATATTTAATAGGGAAATCTGAACAAGAAAACCTGCATATTACCATTGGCGATTTATCTGTAGATCATGCCGAACACCTTATAAACGGGCATCCTAATGCCACAGCAATTACGTTAGACATCTTTAATGAATCAGACAGAAAATCTGCTGTGCAAAATGCAGATATTGTGGTGTCTATGCTTCCTGCACGTTTTCATGTAGAAGTGGCTAAAGATTGTGTCACATTTGGCAAACACATGGTTACCGCATCCTATATTAGTTCTGAAATGCAAGCTTTAGACGCTGATGCCAAAGCCAAAGGCTTAGTGTTTATGAATGAAATTGGTCTTGACCCAGGTTTAGACCATATGAGTGCCATGCAAGTTATTGACAGAATTCATGACAAAGGCGGGAAAATGCTATTATTCGAATCATTTTGCGGAGGCTTAGTAGCACCTGAAAGCGATACCAACTTATGGAATTACAAGTTCACTTGGAACCCAAGAAATGTAGTATTAGCAGGACAAGGTGGAGCAGCCACCTTCATTCAAGAAGGTAAATACAAGTATATTCCTTACAACAGATTGTTCAGACGTACCGAATTTTTAGAGGTAGAAGGGTATGGGAAATTTGAAGCTTACGCCAATAGAGATTCTTTAAGTTACCGAAGCGTGTATGGTTTAGATGATATTCCTACGCTATACCGAGGTACTATTAGACGCGTTGGTTACTCTAAAGCATGGAATTGTTTTATTACTTTAGGAATGACCGACGACTCCTATATCATTGAAGATTCTGAGAACATGAGTTACCGTGATTTTGTGAACTCTTTTTTACCATATAGCCCAACAGATTCTGTAGAATTAAAGTTTCGTCACAGCTTAAAAATAGATCAAGATGATGTGATTTGGGATAAATTTTTAGAGTTAGATTTATTTAGTGCAACTAAAAAAGTTGGCCTTGTAAAAGCCACTCCGGCTCAAATCTTACAGAAGATACTTTTAGATTCTTGGACTCTTCAAGAAGAGGATAAAGATATGATAGTGATGTACCATAAATTTGGCTACCAACTTAATGGTGAAAAACGACAAATAGATTCTAAAATGGTTATTTTAGGCGATAATCAAACTTTTACAGCTATGTCTAAAACTGTTGGTTTACCGGTTGCCATAGCTACGCTGCAAATTTTAAATGGTAAAATTACTACACCAGGTGTGCAATTGCCTATAACAAAAGAAATATACACCCCAATTTTAAAAGAATTAGAAGATTATGGTGTAATTTTTAAAGAAACTGAGGAACCTTATTTAGGCTACAATCCAGATAGATTATAAGATACCAATCAAAAAAAGGCACTAAACATAGTGCCTTTTTTATTGCAATTAGGTTTCTAATTACTTTTTTCCGAGCATGAGTATGTCATTGGCTACAACTTCAGTAATGTATTTTTTATGACCATTCTTATCATCATAACTGCGAGACGTTAATTTACCCTCTATAGCGAGTTCCTCGCCTTTATTCACATACTGTTCAATAATATGTGCGGTATGTCCCCATGCCACAATATTGTGCCATTGTGTATCTGTAATTTTTTCCCCTTTAGCATTTTTATAAGTTTCATTGGTTGCCATTGTAAATTTCGCTAATTTCTTTCCACTTTCTAATGTGATGATTTCTGGTTGAGTTCCTAAATTCCCAATCAACTGTACTTTGTTTCTTAATGTGTTCATGACGTTTTCTTTATTATTAAACAGTTAATACTTATCGAGTTCTGATGTTTCGACACTGCAAAGTTAGGTTAGCCTCTTTCTTTTACTCGGTTGTTACCCGCTTACTGTCAATTGTAAATACTTGTAACCGTTTGTAAACGGATTTTTTAGTATCTTGTAAGATGATAATTAATACTTAAAATAAAATTATGGCCAACATTCAACAGATAACAAAAGAATTAAAAAAAATATTATCAAATTTTGATTTTAATAGGAGTCTAGAATTATCAGATAACGAAGCCAAAACAAGAATGTATTTAGTTGAACCATTTTTTGAAGCTCTCAGGTTTAATAGAGGTTTTGAAAGTGGTAATTTAATACCTGAATACAATGCAGATTTTGGAAATTTAAATGGCAAAAAAGTAGATTATGCAATTACTTATAGAAATAAACCAGAGATAATTATTGAGGTAAAAAAATCTTCAACAAAACTAAATAGCAAGCATTTATCACAATTAAATGAATATTTCAATAATACAAATGATTCAAAAATAGGGATTCTAACAAACGGAGTAGTATATCAATTTTATTGTAGAAATAACAATGGTAATGTGGGGTTACATCCAACACCTATATTTACATTTGATTGGAGTAATCTTGAAAGTAACAACTTTGATCAATTAGCTAAGTTTTATGGTACAATAATTAACATAAAGGAAATTATTACAAATGCTCAAGACTTATTTTTTATTGAGGGCTTTGAAGACGCATTATTTTCTGAATTCGCACAACCTTCTAGAGATTTTGTAAAAGCTATTTATGCGAATATGGGAGGTAATAGACTATCTGAAAGCATAGAAAAACAAATAAAAGAGCTCATCAACTCAATTTCAATTCGTACAGCTTTAGATAAACTCATCATTGATGAATCTGAAAGAGCAAATTCAGGCATCATAACTACTCATGAAGAAATGAAAGTTTTTCATGTTATAAAAACCATTTTAGCCCAACACAAAAAAATAGAAACAAAATCTATTGGATACCAAGATTACAAAGGCAAATTTGCCATTATCTTAGATGGCAAAAAAAATAAAAAAGTTTGTGATTTGTACATTACTCCAAAGTACCAAAAAATTGAAATTAATGGTGATAAGCTTGATATCCCAGATATTGATAGTATCGTAAAACTTAAAAAAAGACTAACTGACAAAGCTCTCGAACTAGTGGAGAAATAAACCTAAAAAGCAATATGTCAATGAAAAATTCATTTTTTGTATCTAAAAAAACGCAAATGAGACATGGAAAAAATCTGTATAGAATGCCAGAGTCCTATAAAAGGGCGGGCAGATAAAAAGTTTTGTAATGACAGTTGTAGAAACGAATACAACAACAGAATCAATAAAGATTCTAAAAACCTTATTCGGAATATTAACAACAGGTTAAGGAAAAACTGGCGCATTTTAGAAGAATTGAACCCAGATGAAAAAACAAAAACCTCACGAAGTAAACTCATTGAAAAAGGATTTGATTTTTCTTACTTCACCTCTACATATACTACAAAAATAGGCACAGTATATTATTTTGTGTACAACCAAGGGTATTTACCATTAGATAACGATTATTATGCTCTCGTAAAGCGAAAAGAATAATACATCAAATCACTTCCTATTCTTTTAAAAAAAATTAACTCTGTATCATGTTTAAAAAAATCCTCGCCTTAATCATACTGTGTATAGCTGCATATACAAGTATCAAAACACAACTTCCTCTTGCTAATTTTATAGAGCAACCTTCATCAACAGAATTTTCAAACACTAGAGCCTTTAAACATGTTCAAGTGTTAGGTGATGAAGCCCATGCCGTTGGCACAAAAGCGCATGACAAAGCATTAGATTACATTATATATGAGTTAGAAAAATTAGGTTTAGAGGTACACATACAAGAAGGCAATAGTTTTAGTGAATGGGGAAATTTTGCTAAAGTGAAAAATATTGTTGCTAGAATTAAAGGGACTAACAACTCTAAAGCTTTAGCCATCATGAGCCATTATGATAGTGCAGGATACTCCTCTAAAGGAGCCAGTGATGCCGCAAGTGGCGTAGCTACAATTTTAGAAGGTATTAGAGCGTTTATTGCTAAAGGAACACCACATAAAAATGACATCATACTACTGCTTACTGATGGCGAGGAACTTGGCCTAAATGGTGCACGGTTATTTGTAAATGAACACCCATGGACTAAAGACATTGGATTAATTTTAAATTTTGAAGCCAGAGGAAGTGGCGGTCCTTCATTTACATTGGTAGAAACCAATGATGGGAATGCAGCTTTAATGAATGAATTTATCAAAGCCAATCCGGAATATCCCGTAGCTAACTCTTTAGCCTATAGCATTTATAAAAAATTACCTAATGATACCGATTTAACGGCTTTTAGAAAACAAGCCAATATTCAAGGATTTAATTTCGCGTTTATTGATGATCATTATGATTACCACTCTGCTTTAGACATTCCTGAGCGTCTTGATAACAACACCTTATCACACCAAGCCAGTTACCTTATGCCTTTATTACATTATTTCAGTAATGCTAATTTAACGGCTTTAGATAGTACGGAAAACAATGTATATTTTAACACACCTTTAGGCATGCATTCCTACCCTTTTACATGGATATTACCGCTTGTTATTATTGCATTCCTATTGTTTATAATTCTAATTGTATATGGTAAGCGTAAAAAAAGACTCCTAAATAAAGACATTAGCAAAGGGTTCATAGCGTTTATTTCTGCTATATCCATTAACGGGTTAGTTGGTTTTTTAGGCTGGAAAGCAATATTAAGTCTGTATCCACATTACTCAGAACTACTACAAGGCTTTACATATAACGGACATTTGTATATTTTGTTCTTTGTATTACTAGCCCTGAGCATTATCTTTTATATTTATAAAAAGGTCTATACTCCAAACAATACGAAAGAACTGTTAGTAGCACCATTAACCATTTGGTTGATTATAAACCTGATCATCTCTCAGGTATTAGAAGGGGCTAGTTTCTTTATTATTCCGCTATATTTTGCTTTAGGTTTATTCTTTGTTTTACTGCAAAAAGAAAAGCCAAGCATTATAGCCATGACCTTATTGTGTTTGCCTGCCATTTTTATATTTGTGCCATTTATACCGCAATTCCCTATCGCTTTAGGCTTAAAAATAGTTGTGTCGGCAAGTGTTTTAACCGTATTATTATGTGGTTTGTTGCTACCAGTTTTAGGTTTTATAAGACGTAAAAAATCACTCGGGCATTTGTTATTTTTAGCTTCCGGAATCGTTTTCTTAATCGCGCACTTAAATAGTAGTTTCACACCGCTGCAGCCCAAACCAAACAGTTTAGTGTATTTACAAGATAATGACACTAAAAAAAGTTACTGGCTAACTTATGATGACATTTTAGACGATTGGAACAATATCTATTTTAATGACACCATTTCTAAAACTTCAGAAATAAACTTTGGTAGTAAATACAACACTACATTTAGCAATGTGGCTAGAGCAAAAGCAATCAAAATACCGCAATCTGAACTTCACATTTCTGTAGATACAATCATTAATAACACCAGACATGTTAAATTATGTGTGCTCCCCAACAGAGCAGTATACAGTATAGATATTAATTCAAATACACGAAACAACTTCAAGAAATTTAGTATAAACGGCACTAAGGTTCCAACAAAAATCCAATCGAAATTTTTCAATAATGATAGTCCAAAAGTGGCTACCTATATTATGGTTGACAACGAACCTCTAGAAATCAGCTTTAGTATAGACCACAACACAAAACCTCATTTAGAACTCTTAGAAGTATCGCATGATTTATTACAAAATGAGCAATTAAACGTTAACAAACGGCAAGAACATATGATACCAAAACCCTTTGTGATTAACGATGCTATTATCACAAAAAACACCATATATTTTAATGACTAAAGTAGCAATATTAGGGTGCGGCTGGCTAGGGTTACCCTTAGCAAAACATTTATTACATCAGGGACATCATGTAAACGGCAGTGCTACATCATCAAAAAAAACCGATGTATTACAGGCTCTTGGCATACATGCTTTTCAGATTGATTTACAGCAACCATCTGATCATCTTACAACATTTTTAGACGTTGATGAATTGATCATTACCATGCCGCCTAAACCAAAAAACTACGTTCAATTAATAGAACAACTTCTACCAAAAATAGAACAATCAACTATTAAACGTGTCACTTACACCAGTTCAATATCTGTATACGGAAACTCAACAGGAATAATTACAGAACACACACAAACCTCACCAACACACTATCGTGCGGAACAAATTGTAAAAACAGAAAACCTTTTACTAAACAATACACATTTCGACACAGTAATTTTGCGATTAGGGGGGTTAATTGGACCAGGCAGACACCCAGCCTATCACGTAACAGGAAAAGAACTGAACACCCCAAATGATTGCATTAACCTCATTCACTTAGATGACTGTGTCTCTTGTATTGAACATCTTTTAAAAACCAATATTAATAATGCTATTTTTAACCTAGTAAATCCGTATCATCCGACTAAATCAAGCTATTACACTGAAAGTTGCAAACATTTAAACCTAAGTCCACCAATTAGTATAGACAAAGCTGCAATCACCCCAAAAGAAATTTCATCAGAAAAAATCTGTGTTGCGTTAAATTATAAATTTGAAAATAATTTGATACTTTCGTAACAATAGTCAATAAACAGAAATCATGAAAAGAATAATCCTATGCGTAATTGCATTAGTTACATTTACCAATAGTCAAGCACAAAAAAAGAAAAAAGGGTCAACTGTTGAGACGGCACTTGTAAATCATTACCAAAAGTATTACAAAATGATGGTTGAAAACAATGATTTAGACGGCGCAATTTCAGGGTTAAGTCACTTAACTGTTTTAGCTCCTTCTCAAGCTAGAAAAGACACCTTAGCCTACTTGTATTTACAGGCTAACAAGCCTATGCAGGCACTGAAAGTGGTAGGTGAATCTACGTCAGAATTGGCTTTAAAAACAAAAGCTATCAGTTTTAAAAATATTAATAACCCTAAAAAAGCTATTGAAAACTACGAGACTTTAATTCAAAAAAACAATAATGTTTTAGACGCATACGAACTTGCACAACTACAATTTAGCATCCAACGATTTGGTGAAGCAAAATCTACTATTGATTATGGCTTACAAAACACTAAGGATGAAAAAGTCCAAATATTTATTCAAGGCAACAACTATATTGAAACTCCTCTAAAAGCAGCTTTCTTAAATATTCTTGGATTGATTGAATACAATTTAGATAATAGCAATACTCAAAAAGCTATAGCTATTTTTGATGAAGCTTTAAAATTAGATCCTCAATTTATTTTAGCCATTGAGAATAAAAAAAATATTTTAGGTCAAGATAAAAAAACTGAGCAACCATCTAAATAGTAACTCTATTTCACTCATATTAAATTAAAAACGGAGAGCAATTGCTCTCCGTTTTTAATTTAAATTTCGCTTTTCAATAAAAAAACGCTTCATCAAGTTCGCACATTCTTCTTCTAGCACACCACTAATAACTTTAGTTTTTGGGTGCAACTTTGTACCCATATGTTGATAGCCTCTAGAGGCGTCTCTCGCACCAAAAACAACGGTGTCAATTTGCGACCAATATAAGGCTCCAGCACACATTTGACAAGGCTCTAAAGTCACATAAAGCTTACATTTTTTCAAATACTTGCCTCCTAAAAAATCAGCTGCTGCAGTTATGGCTTGCATTTCTGCATGTGCAGTCACATCATTCAACAACTCTGTTAAATTATGCGATCTGGCTATAACACGATTATCAATAACAATAACAGCACCCACAGGAATTTCACCTTTCTCAAAAGCCATTTCTGCCTCTTGCAGGGCTTTTTTCATAAAGTATTCATCAGAAAACAAGTTATCCATAATGGTAAAAATACTACTTTTGCTGTATGTCAAACAATTTACTTGAAACAATATTTAATCCTACAGACTTAAGACT
>JBMYYK010000020.1:0-38743 GCA_049609325.1 Flavobacteriaceae bacterium | reverse complement strand
TGTAGCCCATAGGAGAATCGAACTCCTGTTTCCAGGATGAAAACCTGGCGTCCTAACCACTAGACGAATGGGCCAATTGTTTTTAATTGCGGGTGCAAAAATACAACTATTTTTGACTATTGCAATAAACAATTCGTTTTTTTTTTTAAATTTTTAATATGCCTTTGCAAACAGTACTCTTTTTTGTGACGGTTTCCCTGAAAACACACATGTTCCAGCCTCATTTACAGCGTCTAAAGGAATACATCTAATAGTCGCTTTTGTAAGCTCTTTTATTTGATCTTCTGTTTCTTCTGTGCCATCCCAATGTGCAGAGATAAATCCGCCTTTTGTTTCTAAAGCGTCTTTAAATTCTTCAAACGTAGATACTTCCGTTGTATGCGTGTCTCTATATTCTTTCGCTTTGTCAAATAAATCGTTTTGTATAGAGTTTAACAACTCATTAATTGTAGCGCCAATACCGTCGATATTTTGTAATGATTTTTCTTTGGTATCTCTACGGGCAATTTCTACTTGGTTGTTTTCTAAATCTCTTGGTCCTACAACCATTCTTAGAGGATATCCTTTCAATTCGTATTCTGCAAATTTAAATCCTGGGCGTTTAGTAACATCAGTGTCTATTTGAACTCGTATACCAAATTGCTCAAGCTCAGTTTTTAGTTCTTTTGACTTTGCAATAAGAAGCTCGTTTTGTTCTTCCTTCTTTTTGTTTAAGAAAGGTATGATAACCACTTGATATGGTGCTAATTTAGGCGGTAAAACTAAACCTTCATCATCGGAGTGTGTCATAATTAACCCACCGATAAGCCTAGTAGAAACACCCCAGCTTGTTGCCCAAACATGTTCTTTGCCACCTTCTGCGGTTTGAAACTCTACATCAAATGCTTTTGCGAAATTCTGACCTAAAAAATGAGAGGTTCCGGCTTGTAAAGCTTTTCCGTCTTGCATTAAGGCTTCAATAGTAAAGGTGTCGTCTGCACCTGCAAAACGTTCGCTGTCGCTTTTAAATCCTTTAATTACAGGCATAGCCATCCAGTTTTGTGCAAAATTAGCATATACATCATGCATTTGTTTTGCTTCTGCAATAGCTTCTTGTTTTGTGGCGTGAGCAGTATGTCCTTCTTGCCATAAGAATTCACTTGTTCTTAAAAACAGACGTGTACGCATTTCCCAACGCACTACATTTGCCCATTGATTAATAAGTAGAGGTAAATCTCTATACGATTGTATCCACCCTTTATAGGTATTCCAAATAATGGCTTCAGAAGTTGGTCTTACAATCAATTCTTCTTCTAATTGCGCATCCGGATCTACGATTAACTTGCTTTTATCTTCAGGGTCTGTTTTTAAACGGTAGTGAGTGACCACAGCACATTCTTTAGCAAAACCTTCAGCATTTTTTTCTTCTGCCTCAAATAAGCTTTTAGGAACAAATATTGGGAAATAGGCATTCTGATGCCCAGTGTCTTTAAACATTTTATCTAACTGCTCTTTCATTAGCTCCCAAATAGCAAAACCATAAGGTTTAATAACCATACATCCTCTTACTCCAGAATTGTCTGCTAAACCTGCATTTTTTACTAATTCGTTATACCAAAGTGAAAAATCTTCACTTCTTTTAGGTAGTTTCTTACTCATATACTGTATTTTGGCACAAAAATTGTGATATGTTGTTTGTAAAATAGTTTCAGCAAAATTAACTATTTTTATAAGGTTCAACAATTTAATTTTAAGAGATTATGAAAGATATTTATCAATTAAGGCATAAAATAGCACTATTTAGTGCTGTTGTAACAAGTATGATGTTAGGGGCGTGTGGAAGTTATCAAGCAGCAACTTATGATGATGACGGTATTTATAGTTCAGAACCCTCTCAAGATACCTCAAAAGTTGTTGTGGTAAAAGAACCGGCTTCTAATAATTCAAAATATTACGAAGAGTATTTTGGAAGAACTGTTACAGATTATGGAGATATTGTTGAAGATGATGTGTTTACAGATGTTGATAATTATAGCTCTCAAGCAGTTGTTGAACACAGTACTGAAGTTACAAACCAGAGTTATGGGGCTTGGGAAGATGCAGGTGATAATGTTACAATAAACGTATATAATACACGACCATATTACTACTCGTTTTATAGACCATATAACTATTGGGATAGGTATTATTATAATGACTGGGCATTTTGTGATTGGTCATGGGGTTGGGGAGGATATTATAACTCTTGGTATGGTTACCCATATTATTATAACAGACCGTTTTACTATGGCTATTATGGTAGAAGGAATTATGGGTATGTTTACGGTCCAAGAAATAGACGTTATGCTGCTAATTACTCAGGACGTTATTTAGATAGAAGACGTATAACTTCACCAAGGCCAAGGACTGTAACACCGCGTCCTCGTGCCACTACGCCTAGGCCAAGAACAGTAACTCCTAGAACTACAGCACCACGTCCTCACGCAACAACACCAAGGCCGCGTACAGTAACACCAAGACCAAGAACGTCAGCACCGCGCCCTCGTGCCACCACGCCAAGACCACGTACTGTTACACCTAGACCGCGAGTATCAACACCTCGTCCTCGTGTAACACCACGTTCAGCACCAAGAAGTACACCTAGATCTAGTTCAAGCAGAAGTAGGCGAGGAAGAGTATAATAGTATTAATATAAAATAGCTCTGCTAATACATTAGCGGTGCTATTTTTTTATAAAATATCAACGTATGAAGCATATATTACTTTTTATAGGATTGGTAACCACTGTCGGATTTTCTCAAAATATAAATGATGCACTATTATTTAGTAGTGTTAACCCTCAAGGTTCAGCACGATTTAATGCCATGAGTGGTGCTTTTGGAGCGCTTGGTGGTGATTTGTCTGCTATTAATAGCAATCCAGCAGGTAGTGCGGTATTTAAGAATTCATTGCTAACAGGAACATTAATGTATTCTGGAACTAATAATGATGCTAATTATTTTGGTACGCAAACTAATGCAACATTATCAAGTATATCAATTAATCAACTGGGGGGCGCATTTGTACTGAATAACCGTAAAGAAGATAGTCATTGGAAAAAATTAGTGTTCGCAATTAATTATCAGCAAATGCAAGACTTTAACCAAGAATATTTCATTTCAGGAAGAAGTAACATCTCTATAGATTCTTATTTTTTAAGTTACGCCAATGGATTAGCGTTTCAAGACATTCAAGCATTACCTGGTGAGTATTTAGAAGATGCGTATTTAGATATAGGATCTAATTATGGGTATGATTATCAACAAGCTTTTTTAGGGTATTATGGCGGGGTGATTGATCCGGTAGATGATACAGACCCTGACAATATCATGTATATAGGAACGGGAGATTATGCTACAGTAAATCAAGATTATTTTTACAATAGCTCTGGATCAAATTCAAAATTCAATTTTAATGTGGCTACACAATATAAGGATGTATTATACTTAGGAGCTGCTCTTAACGGACATTTTATAGATGTACAACGTGATTCAAGGATAAGAGAACGCGAGTATGGTGCCTCTTCGGCATTAGAATATGTGGTTTTTGATAATTATTTGTATACTACAGGAAGTGGATTTTCATTGCAACTTGGAGCTATTGGAAAATTAGGTAAGGTGGTGAGGCTAGGAGCGTCGTTTCAATCGCCAACATGGTATGTAATTACAGACGAATTATCACAGCGTATTGACTCTAACATAGCAGATGTTGATATTGGATATATTAATGAAAATCAGGTAAACGTGTTTGAGGACTATAATTTGCGTACACCAATGAAATTATCAACAAGTGCTGCGTTTGTATTTGGGAAGCGAGGCTTGTTAAGTGTAGATTACCACTATCAAGATTTTAATAATATAAAAATGAAACCAAATAACAGGTATCAAGATGTCAATTCAAATATAGAAAACAATTTGGTAGGGACGTCTTCTATTCATGTTGGAGGGGAGTATAGAATAGCTAAATGGAGTTTGAGAGCAGGATACCGCTTTGAAGAAAGCCCATATAAACATAAAACTATAGCTGATGACTTAACAGGGTATTCTTTAGGATTTGGGTGTAATTTCGGTCGTGTTAAATTAGATATGGCTTACAGCGGTTCTAATCAAGATAAAACGCATCAGTTATACAATTCTGGGTTAACTACAAGAGCAAAAATAGAAGAGCGAACATCTAACCTTTTAGTGTCACTAACGTTTAACTTTTAAGCGAAGTGTTGCGTAATTATAAAACCACATCATGTGATTAAATATTTAAGTACATGATGTGGTTTGGGTTAGAGTGAGTTTTAGAAATGTTGAAATCATATTCGCCAACTATTTCAAATCCTACTTTAGAGTAAAACTTTATAGCTCTTAAGTTGTTCACCCATACAGCTAGCCAAATACCGTGTTGGTTATGGTTCTTTGCCCAATTGATGTTGTGATTAAGTAATGTTTTGGCTAAACCCAATCCGTAAAACTTTTTCAAAAAATAAATACGATCTAATTTTGTGCTGTTTTCTGGAGTTTTGTGGTTAAACGGTGTATTTAATTTAATTTTAGAATACCCAGCAATTTCATCATTATAATACAGTATGTGATAAATATTTTGTGGATGGTTTAGATCATCAGCTACTGCTTGAAGGCTATATGTGGTTTGGGTGTAAATATCTAGTTCTGTTTTAGGAGCACTATGACCATGTGCGTCAAGAAAAGTTTCTTTACCAATTTCAGAAATAACATTAACATGCGTAGCATTAGCAGTTATAATTTTAATCATTATTAATCTGATATTTATTATTAGGGAGCAGTGTAATTACGGTTTCATCTATCAATACACCTAACGTGTTTAGTAGTTCTTCAGTGCTGCATTGCAATTGTTGTTGTAGTTCTGAAGAGCTCAAAGGCTGCTGTTTTAAATTTAAGAGTATAGTTTGGTGTAAATTAATGCTATTTTCTTTTTCAGAAATTTTTTTAGCAATACAGTAAGAACATTGTTTGCAAGGCGTCTTAGATTCCTCTCCAAAATAGTTTAATAATAACTGCTCTTTACATTGTTTGTCATCTTGTATGTAATTGACTACTGCTTTGAGTTGTTCTAACTTTAAATCATTTTGCTGAGTTAGATGTTTTGCAATCCGGTTGATAGTTTTATCATCTTCTCGGGGTTCAAGTAGAGTAATATTGATGTCAGAATCAAACAGTTGAAGTTTTATAATGTTGTTTTTTTCTATTGTAAGTAATTGCTCTTTAATAACTGCCTTTGGTTGTTTTATTTGTGTAGCAATTAAATTTAAGTCAATAGTGATAGTTTGCTCAAATGCACCACCGTATTTTCGTAATATGAAATTTAATAGGGTGTTATGGTGTTTATGAGAACTGATATACCTAATCAGGGTATAATTGTCAACTAAGAATTGCAACGTGGTTTTGTTTTTAAATTCTTTTGAAAAACGTAAAACGGTTTGTCTGTCTAAAAATGTTATGGCGTTTATGGTTTTTGTAATATTCAAGTTATAGCGCTTACAAAACTCATAAATATTAAAATCATAGGTGATATGTTCGCCTTCTTGGTACGCAATGCCTAAATAACTGCACAGTTTTTTATAGATGAATTTCAATTCAGAAACATTGGGTAGTGCAAGTGTTAATTGCTTGTGTGCCGATTCAATATCACTATCGTTAACAAGCGCAATGGCAAATGCTTTTTCACCATTTCTACCAGCTCTTCCGGCTTCTTGGTAGTAGTTTTCTAAGTTTTCTGTGGGTGATAAGTGAATGACGGTTTTAACATTGGGCTTGTCTATGCCCATTCCAAAGGCATTGGTTGCCACCATGACTTGTGCTTGATTTGTGAGCCACAGATTAAAATGAGTTTCTTTCTCTTGAGTTGTTAGTCCGCCATGATAGTTTACAGCAGTAATGTTCAGTTCAACTAAATAATCGGCAAGTTGTTTAGTTTGTTTCCTGTTACGAACATATACAATTGACGGTTGCGAATTTTTTTTTAAGATTTGTAGCAGTTTCCCTTGCTTGTCATTAGTGTTTAAAACCATGTAGGCTAAATTACTACGCTTAAAAGAACTTTTGTAAACTGTAGGGCTGTTGAGTTGTAACTTGTTGATAATATCAGTCACAACATTAGGTCTTGCACTACCTGTAAGTGCAATTATAGGTGTGTTAGGAAGCACCTGCTTCACATTTTGTATGTTGCTATATGCAGGTCTAAAGTCGTTTCCCCATTGTGAAATGCAATGCGCTTCATCTACAGCAATTAGGTTTATATTGATGTGTTTTAAACGTTCAAGAACGAGTTCTGATTGTAATCGTTCGGGAGATAAATACATGAATTTATAGGCTCCATATAGGCAGTTGTTTAGCTCTCTATCTAAATCATGAAAACTCAAAGAGCTGTCTAAAGCTATGGCTTTAATGCCTTTTTGAGTCAAGTTGTGTACCTGATCTTTCATTAAAGCGATTAATGGGGAAATAACCAGACAAACTCCATCCATGCATAATGCAGGGATTTGATAACAGATTGATTTTCCGCCACCAGTAGGAAGTAATACAAACGTATCTTTTTGTGCTATAACATTATTAATGATATCCTCTTGTAGAGGTCTAAATTCATGGTAGTCCCAATACTGTTTTAATATGTCAAGCGGCTTAATTTGCATTAAGAATATTCTACAACATTTAGTATGTAATTTGCTCGTTCGCTAATATCACCAATTGGGACTTCACAAATTTCATAGCCGTATGTTGCATAAGTGTCTTTTAAATTGTCTTGAATTTTTAAAGCCTCTTCAAAGCTTTCATAACGTTCATTATCATTCTTAAAAATTTTTTTCCACGCAGGAAATAAAAACACAAAATCATATACCAACTCTGTAGAAGCTTTAATAACTTTTGGTTCTGATGGAACATTAATATAGTTGTTATAGGCTATAATATCTGGTAATCCTCTGTCTATAAATACAAACTCTTGATGTTGAGTACAGGCTTCAAATTGCGCAATTCTTCCTGATAGTAATTTTTGATTAAACTCATCAGGATTACTTAAGAACAGTTGCTCAATACCTCTTTGTTGAGCTTCAAGAATAATTTCTCTTGAAACTTCTTGAAAACAAACATAGCCTCGTTTTTCAAGTTCAGAAAGTACAGTAGTTTTTCCTGAACCAGGGCTACCAATTAAAAGAATTCGTTTCATTGCCATGAGCTATAAATTATATAAAAAGCAAATTAACTAATTATGTAGTAATTAAGATTAATATTATGCGTTATATTTGCAAAATTACATAAAGAAAACTATGAGTACATCTACAAATTCTGAAGAATTTTATAAGAAATTACGCGCGCAATTAGAAGACACCGTAGTGTTCCCTTCTGTATATTTATACAAATTTATTGTGCCTACTAAAGAGAACGATTTAAAAGTAAAAGAAGTTGTAAGTAAATTTGATAATTTGGGTGCCGCAATTGCAACAAAAAAATCTAAAAACGGAAAGTACACAAGTGTGTCTATTGAGGTGAGAATGACTTCTGCAGATGCTGTGATAAAAAAATATAAAGAAGTTACCGTTATTGAAGGAATTATTTCTTTATAAATTATTCCTTAGCTCATTAAAAATTATTACTTTGCAAGAGTAATTTACTTCCTTGGTATAACCTGCAGGTTTGCCAGATTAAAAATAGCAAATACATTTTGATAGAAAATATAGAGTATAATACAGAACGCAATAAATTAATTATTCCTGAATATGGACGCCATATTCAAAAAATGGTTGATCATGCGGTTAGTATTGAAAATGCAGAAGAACGCAATAAAATAGCTAAGGCTATTATTGACGTGATGGGTAATATGAATCCACACCTAAGAGATGTGGCTGATTTTAAACACAAACTTTGGGATCAATTATTTATAATCTCGAATTTTGAATTGGATGTTGAATCACCTTTTGAAAAACCATCACGAGAAGAACTGTCTGCAAAACCAGAACGCTTACCCTATCCACAAAACTTTCCAAAATACCGATTCTATGGTAACAATATCAAGCGTATGATAGATGTGGCTTTACGTTGGGAAGAAGGTGATCTTAAACAAGCATTAATAGTGACTATTGCTAATCACATGAAAAAATGCTTTTTAAGTTGGAATAAAGATACGGTTGAAGATGCAGTAATTTTCAATCATTTATATGAACTATCTAATGGTGGTATAGACATTACTGCTAAAGATTTAGAGTTAACAGATTCAAACGTGTTGTTGAAGTCAAAAGGACGCTCAAACACCAATAAAGGATCAAAACACTCTAGTAACAGAAACAACAATAGAAATAATAACAAAAACCGTAAGCGGTATTAAGATAAACTAACTTAAATGGGAACATTTCAAATAGAAGGGGGGCATAAATTAAAAGGAGAAATCCAGCCTCAAGGTGCTAAAAACGAAGCATTACAAATTCTTTGTGCGGTATTACTTACTCCAGAAAAAGTCACCATAAATAATATTCCTGATATTATTGACATCAATAAATTGATAGGGTTATTAGGGAATTTAGGAGTGAAAATTCAAAAATTAGCTCACGGTTCTTATTCATTTCAAGCAGATGATGTTAACTTAAACTATTTAGAATCTGCAGATTTTAAAAAAGAAGGAAGCTCGTTACGAGGATCAATTATGATTGTTGGGCCATTATTGGCACGTTTCGGTAAAGGGTATATCCCAAAACCAGGAGGTGATAAAATCGGACGTCGTCGTTTAGATACACACTTTGAAGGATTTATTAAGTTAGGTGCTAATTTCCGTTATAATCGTGAAGAATATTTTTACGGTGTAGAAGCAGAAACTTTAACGGGTACAGACATGTTGCTTGATGAAGCTTCTGTAACTGGTACAGCAAATATTTTGATGGCTGCCGTATTAGCAGAGGGAGTAACCACAATTTATAATGCGGCTTGTGAACCATATATCCAACAATTGTGTAAAATGTTGAATAGCATGGGCGCAAAAATTACAGGTGTGGGCTCTAACTTATTAACCATTGAAGGTGTTGATAATTTAGGCGGATGCACACACAATGTGTTGCCTGATATGATTGAGATTGGAAGTTGGATTGGGTTAGCAGCAATGACTAAAAGTGAGCTGACTATTAAAAACGTCAGTTGGAAAAATTTAGGAAACATTCCTTCAGTGTTTAGAAAATTAGGAGTTACTCTTGAAAAACGTGGCGATGATATTTTTATCCCCGAACATAATGAGGGTTATGAAATTCAAAACTATATTGACGGTTCAATATTAACAGTTGCTGATGCACCATGGCCAGGGTTTACGCCAGACTTACTAAGTATAGTTTTAGTTATGGCAACACAAGCAAGAGGTAGTGTATTAATACATCAAAAGATGTTTGAAAGCCGTTTGTTTTTTGTTGATAAATTGATAGATATGGGGGCAAAAATTATACTGTGTGATCCACACCGTGCGTCTATCATTGGTCATGATTTCAAATCACAATTAAAAGCAACAACAATGGTATCTCCAGATATTAGAGCTGGGGTGTCATTATTAATAGCGGCATTATCTGCAAAAGGGACTAGTGTAATACATAATATAGAACAGATAGATAGAGGGTATGAGCGTATTGATGAACGTTTACGAGCAATAGGGGCAAAAATTGTCCGTACGTCTTAATACTACATAGTATATCAAACACTAAAAAGGAACGCCGTGGCGTTCCTTTTTAGTGTTTGATGACTTTCAGTTCAACACGTCGGTTTTCTTGTTGAATTTTCACACTAGTTTCAGGAAAATCTAACGGTCGTGTGAAACCAAACCCTTTATAAGATAAGCGTTCTTTTTTAACACCTCGCTTGATCAGTTCTAAATACACATTTTTTGCCCGTTCTGTAGAAAGCTCCAAATTTTCTGGTGTAGCAACTTTTGTGTCGTACTCTTCTTTATCGCCACAACAAACATGGCCTTCTATTAATATGTGTAGTTTAGGATAGGCCTTTAATATTTTTACAATTCCTTCAATGTCTTCTTCAGAAGTTTTAGTAATGTTTGCGGTGCTGATATAAAAACTGGTATGTTGCACTCTTAATTTTTCTCCTACGGATAATCTAGGTAGTGTTTTTAAATAGCGTTGTTTTCTGGATAAACTTACGTAAACATCTTTAGGTGGTTCATAAGAAAGTATAACATCTACTTTTCGGTGTTTACTATTGCCTTCCTCAAAATTAGCTTCTGGACCTTGGTCGTCTAATTCTCCCAAGCCCTGTTGTGCGATAGCAGTGAATTGATAATTTGAAGTGATATAGGTGTATGCTGCCTTAGCTCTTTTTTTAGATAGTTTGTTGTTGTATACGTGATTGCCAACAAAATCAGTATACCCTTTGATGCGGATTTGACGGACTTCATCAACCTTAATGCCTTTAAAAAATGTTGCGATTTGAGTTTGATGCTTTTCAGTTATATCATACTTAGCACTATCAAAAAATAACTGTAGGCTATCTGGAGCTTTGTTTTGCGAAAAACAAATTGTAGTGAATAATAGTAAAAAGCGTAGCGTGAATTTTATCATTTAATTATAAGGCGAATAATTTCAATACATTAGCTATGAATAGGTTTAGCTTACTAATATAATAAAGTTTTGATTATTGGTTGTATATTTGCAGTCCAAAATTTAGGTATGAGAACGAAATCACTTAAGAAAAATAAAATCAACGTAGTTACATTAGGATGTTCTAAAAACGTTTATGATTCAGAGGTTTTAATGGGACAATTAAAAGCCAATGGAAAAGAAGTAGCTCATGAAGAGGAGGGTAATATTGTAGTTATTAACACCTGTGGTTTTATCAATAATGCAAAAGAAGAATCTGTAAATACTATTTTAGAGTACATGCAGAAAAAAGAAGATGGTGATGTAGATAAGGTGTTTGTAACAGGATGCTTAAGTGAGCGTTATAAACCAGATTTAGAGAAAGACATACCAGATGTTGATCAGTATTTTGGAACCACACAACTGCCTCAATTATTAAAAGCATTAGGAGCAGATTATAAGCATGAGCTAATTGGTGAACGATTAACAACAACGCCTAAAAATTATGCGTATTTGAAAATTGCTGAAGGTTGTGATCGTCCGTGTTCGTTTTGTGCTATTCCGTTAATGCGAGGAAAACACAAGTCTACACCAATTGAGAATTTGGTAATTGAAGCTGAAAAATTAGCTGCAGATGGCGTTAAAGAGCTCATTTTAATCGCACAAGATTTAACGTATTACGGTTTAGACTTGTACAAAAAGAGAAATTTAGCTGAATTGCTAAAAGCTTTAGCTAAAGTTGAGGGTATTGAATGGATACGTTTGCATTATGCATTTCCAACAGGTTTCCCTATGGATGTGTTAGAATTGATGAAGGTAGAACCAAAAATCTGTTTTTATTTAGATATTCCTTTGCAGCACATAGCTGATGATATATTAAAGTCCATGCGTCGTGGTACAACACAAGCAAAAACCACCAAATTAATTAGTGAGTTTAGAGCTTTAGTTCCTGAAATGGCTATTAGAACCACTTTAATTGTTGGATATCCAGGAGAAACGGAAGAACATTTTCAAATTTTGAAACAATGGGTTGAAGACATGCGTTTTGAGCGCTTAGGATGTTTTACCTATTCTCATGAAGAAAACACACACGCCTATAATTTAGTTGATGATGTGCCAGAAGAGGTAAAACAACAACGCGCTAATGAAATTATGGAAATTCAATCACAGATTTCATGGGAATTGAATCAAGAAAAGATTGGAAACACTTACCGTTGTATTATAGATCGTAAAGAAGGTAATTACTTTGTTGGGAGAACTGAGTTTGATTCGCCTGATGTCGATAATGAAGTGTTAATTGACGCTGAGAAATTTTACTTGAAACAAGGGGAGTTTGCTAATATTAAGATTATAGAGGCAGAAGATTTTGATTTATATGGTATTGTGGAATAATTCTATATAAAACGATCTAAAAAGAGCTTGAAAATATCAAGCTCTTTTTTGTTATCCATCGTATAAATATCCGACTGAAAATCATATAATTTTTGAATTCTACTATCTTTACAAAAAACAACTCCATGCGCGCAGAAAGTATTCCATTTAGAGAAACCAATTATTTTTCTTCATTATTATGTGATTACTTAGATGAACATTCAAGTTTAACTCCTTTTTATAATACATTTCCTAATATTGATAATTTCAAGGATCAAATAAACACCAAACAATTTTCAAATAGCAATAGAGAGGTTTTAGTTAGTGTTTTAGAGCAACAATATAAAGCAATAGAACAGTCTGAGTCTACTGCTCATCATATCGCATCGTTAAAGTTAGATACTACTTATACCATAACTACCGGGCATCAATTAAACCTGTTTACCGGGCCACTATATTTTTTATATAAAATCGTTTCAACACTTAATTTATGTGAAGAATTACGTGTAAAATACCCAGAGTATAATTTTGTGCCAATTTATTGGATGGCAACTGAAGACCATGATTTTGAAGAAATTAATCATTTTAACTTTAAGGGTAATACTATAGAATGGGATAGGAGTTTTGGTGGTGCAGTAGGAGAGTTATCTACTGAAGGATTGGAAGTTGTTTTAGAAGTGCTTTCTGATAAATTAGGTCCAGGAAAAAATGCAAAATATTTAAAAAGACTTTTTGAAAATGCCTATATAAAACATTCAAATTTAGCCGATGCCACTCGATATTTGGTAAATGAGCTATTTGGTGCTTATGGTTTAGTGGTTGTAGATGCCAATCATAAAGCTTTAAAACAATTGTTTGTGCCTTATGTACAGCAAGAATTATTAGATCAAACTGCTCATAAAGAAGTTTCAAAAACTATAGAGAAGTTTCCATCGGCATATAACATACAAGTCAACCCTAGAGAAATTAATTTATTTTATATCACAGAAGGTGTTCGTGAACGTATTGTATATGAAGATGAAGTATTTAAAGTAAACAATACATCAATACGTTGGAAAACTGAAGAATTGGTAAAACATTTGAATGAAATGCCGGAGTGTTTTTCTCCAAATGTGTTATTACGTCCGTTATATCAGGAAGTTGTATTGCCTAATATATGTTATATAGGCGGCGGCGGTGAGTTGGCATATTGGTTAGAGTTAAAAAGTATGTTTGAAGCATTTCAGGTGCCTTTTCCAATGTTACTTTTGCGCAATTCTGCACTAGTTATTAACGCGCAACAACAGAAAAAGTTAGATAAACTAGGCTTAGATATTTCTGAATTATTTTTGAAGCAAACCAACTTAATTGCAAAAAAAACAAAAGAACTATCAAGTATACAGATTGATTTATCCGAGCAGAAGCGACATTTAATGCGTCAGTTTGAGGTGTTGTACGCTATAGCTAAACAAACAGATAAATCTTTTATAGGAGCAGTTGCCGCACAAGAACAAAAGCAGATAAACGGATTGAAAAACTTAGAAAAACGTTTGCTAAAAGCTGAAAAGAAGCAGCTTAAAGAAAAATTAGAGGCTTTTGTAAAACCTCAAAATGAGTTATTTCCTAAACAAAGCTTACAGGAACGTTATATGAATTTTTCTGAATTATATTTAGAGTTTGGAGAAGAACTGATTCCTTTGTTGAAGAATCATTTAAACCCCTTACATTCAGGTTTTACAATTTTAGCACCGTAATTACTGACGTTTTTCTAGTTCAATAATCTCTAAGTTTTTAATATCGCTACCGTCAATTTCAAACCGTAGCATAGTACGCACATTATGAAAACCATGTTTTCCTGCAGCACCAGGATTCATATGTAGGCACTTCAATTGGTTGTCATATTGAACTTTTAATATGTGAGAATGCCCAGCTATAAATAGTTTTGGCGGGTTTTGTTTAATGTCATTTCTAATATTAATGTTGTATTTACCGGGGTAACCTCCAATATGAGTCATCCATACATCTACGTGTTCACAAAAAAATCTATGATGTAAAGGAAATTCTAATCGTGCAGTAGAGTCATCAATATTGCCATACACCGCTTTTAAAGGTTTTAGTTTAGTAATAGTGTCTGTTACTTTTAGGTCACCAATGTCTCCTGCATGCCATACTTCATCAGCTTGTTTAACGTACTTTAAAATTTGCTCGTCAATATAACTATGGGTGTCTGATAATAATAAGATTTTGGTCATGTAATAAATGCTAAATAAAAGTATCTTTGTGTTTGTTTTCCAAAAACAAGGCAACAAAATCATAACAAAAATACAATTTACTTGAGATATTTTATTGAACTTTCTTATAACGGTAAAGATTATCACGGTTGGCAAATTCAGCCAAACGCAATTTCGGTACAAGAGGTTTTGGAAAATGCATTAACTACAATTCTTAGGCAAGATATTGGAATTGTAGGAGCGGGTAGAACAGATGCAGGTGTGCATGCTACTCAGATTTTTGCTCATTTTGATAGTGATATTGAGTTAAACACAGATGATGTTGTATATAAATTAAACTCAATACTACCTAAAAGTATTGCAGTACAGCAAGTATTTAGAGTAACAGATGATGCTCATGCAAGGTTTCATGCAACCAAGCGTTCATATCAATATAAAATCATTACGGCAAAAAATCCGTTTTTAAATGAATACGCATATTTAGTGAAGCAACCCCTAGCTGTAGATAAAATGAATCAAGCAGCAAGCATATTATTAGAGTATGAAAATTTTAAATGCTTTTCTAAGGTAAAAACTGATGTGCATACTTATAACTGTACCATCACATTTGCTGAATGGTCATATGACAATGGGCAATTGGTATTTAGTATATCTGCTGATAGATTTTTAAGAAATATGGTTCGTGCAATTGTTGGAACATTATTATATATTGGCTTAGGAAAACTTGAAGTTGATGCCATACATGACATCATTAAAAGTGAAAATAGAGGAGAGGCTGGAGTTTCGGTTCCTGCTCATGGTTTATATTTAACAGAAGTGTGTTATCCAGATACAATAATTTATGGCAACTAAACCAACAAATAAATTTAATTTCAAGCTGTTTAATAGGTTACTGCAATATGCTAAAGGATATCGCGTAACGTTTTACGGAGTCTTGGTTGCTGCCTTACTATTATCATTTTTAGCCACAGCAAGACCATATCTATTGAATGAAATTATCACTAATGAATTATACAATAGTGATAAACAAGGCTTGGTGTATTTAATAACCATATTAACAAGTGTATTGTTTTTAGAAGTTATAGTACAGTTTTTATTTATTTTTTATGCCAACTGGTTGGGGCAGTCAATCATTAAAGATATTAGAGTAAAGTTATTTAAGCATATGCTTAACTTTAAAATGAAGTACTTTGACACTAATGCTGTAGGAAAATTAGTAACTCATGCGGTAAGTGATATTGAAAAAATCGCAGAAGTGTTTAGTCAAGGTTTTTTTGTTATCGTAGGTGATTTGCTAAAAATGCTTGTTGTCATAATAGTAATGTTAATTACAAGTGTGAAATTATCATTATTTGTATTTGCAATACTCCCGTTTATAATTATTGCAACACGATTGTTTCAAAGAGCAATGAAATCGGCTTTTAAAGATGTTCGCATACAAGTGTCAGCTTTAAATACCTTTGTGCAAGAGCACGTTACTGGAATGAAAATTGTACAGCTGTTTGCGCGAGAAAATGAAGAGTATGTTAAGTTTAGAACTATCAACGAGAAGCATAAAAAAGCGTGGATAAAAACAGTTTGGTATAACTCAATTTTCTTTCCAATCATTGAATTGGCGTCGTCTATAACTATTGCTATTATTCTTTGGAATTCTGGTGTTGATGCCGTAATGAATCACGATTTATCGAAAATTGGAATTATAGCCATGTTTGTACAAATGACTCAGATGTTATTCAGGCCTTTGCGTCAATTGGCAGATAAATTTAACACTTTACAAATGGGTATGGTGGCAGCAAATAGAGTGTTTGAAGTGCTAGATACAAATACTAGTATTAGTGATGATGGTACCGTTGAGGTTTCTGATGTTAAAGGTGTGGTTGAGTTTAAAAACGTACAATTTTCTTACGTGAAAGATGAAAAAGTACTTAAAGGTATTTCGTTTAAAGTAAATCCTGGAGAAACTGTAGCTATTGTTGGAGCTACAGGAGCTGGAAAATCGACCATTATAAACTTGTTGAGTAGATTCTACGAAATAGATAGTGGTGACATATTATTAGATGGAATTGCAGTGCATGATTACAAACTAGATAATTTACGTTCTAAAATTGCAGTGGTTCTGCAGGATGTATTCCTGTTTTCAGATTCAATCTTAAATAACATTACGTTACATGATGATAATATTAGTTTTGAGCAAGTAAAGGCTGCTGCAAAAACTATTGGTGTTGCCGATTTTATTGAAAAACTCCCAGGAGGGTATAATTATAATGTTAAGGAACGTGGTGTGATGTTGTCTACAGGACAACGTCAATTATTAGCATTTTTAAGAGCTTATGTTAGCAATCCAGAAATTTTAATATTAGATGAAGCTACCTCTTCAATAGACTCGTATTCTGAACAATTAATTCAAGAGGCTACAACAGAAATAACTAAAAACAGAACTTCAATCGTTATTGCTCATCGTTTGGCTACAATAAAAAGTGCAGATATGATTATTGTTATGGATCAAGGTAAAATAGTAGAAACGGGAACTCACAATGACTTGTTATTAATAGAAAACGGGTATTATAAAAACTTACACGATGTGCAGTTTAATGAAAATTAACTAGTTAATTATAGTGATACTAAAATACCAATATTTGGGTATTTTATAATACTAAATATAATAGTACATTTGATTAACTACTAATTAACAGTAGGTAAAGTAAGTTTTTTTTGGGGTAAAAAATCCTGTAGACAATTATTGTTTACAGGATTTTTTTATGCTAGCTTAAATCTTCAATCATAAGCTGAGTGAGTTCATCTGTGTTTTCAAAGAGGATAAATTCACCGTTTTTTACATATGATAGTTGACCAGTTTCTTCAGATACAATTAGGGCTACAGCATCGGTTTTTTCAGTAATACCTATGGCAGCTCTGTGACGAAGTCCAAATCTGCTAGGTATGGTTTTGCTGTTTGATACTGGTAGGATAACTCGAGTGGCAGTAATAGAATTGCCTTCAACAATGGCAGCACCATCATGTAACGGACTATTTTTATAAAAAATACTTTCTAAAATAGGTTGAGTTAAACTAATATTCATTTCATCACCAGTATTTTTTACAAATTCTAAATTGTTTTTTCGTTCAAAGACCAATAAAACACCTGTATTTGTAGTGGCTAATTTATTACAAGCCCTTAATATAGCATCAATATTAGTAGACGCCTTAGTTGATGTTTGCGTAAAGTTGAGGTTTTTTAGGAATTTATTACCAGTAAAAAATTTTGTAGACCCTATGAGTAGTAAAAATTTTCTGATTTCTTGTTGAAACACAACGATTAGTGCAAATACTCCAACGCTAATAAATTTACCTAAAATGCTACTCAGTACATCCATGTGTAGGGCTTTTGTAAGCTCCCATATGAGGTAAATCACAATTATTCCTATAAAAATATTTATAGCCACAGTACCTTTTATAAGCTTATATATATAATAAAGGAGTAGAGCTACAAGTGTGATATCTATAGCATCAGTAAAACTAAAATCTAAAAAATTGAAAACTTCCAAATGAAATGATGTTTCTGTAAAAATAGAAAATATTGTTTAGAGTGTACAGTTACAATCTGGCAAAAGTTTAGGATTGTATATAAACACTTTTGGACTGAGAGTTACCTTTGCTGACTTTAGCAGGGATATAAAATTGATGAAAGCAATATAATCCTTTAATAAAACGTCTTCTTCAAAATTCAAGTGAAGTAGGGTTGGTTTACCTTCAGCTGCAAAATCGATAAACTCTTTAGTGTAAGACAGTAATTCATTCTTGAAAACTTCTACGCCTTCTAACGTAATTTTAGAGTCTTTATTTAAGTTAATTGTGACGTTAAAGTAGCTAGAATAAGCTTCAGGATGCTTTCTTAAATAAAATTTAGAAAATTCAGTATTCGGTAATCGTTCAAATTGGCTGGTATAGATTACATCGTTTTCTGAAATTGTTATAGTATGTGTGGAATTCTTTATAAAAAAACTCTTTGGGAGAGATTTTAAACTACTATCACCAGAAATACTTGTGTCTGATGTTTGACACGACATAAGTATTATGAAAAGTGTAATGATAAATTGCTTCATGGTGTTACATCTGGTTAATTAAAGTAATACATTCCATAGCTTCTTTAAGATCATGAACTCTCAAAATAGAAGCGCCTTTTTGCAAGGCAATAGTGTTGATAACGGTTGTGCCATTTAAGGCATGTTGCGCATCGGTATTTAAGATGTTGTAAATCATAGACTTTCTTGACACCCCCACTAAAAACGGAAGTTCAGTATGTGTAAAGAGTTCCAGATTGTTTAGTAGCTGGTAATTGTGCGCTAAAGTTTTTCCAAAGCCAAAGCCTGGATCAATAATCAAATCGTTGATGTTGTGCTGTCTTGCTAGTGCAATTTTCTTTGAAAAATAATATAAAATATCTTGAGTGACATTTTGGTAATGTGGTTCAGTTTGCATGTTTTGTGGTGTACCTTGCATATGCATCATGATATAGGGTACCTGGAGTTTTCCTACAGTATCAAACATGTTATCATCCATTTCTCCAGCAGAAATATCATTAATTAAAGCAGCACCTTCATGAATACAAGTTTTTGCCACATTGCTTCTAAACGTGTCTATAGAAATTAGAATATCAGGAAAAGTAGTCACTAATAGTTTCACAATTGGTACAATGCGTTGCAGTTCTTCTTGTTCTGAAATATGTGTAGCGCCAGGGCGAGAACTGTATGCGCCAACATCAATAAAAGTAGCACCATCTGTAAGTAGTTGCCTTACCCGTGTTACAATTTCTGTTTCAGAGTTGTATTTACCGCCATCAAAAAAAGAATCGGGGGTAAGATTTAGAATTCCCATTACTTTAGGCGTACTTAAGTCTACGAGATGTCCTTTGCAATTAATTGTCATTGTTGCTATTTCAATATTATTTATAAATACTGTTGTTATTCAGTAAAAAATCAACGAAATTTACGCAAATTATACATAGTATCGATGCAAAAAACAGCGAAACAATACAATGACGTTCTAAATACATGTAGAACTTTGTTTATCAATAAAATGAAAGATTACGGTAGTGCTTGGCGAATTTTACGTTTACCTTCATTAACTGATCAAATTTTTATAAAAGCTCAAAGGATTAGAGGTTTGCAACAAAATGCCATACAGAAAGTAGACGAAGGGCAAGCATCTGAATTTATTGGTATTATTAATTATTCACTAATGGCATTAATTCAGCTTGATAAGGGCGTGGTTGAGCAACCTGATTTAAGTTTAGAAGACGCCACTGTATTGTATGATGAGCAGTTTAGAATTACCCGCGAATTAATGGAAGCCAAAAATCATGATTATGGTGAGGCTTGGCGAGAAATGCGCATTGGATCATTAACAGATTTAATATTGCAAAAACTATTGCGTGTCAAGCAAATTGAAGATAATGAGGGGAAGACACTTGTAAGTGAAGGGATAGATGCCAACTATCAAGATATGATTAATTATTCAGTTTTTGCTTTAATTTTATTAGATGAACAAGACGCTAAAAATTAATATTATGAAAAACAGTTTAATATATATATCGCGTTTATTAGTAGGAAGTTTACTATTGGTATCTGGGGTAATAAAAGCCAATGATGCTGTCGGCTTCTCATATAAATTACACGATTATTTTACAGATGGCGTACTAGGTATGGAGTTTTTACAACCTTATACTTTGGTCATGGCTGTTGCAATATGTTTAATTGAAATTGTGTTAGGAGCAGCATTAATTTTTGGCTTAAAAGCCAAGCTAACCACCACTGCAAATGTGTTAATGATGTTGTTTTTTACATTTTTAACATTTTATTCGGCATATTTTAATAAAGTAACAGATTGTGGTTGTTTTGGAGATGCTTTGAAGTTAACACCTTGGCAATCTTTTTATAAAGATGTTGTACTGTTAGTATTTTCTGTCATATTGTTTGTGTATAGAAATGAAATTTTCCCTAATAAACGTTTTAAAGATCTAACTTATATCTTACCATCACTAGTATTAATTGTATTATTTTCTGTTGGTGTAATAGGGTGGTGGTTTCCAGTACTTTTTGCTGTATTAGTGTTTGGACTAAAGTTTGTGATCAAACGTTTTGATACTAACCAATGGCGCTTGTTAAGTATTAGTGGTATAGCTTCTTTAGTGTTTATGTTTTATACTTATAATCATTTACCAATTGAAGATTTTAGACCTTATAAAATATCTGCAAACATCATAAAAGGTATGGAAGTGTCACCAGATGCTTTACCAGAATTGACTGAATACAGTTGGAAATTTAAAGTCAATGGAGAAGATAAAATTTTTGTGACTAACGGCTCTTATCCTAATGTTGAAAATGGTGAGTTTATTGGTGTAGATACTAAAGTAATTAGAGAAGCTGAAGATCCAAAAATTCACGATTTTACAATTGAAGGTGAGGCTGATGATACTCAATTATATTTGTCAAAAGATAATGTGTTGGTAATTGTGGCTTATGATTTTTCAAAATCAAGTGATGACGGTTTTAAACGTGTTAAAACAACTACTGATGCAGCCATAAAAAAAGGATATACTGTTATTGGGTTAACTGCAGAGTCTGTTGAAAGTAGAGCAGCAAAAAAGGCTGAGTTTGGCTTGAATTTTGATTTCTTCTTTTGTGACGGAACTACGTTAAAAACAATTGTTCGTGCAAATCCAGGGATTTTTGAAATGGATAATGCAACAATTAAACAGAAGTTGCACTGGAATGATATTGATAATTTAAAGCTGTAAGACCATGAAGAACATTACATTACTATTACTGATACTAACAACGATGTCTTTTGCGCAAAAAAAGAAAAAACGTTGGTCTGACAATTATGTGGTTAAAGAAAAACCAACCATTCCTGTTGAAGAAATTAATGCCTTTGTTGCTTCAGATGAGTACTTAGTAACGTATGATACTGGTGATTTTAATGGGGATAAACAAACAGATGCTATTGTAGTTGTTGCCCAATTAGATGAAATTAGTCAGTATAAAAAAGATGAAACACGCTCTAAAAGGAAGGTGCTTATTCTGCAACGAAATGATGATGGTAAGTTAGAAAAAACACTAGAAAATGAAGATATTGTGTATTGCTATAAATGCGATTCGCCTTACGGTAGCCCACTAACTTCAGTTGTATTTTCTGGTAATACTTTCGCTATTGAGCATGAAGCAGGGAAAGCAAACCGTTGGACACGAATCATAACTTTTGAATTTGATAGAGAGCAAGAGTTATGGTTATTACTTAAAGATGCCTCGTCTGTTTATAATATCATGAACAGTAAAGGATTCCAATCTGAAGTGAAAACCAAAGACGATTTCGGGTTCATTTACTTCGAAAATTATGACGCTTTTTCTGAAGATTTAACCAAAAAATCAAAACATTAATTGCTGCAGTATTTAGTCAATAAATTAGGATATGCGCTGTTAACACTTTTTGGAGTGATTACAGTCATCTTCTTTTTATTTAATATTTTGCCTGGTGATCCTGCAAAAATGATGTTGGGCCAAAGTGAGAACAGTGATCAGGTAGCTGCAATAAAAAAGAAATTTGGGTTTGATAAACCACTTTCTACGCAGTATGTGTATTATTTAAATGACCTCTCACCATTATCGTTACATAGTCAAGATAACAATGATTACACCAGTTTAGCAACACAAAAATACAATTGCATTAACTTGTTTTCTGTTGGCAAAACTGACATTGTCATTAAGCAACCTTATTTAAGAACGTCATTCGCGAAACAAGGAAAGCCAGTAAGTCAAATTATTTCTGAAACTTTGCCTAATACCGCAATTTTAGCAGTAGCTTCAATATGTTTGGCGTTGTTAATCGGTGTTGTATTTGGCGTTATTTCTGCGTTGTATAAAGATACGTGGTTAGACAAACTTATTCAAATATGCAGTACGTTGGGCATGAGTGTACCTTCATTTTTTAGCGCCATACTATTCGCGTGGCTGTTTGGTTACGTTTTGCATGAGTACACTAATTTAGAAATGACTGGGAGTTTATATGAATTAGATGATTATGGAGAACACCTAGAGTTGCAATTAAAAAACTTAATATTACCAGCTTTGGTATTAGGTATAAGACCCTTAGCTGTGGTTATTCAATTAATGCGTAACTCACTATTAGAAGTGTTTAATCAAGATTATATAAGAACTGCACGTGCTAAAGGCCTATCAGAATTCAACATTATTAAAACCCATGCGTTAAAAAACGCTATGAATCCTGTGGTTACAGCAATATCGGGTTGGTTTGCATCATTACTTGCAGGAGCAGTATTTGTGGAGTATATATTTAACTGGAATGGTTTGGGTAAAGAAATTGTTGATGCCTTAAACAATTTAGACTTGCCCGTAATTATGGGATCTGTTATAGTAATTGCAAGTATGTTTGTAATTATTAATATTTTTGTCGACATAATCTACGGATGGTTAGATCCGAAAATTAGATTAACTTAAAATTTTTTTGAAATAATGAAATATAAAATAGTAGTAATTGCTTTTATAGCATTGGTATTTAGTGCATGTGCACAAGACAAAACAAAATTTGAGCCTGTAGCACTTTCTGAAACAATAGAAACCTTAGATGGTAAAGAAGTGACGTTTCAAAATGTATTAGATGCCTATAAAGGCAAGACTATAGTAATTGATGTGTGGGCTTCATGGTGTAGTGATTGTTTAAAAGGATTACCGCTAGTAAAAGCATTACAACAACAAACTGCAGATGACGATTTGGTTTATGTGTTTTTATCTGTAGATAGAAAAAAAGAAAGCTGGAAAGCAGCCATAACAAAGCGTGATATACAAGGCGAACATTATTTTGTGCCAACGGGTATGAAAGGAACGTTTGGTAAAGCTATTGGCTTAGACTGGATACCTCGTTACATGGTAATTGGTAAAGACGGAAAAATAAAATTATATAGAGCTGTAAAGGCTACAGATTCAAAAATACTTGAGGCTATTAAGGCCGATAAATAAACAGAATTATGAGAAAGCAAATTGTTGCCGGAAACTGGAAGATGAATAATAATGTTAAGGAAACAAAAGCATTATTAAAAGGGATAAAAAAAGGCTTGAAAAAAATGCCTTTAAAAAATAAAAAAGTTATTGTTGCGCCATCTTTTGTAAATTTAAGCACAGCTGTATCAGCTACAAAAGGCACAAAAATTAAAGTTGCGGCACAAAACATGTGTGCAGCCAAAAGCGGCGCATATACTGGAGAGATTTCTGCAGACATGCTGAGATCATTAAAAGTAAAAACGGTTATTTTAGGACACAGTGAGCGCCGTGCTTACTTTGGAGAAACTAATGCCGTTTTAAAAGAAAAGGTAGATAGCGCTTTGGCACAAGGAATGAAAATTATATTTTGCTTTGGCGAAGAGTTATCTGATAGAAAAGAAAACACGCATTTTGACTTAGTTGAAAGCCAAATTAAAAGCGCATTATTTCACTTGCCAGAAACAGCTTGGAAAAATATTATTTTAGCTTATGAACCGGTTTGGGCAATTGGTACCGGAGAAACAGCAACTCCTGAGCAAGCTCAAGAGATGCACGCGTTTATCAGAAAAACTATAGCAGAGCAATATACCTCAGAACTTTCGGAAACGATTTCTATTTTATATGGAGGGAGTGTAAAACCTGCAAATGCTAAGGAAATTTTTTCTAATGCAGATGTTGATGGTGGTTTGATAGGAGGAGCGGCCTTAAATGCTGATGATTTTTTAGCAATCATTGACGCTATATAATATGAGCACACCAATATACATAGGTTATACGTTTGAGATATCACCACGTGAGCCAGGTACAGAAATATTAATTGCTGAGTTAGGTTACGCAGGATTTGAAAGTTTTGTAGAAACTCAAGAAGGTGTAATTGCCTACATTCAAAAACCAGAATGGCATGACCATATTTTAAAAGACATTTTTATCTTGAAAAATGATGAATTTAAAATTGATTATACATTTGAAGAAATAGAGCAAGTCAACTGGAATAAAGAATGGGAAAAGAATTTTCAACCCATTGAAGTAGATGGTAAATGTGTTGTTAGAGCCCCTTTTCATGACAAAACTGATGTTGCTTATGACATTGTTATTGAACCTAAAATGAGTTTTGGTACGGGGCATCATGAAACTACACACATGATGATTCAACATATTTTAAATCTAGATTTAACAGGAAAATCAGTGTTAGATATGGGATGTGGTACCGGAATTTTAGCCATTTTAGCAGAAATGCGAGGTGCAACAAGCTTAGACGCTATAGACATTGATAACTGGTGTTATTTAAACACTATTGAAAATACTGAGCGTAATAATTGTAAATACATCTCGGCATATGAAGGTGATGCAGGGTTATTAAATGGTAAGTCATATGATATAATCATCGCTAACATTAATAGAAATATTTTATTGAAAGATATAGCAACTTATGCTGCATGTTTAAATGCTGGAGGAACGCTATTGTTAAGCGGATTTTATGTAGAAGATATTCCATTAATTACAGAAGAATGTCAACAACATAATTTACAGTTCATAGAAAATATTGAAAGAAATAATTGGGTTGCTGTAAAATATGTAAATTTGTAGTGTAATTGATTAATTATGAGTGTAAAAGAGCAAATTTTAGAAGAAGTTTTATCGGAAGAAAAAACAACTAAGAGTAATGAAATAGTACTGTACAATGATGATGTGAATAGTTTTGATCATGTAATAGATTGCCTAATTGCTACCTGTGATCATAGTCCGTTACAAGCAGAACAGTGCTCGTTAATTGTGCATTATAACGGAAAATGTACGGTGAAAACGGGTGAGTTGAATGACTTAAAACCAAGATGTACTAAATTATTAGAAGCCGGATTAAGTGCAGAAATTATTTAAGTTGTATAGCGTTACACAAAAATCCCCATAGTTTTTAAATTAAAATCTATGGGGATTTTTATTATAGTTTTAATATGTCTGTAAATGCTTATAAAACCATTTTTAAAGTTTTCTACGCCAATATTGTGTTCTGCCCAAAAGTGAAAACCCAATAAATCCTCTTACTTTAAGTTTGTTTGCATTTATGAGTTTCAAGTTGCAACTATAGACCTCACCAGATTCCGGATCAAGGATTGTTCCTCCATTATACTCAGTATCATTTTGTATCAGGTCTTCAATAATTATTAATCCAATAATTGGTTTATTTTTTTTATCACCTTCGCATTCTTTACAGACGGCATTTTGTTCTCCTACAAAGCTTTTAATAATTTTAGCAGAATAGCGGTTACCTGTATTATAAATTTCAATCAGAGCTTTTTTCTCTTTGGTTTTATCATCGTAGGTTTCCCATTGTCCAACTATTGTCTGTGCATTAGCTGTAAAACTTAGTACTGTAATAAGTAAGTATAATGCAATGTGTTTCATATTAGTGCTTTGTTGGTATTAATGGTGGTCTAAGCCTTGTTCTTTTATTACAATATCAAAATAGTGTGAATCTTTTGGGTTGCCTTCTATGTTTTTAGAGAAATCATCTCTGCAGCCTGGATTACAAAACCCTACAATAAATCCACGGTATTTGGTTAATGAATCACTTGAAACTGATTTGCCAGAACGTGGGCAAAATTTATTGATAGCTTTTTCCATACTTATGCGTTTAAATTTATGAATTCTTTGGTAATATACTGATTAATTACATGTGTTTGCGAATCTCACTTTTAGGATGCTAATTTTTATCCTTCTGAATACTCTAATATATCTCCAGGTTGACAATCTAAAGCTTTGCATACGGCATTAAGTGTGCTAAATCTGATGGCTTTGACTTTTCCAGTTTTTAATTTCGATAAATTAGCCAATGAGATGCTTACAGTTTCCGATAATTCGTTAAGTGACATTTTACGTTTTGCCATCATAACATCTAAGTTCACAACAATTGCCATAGGTTATACAGTTTGGTCTAATTCGTCTTGATATTCCACCCCTTTTTTAAATATAATTGCGATGATGTAAATTACTGCAGACATTAAAATAAAAGCTTGGCTACCAGACCAAAAATCAGTTAGCTTGTGAGTGTTGAATCCACGAAATTGCATGTTATTTGTAGTATGTCCGCCAATAAAACTCATTACGCCAATAATAAGTGCATAAAAGCTAATTGTTGAAATCTGTCTTGAAACAAATTGATTAAATGGTTTCAACAAGTTAATACTACTTACCAATTTGACGACTTCATAAAATAGAATTGCTTTTAGAGTTGATACTACCATTATAAAAGTAAATAAGCTATAGAAGGCTTCTTTATTTTGGTTGTAAACATCAATTAAATCTAATTTTGGGTATAGGTTTTGAATGAGTTCAGGCTTGTAAATACTGAAAGTAAAATTTGTAATATAACTACCAGCTTGCACACATAATCCTATGAAAATGACCCATGATACAATTTTTAAACCTGTAAAAATATAGTTATTAGTTTTTGACATGATAATTTGTTGTTAAATTTACACATGTCAAATATAATTAAAATTTTATCGTTTAACGATAAATAAATAGCTTTTTTCGAATAATTAATATCGATAAAAGAATAACAACAACATAGCCTATGATTAATAAAGATAGTAGATATGTTTTATTACGCTGTATTACAACATAATCTGCAATTCCGGCTTTCCAGAAGATCCATTCATCAGCTATTCTAGAAGCAATATTATAATTACCAGTTTCTAAAATGATAATTCCATTTTTTGATAATAGATCAATTCTTGCGGTTGTATTAATTGCATTATTTCCGCTACCATCGTGACCTATTATATTAGAGTTTTGATCATTTTGACTGTAAAGGTGAGGGCCTAACCCGTATACACCAACATCACCAATAAAGGTTTCTGGCGTGCACATTTTTGCAATTGTTTCTTTGGTGAGTACGGTATTACTTGAAATATTAGCGTTTAAAAATTTGGATAAATCCTCTGTTGTAGTATATAAACCTGCTGCAGCAAGAGCAGTAAACTTGTTCATTGGTCGTGTTTCTCCGTTTTCTTTATAAATTTTCGCTAAATGTACATTTGAAGTATCTTGATATTGAAAAGTTGAATTTACCATATTAAGTGGGATAAAAACCTCATTTTTCATATAATCTTGAAAGGATTGTCCACTAATTTCTTCAATGACTAATTGTAGAATAGTATAACCAGCACCTGAATACATATATTTACTGCCTGGTTCATATCCTATTACAGCAACACCATCAGAATATTCAGTATCAGAAGCCTTAGTTAGCGATTCTTCAATTGTTTGTATAGCAGTATTCGGAGCAAAACCGTTATAACCAAGATCATCAATTAAACCCGACGAATGAGATAGTAATTTTCTAGCGGTTACGTTTTTATTGTCAAATTCACTTTTGGGCAGGTGCCATCTGGTTAAGTAGTCATCAATTGGCTTGTCTAAATCTAGCTTTCCTTGTTCAACGAGTTTTAAAATACCAAAAGATGTCACCCACTTACTAATTGAAGCAACTGGAAAAAGAGTAGTGCCATTTACAGGGGTATCTGTAGCATAAAAAAAATCTTTTGATACCTGTCCATTTTCAATGAGTGTCATTGCAAAATTACCAACAAATTCATCATTTATTGTTTCTTTTGTGGCTTCAATAAATGCCTCTGTGGTATTTTTAGAGGTAAAAGGCTGTAATACAAACCCTTTTGTTAATCCGTAGCCTATAAATGCAGTCCAAATAAAAACAGCAAGAATGATTAATGCAATACGTTTGAGTGTTCTCATCTGGTGTGTTATTTTATGACCTGGTTTAGCACGTAATTTAGCAAATAAAAACCGAATAGAAAATCCGCGAGGACTTTCGTAAGTAGGCTATAACTAGCAATGAATTATACACGTTGTTGTAAAACGTTTTTTTTATTCGTAATACTCAATTTCTCTTATCCACCTATATAATTCAATTCCATTTACTTTTTTTAAAATCTCTTTCCAATTTCCTTTATTGTCATATTTATAATCATAGCTTACTTTGTAGGTTTTAATCTCTTTTGTAGGAAACGATTCTTCTTTATATTCTAGTGAAATTACTTCGTCTTTTTTATAAACATATTTTTCAATTCTTTTGGAATCAGATTTTTTCTCCGAACAACAATATTTTTCTATTAACCTGTTTTTATTGTCATAAACATAGTTAGTATAAGTAGGTTTTCCATTTGAATAGCTATTAATAATTTGCGTTAAATTGTCATTATTATAATTGTAAATTGTACTTCTAGTTAGTTTCGGTTCTTTGTGAGTTTCATCGTCTTCGTATAAATCAAATTGCTGGGTTTTAATTAATCTATTTGAATTATCATATTCGTTAACTAAATCTTTGTAAATATTACCTATTGAATCTTGTACTCCATATGACCAACTTCTTTCTCCTGATTTTCTCCAACTATTAGGGTTTTTATAAATTCTGTACAATAGTTTACCTTCCGAGTTATATTTATAGATGTATTCATCGATTGTACCATAATCATCGAATGATTTTAAACGAATGAGTTTTTTGTCTTTATTATAACGCTTGTATTTGTGATTGAAATAGTCTAAATCAGAATTTTGACTAATGATATTTTCGTGGTTATCATTTTCGTAATAATGAGTGTCAGTATAGACTAAACCATCTAAAGAGTCAGTTTTTCTAATTAGTCTTTCCTTTTTATCATATTTGTACTTATATGAAGTCATAAAAGAATCTTTTTTTGTGAACCAAATATCTTCGATGACCTTTCCTTTTATATTAAAATGTCTCTCGTAATTAATGTAATAGCAAAATTGTGTTGAAAACCAAATATTTTTAAATCGAGAAATTGTTGATTCTGGACCCATAAATCCAGAATGACCATAATCATCATAGTATAATAATTGTGGGTTTTCTTTTTGAGTGAGAAATTCAACTTTTTCTCGTATCGTTTTTACTTTTCCATAAATAGTATCTTTATGTTGTGAAAACGATGTTAAGTAGAAAAAATATAAAACTATTGTGATAAAATATTTACTTTTCATAATTAGTGGTTTCTAACAAATTTAATTTTCAGTTTGTTGTCAGAAAATAACAAATGAGTTAACTTATTCAAGTCTTTAGTGAAGTTGTCTGTTGGTTTAGTCAAATGTTTTACAACGTTAAGTATAAGAAATGTAGGGCAGGTGATAAGCACTTTCGTTTCGGTTTAGTACTAAGCCAAATATAATATTTTGCTTTTATCTTTTTTGTTGAAAATGCCAAATTTTATATTTGGCGACTTTGTAAATAAACACAGACCTTTCGGAAAGCCTATAAACCGCCCTATGTTTTTTATACAGTGTTAGGTACAGTTTTTATCTTCGATGTCCTAATGTTTTTTCTGCTCCCCAATGATTAGATTTAAATACAATTTTACTTATTCGCATTTCATTTTGTTCATTAGTTAGAAATTTCGAGTATTTATTTATAGTTTCGTTGAACTCGTCTTTAATCCATATATATTTCTCTAAGACTCTTTGATTGCCACCTGTAAAATCTAAATCCCAAGTATAACGTTCACGCCAACAACAAAACTTATCAAGTTCTTTCAGTTCTTTATCATAACCTTTGACGCTCGTATCATACATATTTAAATGGTATAAAATGTGAGCTTTTACACGTAGAAGAAAATCTAACCAATAAACAGTGTAATATGGGTAGTAATTGAACGGGAATAATCTCAAATATTTTTCCTTGTCATTTAAATCTGTTTTAATACCGTTCTCATTTAACGGGAATTTTCCTTGATGGTCTTTTAAAAAATCAAATACACTTTCGTCAATAATTACCCTTGGAAAAATAGCTTTTTTCTCCTCAAGTAAGTACGATTTTACATATCCAGAACCAAAAAGGATTCTATCTTTGTGATATATATTACCATAAACAATTGCACCTCTTAGAAATATACCATCTGAAGCGATATCTGTATATAGTTTGGTGATTTTATTACAAATACTTTTAAAGCCATCAAATGTACCATCAGTAGAGATAATTACGCAATCTGATACATAAGTTATAATCGGATTACCTAATTCTTTTTCTACGTAGCCGTCATCAGTTTTTTCATATACTGGTAAATCATGTTGACCATTAGAATCAATAGATTCTTCGTTAAGAAAATTTAGTATTGATTGAACTTTTTTAAAATCGGTTTTTGATGTTTTTGAATTAGATTCTATTCCATCAATTAGATTTTTAAAACCTAAGATATCAATGAAAGCTATAAATTTTTTATTGTATCCTTCTATGTTCATTTCAAATTGTACCTAACGGTTTTGTGTATGATTTCGTTGCGTGTTTCAGCAACTAATTTAGTGAAAAATTACTGGCTTTAATTCAGCGCGAGGATTTTCCGAAAGGAAAATCAGAAGCAATGAATTATACACGTTGTTAGCTGTAGTTATTTTATTTTTCGCTGTAAATCTTTTAACAGATGTTTGTCATTTGCCATTGACCAAGCTATTCTTTGGTCTTCCAATGTAACTTCATAATCCTTTAAATATCCTTTTCCATAAATTCCGATTTCATTTTCAATTTGTTTTTCTTCGATAGATTTTAATATTTCTCTAATTTTCTCGCATAGCAATAAATAATTTACAGCAGTATCTGCAATATCTATTGTCTTTATATAGCTTATTATGTAACGATGTATTACTCTATTTCTCATATCGTAAAGTAAATTTAACTCGTCAAATATTTCTTCTGATATAATATTTAATGATTTTGCTTCTTTATAGATATTTCTTTCCATTATGCCTCTTTCATTTTCTTCTTGAAAAAGATACTTCACTTCAATGTTATTAGTTTTTTGTTCTAATTGTTTTTTAAGCACAATAGAAATTCTCAAATAGGCATCAATTTGATTTGAAACGATTGCAATAATTTCTATATGAGATTTTGATTCCAAAGCTCTTTCTCTTAAGTCATAAGAACTTGCTAATGAACCGTTAAAATTGTCATATTTGTTTAAGGCAATTGCATAATTTCTGTCTTTAACTGGAACTACTCTTAAGCTCTCCAAAGCCTTTCTCGACTTTTTGATTAATTTTTTTACTTTCGAAAGTTTTCGGTCTTTTGCAGAGTAAATACATTTAGCCATACAAAATTGGTCATCAACTTGTGCGTGCCACAAATACATATCAAACTCTTCATCATCCATTCTTGATTCTAACCAATTAATTTTTGAATCACTTTTTTGAATAGGGAAATTCGGATTAACACCTCTTTCTGATAAAGGATAGCAACTTAATTGAAAACATCCAGCAGAATTCTCATATTGTTCAAAACTATATGGCGATTTTTCTTCGATATTTTCGAATACGGTATTTTTGTATTGCCAGTTCGCAGGAATATTTATTATGAAAATTCCGTTTGGTTCAGTCCAATGTTTTTCTGTCATACTCGAATTTTTCTCTAATTACAGCTAACGGTCTCGGGTATGAAACGTAGGGCATTTCGGAGCTACGAACTTGTCCACCGAGACAAAGCTTGCTAAGTGCCGAAAACTTGCGGAAACCACTGTCCGCCCTATGTTTTATACCCATTGTTGGCAGCTGGCTGTGTGTCCTGCGTTACTTGGGGATACAAGATATGATAAGTTCATCGACAAAACAAGTAACCAAACTGTAATTGAGATGAGAGTAGGTCTCTCGGCTGGGGTGTACAGGCATACCAGTCAAACCGCCTTATGGGGCTTAGCTTTCACGGCTTGGTCTTGAGCGATAAGGTCAAAGGCACTACCGCTTTTGTATTGTGAGTAGTATGCTATGGTGGGAGTAAAGAAGCTGAATTATTGAACCCTTGTAGAAGTGTCGTAAACAACTTTAGTATTGTCAAAATCGAGGGATGGGCGGTCTTGCGAGACAGAGCTTGACGGGCGTAACCTGGACTACTGGTCAAGTGGCAATCGGCATAAAGAGGGCAGGAGCTTTGCTAGACGGCTTAATTACGGAACAGGAGAAGCTGATTAGCAGTGCGAAAATACCAAAATCCCGAAGGGCAAGGTAGAAAGTAGCGATACTGTCAATTAGTGGCGGATTAGTCCGTAGTAGTGATGAAGCCTTTGTAATGAAGGTTGAGCGAAGGGACTGACTTAACAGTTTTAAACTTGTATAACAACTAGATGAAAATTTAGGATGATTTTTAAGGAGAAACAAAAGTCACAACCGATAGAGCGTGAACAGGTTTGGGACGCCTTTAAAAAGGTAAGAAGTAATGGTGGAGCATTTGGAGTAGATAAGTTATCTATTGCAGCGGTCTCTGCGCAACCTAGGAAGTATCTATATCCCATATGGAACAGGTTGGCTAGTGGTAGTTATTACCCCAAAGCCGTTCGCGAAGTTAGTATTCCCAAGCCCGATGGCAGGGAACGTAAACTGGGCATTCCCACGGTACAGGATAGAACGGCTCAAATGGTGATACGAGAAGAATTGGATCAGATTGTGGATAAGCAGTTTAGCAAGAGTTCTTATGGTTATCGACCAAACAAATCAGCACACCAAGCCATAAAGCAATGCAGGGAAAACTGTATGAAAATGGATTGGGCGATTGATTTGGACATCAAGAGTTTCTTTGATGAGATAGACCACGATCTAATGCTCAAAGCCTTAGGTCAGTTTACCAAAAAGAAGCACATTCATCTGTATGTGAAACGTTGGCTAGAAGCCCCAGTACAAAAGAGAGATGGTGCTATAGAAAACCGTACAAAAGGCACGCCCCAAGGAGGAGTTATAAGTCCATTATTGGCAAATATCTTTCTTCATTTTGTGTTCGATAAATGGTTGGAAATCCACCATCCCGAAGTCAAGTTTGAACGTTATGCCGATGATATCATTATTCATTGCGATAACTTCAAACAAGCCTTGCGGACATTGGAAGCGGTAAAGACCCGATTCAAGCAATGCAAATTGCAGTTGAAAGAAGGGAAGAGCAATATCGTTTATTGCAAGCGCAACCAAAGAAAGCACCCACCGTTTAGGGTACAATATGTAAGTTTTGATTTTCTAGGATTTACATTTAAGCCCCGAATGGTAAAAGGCTACTATGGGAACTTTCATTTGGGATTTACGCCCGCCATAAGTCGTAAAAAACAGAAACATATCAATCAAACCTTGTTTAAGATGAAACTGCATCGTATGGTTCATTTACGCCTGTCTGATTTGGCAGGCATGATAGCCGACAAACTGCGGGGATGGATTCATTATTACGGTAAGGTGCGAATGAGCGAATTACATTATGTATTCCGTTTCTTGAATTTTCGATTGGCAAAATGGGTGCGCAACAAACATCGGCGATTTAGGCGAAAACATAGGTTCTTTGCTTACAAATGGTTACAGGAAACTGCAAAACAGTACCCTAATTTATTTGTGCATTGGCAGTATGGTTTTAAGCCTTGACTTGTTAAGAAGAGCCGTATGATGCGAGAGTGTCACGTACGGTTCTGTGAGAGGTTTAGGGGTGAGATTCCCCTTTACCTACTCGACTTTATTATTCATATAGTTCATTAATCGTAATATTCTTTTTGTCTTTTAAATAATTGCTAACGAGTTTATTGTAGCAATTCAGATTGTCGTAAACCATACAACCAAGGTCAAAATTTTCTATTCCGTATTCTTTTATATTTTCCGATAAATTTCCTGAACCAACTAAACCACTCGAAAAATATTTCATTTCATTATTTGCTAAATCAGTTGTAAATCGGTCAGTTATTTTTTCGCAATCTAATTCGTGATATTCCGTCAATATTTTTTCAGTCCTTTTCATTCCAAAATAGTCCAAAGTCAGTTGAGTTGTCAGAGTCACTAAAACAATTCCAATTCCGAGTGCTGTTAAATTCAAAAATCTGCTTTTTATCTTTAAATTCTTTGGCAAGAAGAAAAACACGATTAATATAATCGCCAATATTGCTGGAAAGTAAAATTCTTGATAAAAGAACTCGTACATTTTACTGTAACTGAAAATTCCTAATCCAATTCCAATTAGTGTTAAAGTCAGAATTATGTTTTTCAGTTTTTCGTGCATATTTGGTCAAATGTTGGGTAACGGTTTTGTATATGATACGTTGCGTGGTTTAGCACGTAATTTAGCAAATAAAAACCGAATAGAAAATCCGCAAGGATTTTCGTAAGTAGGCTCTCACTAGCAATGGATTATATACGTTGTTGGCAGTAGGCTTTACTTTCTTAATCCATCTATTTTAATTTTTCCTAAAAACTTGTCCCTATCTCGTCCAGATTGAAATGCTGTAAATCCAGGTCTGTTAACTGAACTGCGACTTTCATCGTAGTAAACACTTAATATTCCAGTCAAAAGATATTGTAAACCTAAATGACTTTCATAATCTGAATGATTAAAATAAATATAATCTGCTTCTTTTGAGTTTTTTGAAGGTCGTCTTTTAAAAATGCTCCATTCATCTAAAGAACCCAAATATCCGATTAAATCATCAAAAGCAGGTTGAGGGTTTATTTCATAAACTTCTTTTAGTTTGTTAAATATCCAATCTTCAGTTTTCGGGTCTACTTTGTTAATTTTTGATTTAACAGATACTAAAGCTAAAAATGGACCTCTCAAAAAGGTTCCATTTTTAGAATATGTTCGACATAGTTTAGATGCATTCATTAAAGCTAAACTTTCATTTTTCACATCTACATCATTTAAATGTTTTTTTACTGAAATAATACCTAAAACTCCTTCTGGTGGGACAATAACACTATTTCCAAATCTTTGAAAAACGGGATATTCAGTGCTGTTGTAAATTATTATATCAAGTTGCGTTGAATGTGAATCAATTTCATTTTTTCGGACTTTAGATTTTAGTCCAGTTTTGACTGCTGGTCGTAAAATAAAACCAGTTAAAACCTCAATAGATTTTGGTAAATACTTACGTAAATATTCAGATATTAAATCTTCGACATAACGTCCATCTTCTCCATTATGAGCAGAACCATCAACTTTATCACTGGGAATGAGTAATTCAAATTGTCTATAAGTTTGTACTAAAGAATCAATTTCTCTAGACCAATATTCTTGAATCCTTTTTCCATCCATAATTTTTCGGTTGTTTCTTTAGCTTACTGCCAACGGTTTTGTATAAGCGTCAGTAACGGAAAAATACGCGAGTATTTTCCGCTGACGCACTAAAGATAGTTAAACGAGATGAATTTCCGATTGGGAAATTCAGCCGTTATTGCGCTTATACGTTGTTGTGCCCAGTTATTTTAATCGGTATATCGTTTTATTCTTTTCACCAACTTTCTCGAACAGATTTAATTCAGTTCCTTTTTTTAAATCTCTACTTGCTGTTGCAGAAGATATGTCTTTGAAAACATCCATATAATCTTTTCTTGAAAATTCACTTTTATTTAATGAAACAAAATATTCCAATCTGTCTTGCTCGCTTAAAGTTCTATTATTAAACTTTAAAAGATCACCAATTGAAAGGTCAATGACGTTTAGCATATATTCAATGAACTTTGTGGATTGTCCAGATTTATCACTTTCTGCCAATGCTTTATAGTATTTTTTTTGGTCATTACTTATCAAAGTTTCAAATGGAAGAAATTCAAAGACAGGATATTTTTCCATTAAAATTAATGTTTGCCACAATCTTCCCATTCTACCATTACCATCTAAAAAAGGATGAATAAATTCCATTTCGTAATGAAAAACACAACTTTTTATTAATTCGATGTCATTTGATTTTTTTAAGTATTCAAAAAGGTCTTTCATTAAAAACGGAACATTCTCGAACGGAGGAGCTAAATGTTCAACTTTTGAACCTTTTACTATACCAACACTTTGAGTTCTATATTTTCCTGCATCATCAATTAGGTTTTCCATTAAATTGTGATGTGCTTTCAAAAATGATCTTTCATTAGTTGGTTTGTATTGTTCTAAATGCTCGTAAATTTCAATTGCATTTAAAACTTCGACAACATCTTTTTTTGGACCGACAACTCTTTTGTTTTCGAGAAGTGCTGTTATTTGTTCTTCTGTTAGTGTGTTTCCTTCAATTTTTAGAGAAGAATGAATAGTTTTAATTCTATTCTGCTTTCTCAATTTAGGAGAAGGTTTGTTTAAAAAATTAGCATTAACTTCTCCTATTTTTTCTGAAATCGAGGTTATTAACTTTAAAATTTCAGGAGTTATTTCGTAAGGTGGTTTCATTCTTGATACTATCATTTGATATTATCAAAGATACAATCATTTAGCTAGAATTATGAAATGAAACGGAATTTTTTAATTGGGCACAACGGTCTCGGCTATGAGTAGTTGTGTGGTTTAGCATTAAACTTTGCAAGTACACACCAAGTTGGAAATTCTGCAGGATTTTCCAAAGTAGGCGAGAACAAGCAATTACTTATAGCCATTGTTGTGTGGCGTTATTTTTTTAATCCAAGTTTTTCAAATATCTTATAAATTTCAGCTACACTTCTTGCTGAATTATTAAAATCAAAATCACCAATGTTTTCAGCATTTTCAATTGCTATATCTCTCTTATCAGCCAAAAGTTTATAAATATCGTTGTCTCTTTTTTTATAGAACTTTTCGCTTTTTTCGTAATTCTTGATATGTTTTGTTCGTAATATTTTTTCTGCTCCACCACAATCGGGAAAAATTTTACCTATAGGCTCAAAATGCAACAGTAACCATATTTCAAGACAAGGTGTGTTTACCAAAATTTGCACATTAGGATGATTTTTGTCAATTTCCTTTTTATATTCTTTAAACTCTTGTAAAGCTGTTTTCGTTCCCGGTTTATTTTCTCTTGTCTCTTTAATTATTGTGTCAAAATCAACAATCCAAATAACTTCATCATAAATGTTAGAGTTGTCAATTACACTTTTAAATTGTTCAGAAAGCTTTTTTTTCTTTGGTAGCTCAGGTTTAATGTCAATCCTTGGAAGGGTTTCATTTTTTTTGAGCATTTGTAAATACCACACTTCTGTTTTGCCATCGACAATTACAGAGTAGGTTTTTTTACCTTTTCTACTAATATTTCGTTTACTTCTAGTTCGAGCCATTTTCCAATTCAATATAATAATCACTTAAACTTGGAACTGCTCCTAATTTTCCTGTTTTATATGCATTAAAGATAGACCCAGTATCTTTTCTTATAACTGATGAATCAAAGTCGTCAAGAGAAAATAATTCAGTACATCCATTATCATTTTTTTCAGTAAACCAAATAGCATCACTACGTAGTATATCTTTTTCAATTAAAAGTTCTCTATGATGGGTTGTTGCTATCAATTGAGATGTTTTAGAATTAGCCAAGAATGACAGAATAAAATGTTTTAATAAATCTGGATGTAATGATGATTCAATTTCATCAATTGGTACAATAAGTTCATTGTTAATCATTAAACTTAACAATCCACTAAATTGATAATATCTTTGAGTTCCTTGCGATTCATCATTATAAGACAATAAGAAATTGTCATTATTAAGGGAATGTTTAAAAAATATTTCCTTTTTTTCAATCTTTCCAGTTTCTCTAATTTTCTCTAACTTATCGTTAGAGACCAAAGTCTTTTTGTTTATAAATTCTAAAATATCATCATCAATTTCAGTTTCTTCACTTTTAATTAAAACATCTGAGATATTAAAATCTGCTTTTTTTAGAAATTCAACAATATCATTTTTACTGATTTTGTCATTTTCTATTCTACGTGAAATAAAACCTAATAAGCTTGTTTTTGAAGAAATCATTGGTTTTAACTTATTGTCAAACCAATCAATAGAGTCTTGAAGTTCTTTAGATTCAAAGTTTGTTTTGATGTATCCACCAAAGACTGTATTGTTCCATAATGTATTGGCTTCTAAAATTGATTTATGAGATTTGTTAATTTTAATTTTACTACCAAATTCAATTTTTGTTAATTGTTTAGAAGACTCAGTATTTCTTCTAAAAACAAGAGCTTTATTTGGGTTGTGAAAATAAAGTTCTTCAAATATAATTGAGTTTTGATTTAATTCGAGATTGTAAATGTATTTTACATTGTTCTGAAAAAACTCAATTGAGAAATTTGAATTTTTATTCTTTGATTCTTGGTCAAATAGAAATGGACTGAATTCAATTGCTTCAGTTTTTTTCTCAACAGGTTCAAGAATTAATTCTTGCAAAAAATCTAAACTATCTAACAAAGTAGTTTTTCCTGAAGCATTCGCTCCGTAAATTAGCCCTAACTTTAATAATCTTAAATCCTTGCCTGCATTTATAATGAAATAATCTTCCAATTCATTTGAGTTAGAAGCTTCAAATGTCAAAGAAACTTTATTCTTAATTGAACGATAATTTTCTACTGAAAAGTTGATTAACATTGTTTTTCGTCTTAAATATGTAATTACTTTACAAATATAAGATAAAAAATATCAAAAATGTTAATAACTTGTTTAAATGTTTCTTAAAAAGTGCTTTTCTCTAATGACACACAACGGTCTAGTGTATGATTTCGTTGCGTGTTTCAGCACTAAAGTTAGCAAATAA
>JBMYYK010000019.1:0-42487 GCA_049609325.1 Flavobacteriaceae bacterium | reverse complement strand
CCAGCTTTAATTCTTTCTAAAGTAAAGTGAGTAGCTTCTATAGGTGATAAAATTCTGATATCTAACCCAGTGGTATCATGGTTTGGTAAATATGCATTTACTTTTTTAATTAATTCAGCATCATGCGCTCTATTTTCGTCTAACCAGAATACAGCTGGAGTATTAGAAGCTTTTGCTCTAGTTACAGCTAATTTTACCCAGTCTTGAATAGGGGCGTCTTTAACTTGACACATTCTCCAAATGTCACCAGATTCAACGGTGTGTTCAATTAATGTGTTTCCGTTTGTATCAATAACGCGTACTGTACCATTAGCTGACATTTCAAATGTTTTGTCATGAGATCCGTACTCTTCAGCTTTTTGAGCCATCAATCCAACATTTGGCACTGTACCCATTGTAGTAGGGTCAAAGGCACCATGTTTTTTACAGAACTCAATTGTTGCGGTATAAATACCTGCATAGCTACTGTCAGGAATTACAGCTTTGGTATCTTGTTGTTTTCCTTCTGCATTCCACATCTGTCCAGAGGTACGAATCATTGCTGGCATAGACGCATCAATAATAACATCACTTGGCACATGCAAGTTTGTGATTCCTTTATCAGAATCTACCATAGCAACATCAGGTCTTGAGTTATAGGCCTTTTGAATATCCGCTTCAATTTCAGAACGCTTGTCAGCCGGTAAATTCTCTAATTTGCTTAACAGATTTCCGAAACCATTATTAACATCTACACCAATAGCATCTAAAGTGTCATGGTACTTTTCAAATACATCTTTAAAGAACACACGTACAGCGTGACCAAAAATAATAGGGTCAGACACCTTCATCATTGTGGCTTTCATGTGTAAAGAGAATAAGATATTTTTCTCTTTGGCATCATTAATTTGCTCATCAAGAAAGGCAAGTAATGCGTTTTTACTCATTACAGTTGCATCAATAATCTCATCTTTAAGTAGAGGTGTATTATCTTTTAATACTGTAGTGTTACCAGTTGCGTCTGTAAATTCAATTTTCACAGATGTAGCTTCAGGAATTGTTACAGATTTTTCATTATGAGCAAAATCACCAGCTTCCATAGTTGCTACATGAGTTTTTGAATCTGCAGTCCAAGCTCCCATAGAATGTGGGTTCTTTCTTGCGTAATTTTTTACCGCTTTAGGTGCTCTACGGTCAGAGTTACCTTCACGTAAAACAGGATTTACAGCAGATCCTTTTACTTTACCATATCTTTTTTGAATGTCTTTTTCTTCATCAGTAGTTGGATCTTCTGGGTAGTTTGGTATAGCGTAACCTAATGATTGTAATTCTTCAATTGCTGCTTTTAACTGTGGTACAGAAGCAGAAATGTTAGGTAATTTAATAATGTTAGCCTCAGGAGTTTTTGCTAATTCTCCTAATTCTGCTAAAGCATCTGGTACGCGTTGGTCATCAGTTAAATAGTCAGGAAAAGTTGCTAAAATTCTAGCAGCAAGAGATATATCTTTTGTTTCAACAGTAACTCCCGATGGAGCCGTAAAGGCTTGTACAATTGGTAAAAATGAATAAGTTGCTAAAGCTGGTGCTTCATCAGTTTTGGTATAAATAATCTTTGCTTTTTCTGACATATTATGTAAATTATGATGTTTAACAAATCGATTTTTTAAGCCTAATAGGACCTAAAAAATCAAGGCTTACAAATATACCATTTTAAGTTTTAATTTATAACTGATAACTATTGAACTTTTGGAATACAACTAGGAATTTTTGATGTGATAATATAAAGGTTCTATTTTTTAGAAGTCTACAATATTTGTGATGTTTTATTATCAGTTTATAAAGATGGAAGTCGGCACACTTATTGCGTAGTAGTTTATGAATAATATTAAATGATATGACAGATAAAAATCAAGACAACAACAAATATAAAAAGTTAGTATTAGGACTTATACTTGATGTGATAGGTATGGTGTCTTTCACACTTCCGTTAATAGGTGAGTTTGGCGATGTTATTTGGGCGCCATTTTCAGCTTTTATACTTTCAAAAATGTATAAAGGAACTACAGGTAAAGTAGCCGGAATAGTTGGTTTTATTGAAGAAATTTCTCCAGGATTAGATGTTATACCAACGTTTACTTTAACATGGATTTATGAATACCTTTTAAAAGATAAACTGAATAGAAAAGATATCATCAAAACCCATTAAATCAAAAAAAGCCTCACGATGCGTAAGGCTTTTTTTGATTATAGGTGTTTAACAATCTATTCATCTATTACATCGATATCTTCAAAAGTCACTTCAAGATCTGTTTCTCCATTAGCATTTGTAATATCTCCATCACTTACACCTGTGCCATCTTTGTTTGGTTCATGACGTAAAATGATTGTGAAATTACCTGTTGTAGAGTTATCAATTGTTGTTAAAGTGAATTCTAAACCAATAGGGTCACCATTTTCATCAGTATCATCGTAAGCTACTGTTCCAATCTCACTAGTAAAGAAAAATTGGTGTTCTGCACCTTCTTCATATACTTCTGCAGTAATGTCTTCTGCAGGATCTTCAGTTTCATTAGATAAAGTTATTGCACCATTATATGTAGTGTTGGCACCTAAGTCTCCACTAATAGTAATTACTGGTTCTCCTGGACCACCGCCATCAATATCTCTACTTGTTAAGGTTACGTCAGTTCCTCCACCTTGAGGTGTTAATGTAGCAACAATGGTTGTAATTACTTCTTCTTCATGTACATGTTCTGGGTGGTCATCGTCACTAGAACAAGAGGTTAAAGCAATAAATAAAGATCCTAAGGTTAAAAGTTTTAAAGTTTTCATGTTTTTTAATTTAAATTTTTTAATAATTAATTTTGATAGATAGCATTATATTTCTTCCTAAATCATCAGCAAAATATCGTAATCTGTTTAAATAATCTCTATATGAAGAGTTTAGTAAATTATTAATGTTAACACCAATTTCAATAGGTGTTTTTTGAGTAGTGTTTAACTGAATACTACTTGAAAAATGTAGTAGGTGATAGGCACTTGGTGGTGTGCTAATATCTACTAATTCATACGTGTTTGTACTTGGTATAAATTGTATAAAGTTGTTGTTTGGGTAACTTGATTGTCTTGCCACAAATTCACTTTTTAAACTACTTTTAAAATTCAGCCACTTTTCTTTATGAAAATTTAAAGCGCTTAGTGTTTTAAAAGGTGGCATGTCAATAAGTGGACGATTATTGGTTTGGTCAACACCTTTTATGAATGATGACCTGTTAGACAAACTCCAATTTTTATGCAATTCATACATAAGTGTAACATCAAACCCCATTAAAGAGGCATTAGTTTGTTTATAGTTCCATACAGGAAACGCGCCTCGTAATGTGTGCTCAGTTCCGTTAGGTTCTATATAGATATAATCATTAATAGCGTTATAATAAGTTTCTAAACTAGCAGAAAACGAATTGGTGTGATACGTCAGTGTTCCAGAAATTCGATGAGATTGTTCTTGCGTTATGCGTAAATCTCCTAACTCAATTCTACCGGCAGAATGGTGCAAACCATCACTAAATAGCTCTGCAGGGTTAGGAGCGCGGTTAGCATAATTATAATTCAATGATAGGTTGACCTTTTTATTTAAGCCATGTTTAATTCCTGCTGATGCAGAAATGTTATGATAGTTTAATTTAGGGTTAACTAACCATTGACCATGATATTCGCCTATAATGATGTCTGAAAAATCGTCATCATAATTTAGTGCAGTCCATCTACTTTTTTGATAAAACTTTTTCGCATCAATATGGTTGAAGTCATAGCGTATACCTGCATCAAAATTGGTTGTATTGTTAAGCAGCCATTCACTTGTAATGAACACTCCAATGTCAAATTTTTGATAATCAGGTATTAATCGGCGTACTCCAGTTTCTGGATTGGCAAAATTGTCTTGATAACGGAATAAGCCACCAATATGGAATTTACGTTCCTTATTTGCATCAAACTTGAAATCTGTACTAATTGAATGAGTTTGTAAAGTTAAATCTACCGCTGGTTTATCTCTATCATCACCAACACGTTTATCGTACTCATAGCGTTGATTGTGTTGATAGTCATACTGTAAACTTAATTTTCCTAAACTCTCAAAGCGCTTATAAAACTTAGCTTTCATTAAATGATGAGTCACTTCTTGTTTTGGCTTATTTATAGTATAGCCGAAATCCTCAGAAATTAATGGAGTTGAGCTATTTATCGCGTTTACAAGATCTCCAATACTTCCTATGTGTGAAGCACTAAGTATTCCCATGGTATTGTCAATATAGCTGTAAAATACATCAAACCCTTTTTCAAACTGTTTGAAACCTCCTAATAAAGAGAATGCTTTAGTTTTTAATCCAGTGTTAGTTAGGTAGTAGTCTGGAGCTTTAAAATCACCAAATTGCTTATAGCTACCTTGTCCTTTAATAAACCAACCCTTTTTGAACATTTTAGTTAATGAGGTGGTAAAATTTCCACCTCTACCGTTAGTTTGTCCGTTTAAAATGGTTTTCCCAAATAAGGAATCTTTTGCAATGGTTTGTATAGGATTTAAGATAACAATACCCCCAATTGCATCACCACTATACGCTAAAGTACCAGAGCCTTTAATTACAGAAATACTTCCAGCGTTATTTATATCAATATTTGGAGCGTGTTCAATACCCCATTCTTGATCTTGTAATCTAACACCGTTGGTAATAATTGCAATTCTGCTACTATGTAAACCATTAATTACTGGCTTAACTATTGTGTTACCAGTAGTTATAGTTGACACACCGCTAACTTCCTTTAACGCATCACCTAATGATGCGCTACTGTATGCTTCAAGTGTTTCTTGCCTTAAAATGGTTTCTTGGGCAGTTGTTGTTTGTTGTAACCTGGATTTACTTTTTACCGTAACCTCATTTAGTTCTTCTGTATGATGTTCTAAATTGATGGTTTCAAAAGTATCTCCAGATATTGTAACGTTAACTTCTTTAGTTTCGCAACCAATGTGTGATATAATTAAAGTAATTTCACCATCACATAAATTTTGAAACTTAAACTTCCCATTAAAATCCGTTGATACATATTTGTCAAGATTTTTTAAATAGACTGTAGCACCAAATAAAGCGCTACCATCATGAAAATCTTTAACTTCACCTAAATATGTAGAATTGCAATTTTGACTCATTGCTAATTGACATATAAGCCCTAGCAATAGTACAATACAATTTTTCATGCTCCTTGTTTGTAATTTTATTATATAATCTATTAATGTAGTACTATATAACTAATGGTGGAGCTCTAAGAGAAAACGATAAATATTGATAATTATATTGGAAGGAATATAATACAGAAAAACATTCTGTTGGAATAACAGGTTTAGCTAATTTGTAATTTGTAGCTATACTGTAATAGTCTTGACGAACTTTAATTTTACAAAAGTCACAGTCTTTATCTAACTTGTGTAAATGGACATCATGTGGGTTATCACACAATTCATATTTATGAGTGTGTTCTATATTATGTATGAAATTTACAACAGACGGTAATAAAAAAGTAAGCGCCAATAGTATGGTGCTAACTTTAAAAACTATATGTTGTTTTAATTTATACATAACTTTTTTGCAACCTAGCTAGCGAATATAATAATATTTGAGTGTGATATAACAAAATACAAAAAAAGATAATACGTCTTATGAAAAAAAGCGTTTGAATCCCATTCTACTTAGCATTTTCTTTTCAAAAGCCAAGAAAAATTGAAACTGCCCGAATAACCAACCAAAACCAATCAAAAGTATTTGGTAAATAGGGAAGATGACTAAAATGCGAATTATCCAAAACACTAATGGGTTAGAGATCAGTTCATCTAAGCTTAAAAAACTAATGATCGGGCCAGATATTTTAGTAGCTGTAGATCCTGTAATTGCAAATACTAAAAAGATGGCTATTAATTCCCATCTATACGTTACATTCCATTTACTAGCTAGTTTATTAAATAGTTTTAATGTCACATTTAAGAAGCCATAACTTAATAAAAGAGTTAAAAATATGAGTAAGATTAAATTATCAGGAGAAAAAGATTTTAAAATGATTTTAGCTAAAATATAACCGCTGAGCAATAAACCAATACTACCTAAAAGAGGGTAAATTAACTGCCAGTTTTTTTGTATTTCCCACTTAATTTTAAAATTATTCATCCTTGCATCATTTTTATATGTGCAAAAATAAGATTTTGTTCGAGATTCTTATTTGATTTTATTCAAATCTAAATAAGTTCGTATAAAAGCATTTTATAAACGTTGCTTGTATTTTTGTTGGAAGTATGTAAAGTATTGAAATAACATATAATTTACCTCCATTCCATAATTGATTTGTGGTTTGTAATCAATTTGCATTTCGTAAAGATTAGGGTTGAATCTTTGTGGTTGTAAAACACGACTATTCCATTCTACCACCCATTTGTAGTTTTTTATTTCTAATGTAGATTGATTGAAAAAATGCTGTGACGGTTGTGTTGCTAACCAAGAGTTAAAACCAGGTTCTATAATAATAATTTCATACTCCAACTCTTCATTTTTTATAACTACTTTATCGTCTTCTTTAAGAGAAACAGTCTCTTTCGTGCTTCCGCAAGAAAGAAATATTAAAAAAGCGAGTGATAAGCTAAGTATTCTCATGATAATCAATTGATTGTGATAGTATAAAGATACAAAAAAAGCTGAGTAATATACTCAGCTTAATTATATGTATAGTGCTATTTATTTACCAAATATACCACCTAATAATCCGCCTAAACCACTTTTTTGTGAATTTCCTGAATTTAATACCATTCCGGCAACATCGTCTAATATTGAGCCGTCACCATCACCATCTAAAACAGATTCTATTAGAGATTGTTGTTTAGGTGCCTCATTTCCGCCACCTAATAAGCTCCCTAATAAATCACCCATATCAGTAGTATTAGACACATTCTGTTGTTTAGATTGCTTTCCTAAATAGCCCATTACCAAAGGTGCTGCAATTTGTAAAATTTGCATAATTGTTGTTGAGTCTATCCCCGATTTTTGTGATAAGGCGTTTGTAACATTGTTTTGAGAGCCTCCAAGGACATGTCCTAATATTCCAGCACCATCTTGCATCACATTAGCATCTACGCCACCATTAAATAAGTCGCCTAAATTGTCTAATATAGAACCATCATGTTTGCCCAACAATGCACCCATTAACCCTTGTGCACCATCTGGTGTTGCTGCGTTACGTTTCATTGCTCCCATTAAAACAGGTAAGGCCATTGTTAATACTGAAGATGTTTTATCTGTAGTCTGTCCTGATTGTTGGGCAACTCCATTAATTATGGTTTTACCCATATCACTGTTTAATAAATCTAAAATTCCTGACATTGTATTTGTTATTGGTTTGTAATAGTATACAAAGTACAAAAAAATGCTCAGATAGTTATTGAAGTAAATGAGTTATTTGTTCTGCTAGCTCTAGATAACTTCGTTCTTGTGATTCTAATGTAGTTCCAGCAATATGAGGGCTTAGCGAAATTTCAGGATTCATTAGAATTTGAATTTCAGGTTTAGGTTCGCTTTCAAAAACATCTAATGCTGCAAATGTTACATTTTTGGTTTCAACAGCTTTAATTAAGGCCACTTCATCAATTACGCTCCCATGTGAAGTGTTGATGATTCCAACTCCTTTTTTCATGTGATTAATTTCAGATTCGCCTATTAAATAATTGTCTTGTTTTGGTGTATGTAAGCTGATGAAATCTGCTTCACTTAGCACTGTGTTTAGTGGTTGAGTAGTGATTTCAAAGTTAACAGAAGTTCCATTATAAAAAGGTAGCGTAAGAGTAGTAGTTTTAATTGATGAACAATGTGCAATGACTCTCATACCCACACCTAAAGCAATTTTAGCTACAGCTTGACCTGTACGTCCAAAACCGATAATTCCTAAGGTTTTTCCTCTTAATTCAGTTCCTGTTGAAAATTGTTTTTTTAAGTCGTTAAATCTAACGTCTCCCTCTAAGGGCATTTCTCTATTGGCTTGGTGTAAAAACCTTGTCATGCTATATAGGTGGGCGAATACCAATTCGGCTACAGAGTTTACCGAAGCGTTAGGAGTATTTATAACTTTAAGTCCTTTGTTAATGGCGTGTTCCACGGCGATATTATCCATAGAAGTTCCTATTTGTCCGATGAGTTTTAAAGACTGACAAGAGTCGATTAACTGTGCAGAAATTTCAACTGTATTTCTAACAATTAACACATTTATAGAGTTGCTGTTAATAAAGTTTTCAAGTTGGTTTTGTGCTACAGTTGTGGTTAGCACATTTAAATTCGCATTTGTTAATAGTGCAATACTTTCTTCAGAAAAATTATTAGGTACTAATACTGTCATATCTGGTTGTTTTGTTCAAATTCTTGCATTGCTTGTACTAATACGTTAACACTTTCTAATGGTAGTGCATTATATAATGATGCTCTATAACCTCCAACACTTCTATGGCCTTTCAGTCCGCTAATACCATGCTTTTTCCAGGTATTGTCAAAACGTTCTGTTAAGTTGTCATCCACTAATGAAAAAGTGACATTCATAGTACTTCTGTCTTCAACAGCAGCTTTACCAACAAATAAGGAGTTGCGGTCAATTTCGTTGTATAAAAGAGTTGCTTTCTGGTTGTTGATTTTTTCAATAGCTGGAATACCACCTAAGTCTTTCAGCCATTGTAGTGTTAGCATAGACACGTATATTGGAAACACTGCAGGCGTATTGAACATGCTATCTTTACTAATATGTTGTTGGTAGTCAAGCATAGAAGGTATTTGCCTTCCTGTTTTACCTAAAATAGCATTTTTTACTACTACGAGAGTTGTACCTGAAGGCCCCATGTTTTTTTGAGCACCTGCGTAAATAATATCAAATTGAGAAAAATCTAATTGTCTTGAGAATATGTCAGAACTCATATCGCAAACAGTAATTCCATTGTGCTGCGGAAAAGTTTTCATTTGAGTTCCGGCTATAGTATTGTTACTTGTGCAATGAAAATAATCAACATCACGAGGTATGGTGTAGTTTTTAGGAATATAGCTGTAATTTTTGTCTTTAGATGACCCAACTACCACCACGTCACCAAATAACTTAGCTTCTTTTATAGCTTTTGCAGACCATGTACCTGTGTCGGTATACGCTGCTTTACCATTAATTTTCATAAGGTTATACGGAGTCAGTAAAAACTCTGTACTAGCACCTCCATGTAAAAACAATGCAGTGTAACCTTTGTTTTCAAGATTTAAAAGTTCTAAAGCTAAACGACGCGCTTTTTCTATAACTGCTACAAAGTTCTTGCTTCGATGAGAGATTTCTACTAAAGATAACCCTAAGCCGTCAAAATCTAAAATAGCTTCCGAAGCTTTTTTTAAAACATCTTGAGGTAAAATACAGGGTCCGGCGCTAAAATTATGCTTTTTCATAAGTTATAAAGAGGTTAAAAACTCAAGTGTGTCAACACCATCGGCAAAATCGGTTAATTTTGGTTTTTGTGTGTCTCCAAACTTAATTTCTGAATCAATAAAATTATTTGCAACTATGCATTGAATTTTATTTTTATCAACTTCTAGTCGTGCTTTTAAGGTTTCTAAATCGTCATATTTCTCATAAAATAGTGACGAGATAGGTGAGGCGTAGCTGCTATCTTCTTTCAGCATTAAAAACCCATTTTCTAACAAGTCAAACAAACTCATTAAATATACAGCCTTGTTGTAATCATAATTGTTTGCGTATTTTGCATTATCAATGATGTCTTTATGTTTGAATACAGCTTTAAATAGCGTGTCAAAATTGTAGTTTTCTGGTACAAATAGTTTCGAAACACTTCTACAACCCAAACCAAAATAGGTGAATATATCGTTAGATAACAGACTTAATTCCTCTTCAGTTTCTTGTCCTGTTAACACTGCTACAGAATTTCTATTTTCTCTTATTATTGATGGGTACTTTCCAAAATAGTAATCAAAATATCTTGCCGTATTTGAGCTTCCGGTAGCAATAACAGCATCAAAGTTATCGAGTTTTTCTTCGGTAAATGTGATTTTATCTTTAAACTCATCACTTACATATTGCAAATATTTTGCTAAAATAGGAAGCAAATGCTTATCATTAGATGATTGTTTTATGAGTATAGAATGTCCAGAAATTAATACCGATAAAAAATCATGAAACCCAACCAAAGGGATGTTTCCGGCCATGATAACGGCAATTGTTTTAGGATTATCAATATTAAAAGTATAACTTTCGGTAAATTGCTCTAAGTTTTTTGTAGATAATGAGTTATACCATCCTTCACAGGAAAATAGTACATTGTTTAATGTAAACCAACCGTTAAATTCTTCGGCGCGTTCAACTTGCATTTTAAAGGCGTCAAAAAAGATGTCGTTATGCGGAATTGCATCTTTTTTAACAATACCTTTAGTTGTAAATTGACTTAAAAAGTCGCCTAATTTTGAAAACGCTACAATTCTATTATTTAATTTGCTCATTTATCTTGTATCTAAATAGTTTTGGCGTTATTTTTGCGCCTAAGAATATTGATTTGCTTATCAATGCATGCAAAGATAATCATTGTGTTAAAAGCAAAACAACTTATTTTAATTAAAAGAGAAAAGCTATGGCAATTATTATAACTGACGAATGTATCAACTGTGGAGCCTGTGAGCCAGAATGTCCGAATACAGCAATTTATGAAGCTTCTGATGATTGGCGTTATTCTGATGGAACATCGTTACAAGGTGATTTGGTATTAACTAATGGAAAGACAGTAAATGCAGATGAAGCACAAGAACCGGTAAGTGATGAAGTGTATTATATTGTGCCAGATAAATGTACTGAATGTAAAGGCTTTCATGAAGAACCACAATGTGCTGCAGTATGTCCGGTAGATTGTTGTGTGCCAGACGATGCTGTTGTTGAAACTGAAGAAGAATTGTTAGCTAAACAATCATTTATGCATCCAGAAGGATAGAAGATTTTAGATATGTATTATTAAAGGGAGTCTGTTAAAGGCTCTTTTTTTTGTTAAAAAAAGCCTAATGTTTTAATAATCAGTGTAAAATATCTTATTTTAGCATCTCATTTGTAAAGAAACTCAAAATGAACACTATAGTAAAATACGCGATTTCAATTTTAATAGGTTTTTGTGTTTTTATTTTAGCTTTTTTTTAAAGAAAAAAAGCATCTACACACCATATTATCCACAAGTTTCCTGTACTGAAACAAATAAAATATGTAGTTTTGCGAACTTAATATTTTAGTCTCTAAGAATCATGAAAGCAGGAATTGTAGGATTGCCAAATGTTGGTAAATCAACCTTATTTAATTGTTTGTCAAACGCCAAAGCACAAAGTGCTAATTTTCCATTTTGTACAATAGAACCTAATGTAGGTGTTGTAAATGTGCCTGATGCCAGAATTGCTCAACTAGAAAGTATGGTGAACCCTGAGCGTGTTGTGCCTGCAACTGTAGAAATTGTTGATATAGCTGGTTTGGTAAAAGGCGCGAGTAAAGGAGAAGGTTTAGGGAATAAATTTTTAGCTAACATTAGAGAGTGTGATGCTATTATTCATGTGTTGCGCTGTTTTGATAATGATAATATTGTGCATGTTGATGCGTCTGTAGATCCGATACGTGATAAAGAAACAATTGATTTTGAATTGCAATTAAAAGATTTAGAGTCGGTTGATAAACGTTTAGAAAAAGTTAACCGTGCAGCAAAAACAGGTAATAAAGACGCGTTGTTAGAGCAAGCTACATTATTGCGTTTGAAAGAAACTTTAGAATCTGGCGCATCTGTAAGATCAATGTCTTTTAATGAAAAAGAGCAAGTTTTAGTTGATGAGTTTCAGATGCTTACGGCTAAACCGGTCTTGTATGTGTGTAATGTAGACGAGTCTTCAGCAAAAGACGGTAATGCGTATGTAGATCGTGTAAGAGAAGGTGTGAAAGATGAGGGGGCAGAAATTATTGTTTTGGCTGTTGCAACTGAGTCTGATATTGCAGAATTGGATGATTATGAAGAGCGTCAGATATTTTTAGAAGATATTGGTTTAGAAGAGCCCGGAGCGGCAAGACTAATTCGTTCAGCATATAAGTTACTGAATTTACAAACCTATTTTACTGTTGGAGTAAAAGAAGTTAGAGCTTGGACAGTTTTTATAGGAGCAACAGCGCCACAAGCCGCAGGAGTGATTCATACAGATTTTGAAAAAGGATTTATTAGAGCAGAAGTTATGCAGTATGAAACCTTTGTAGAATTAGGTAGTGAAGCTAAAGTTAAAGAGGCTGGTAAGTTAGGTGTAGAAGGTAAAGATTACATTGTTAAAGATGGTGATATTATGCATTTCAGATTTAATGTGTAATACATATTTATAGTTGTAAAAAGCCTTATAGCTATTGTAGTTGTAAGGCTTTTTTTATGCTAAAAACTCTGTTATTAACTTTATAAGTTCTCTCTTTTATTTTGTGATACTTTATATTATATTAGCATCATATCCTTATACCCATTTATTGTAATGTCAACACAAACCAATTATACTGAAGATAATATACGATCGTTAGACTGGAAAGAGCATATTCGTATGCGTCCGGGTATGTATATTGGTAAGTTGGGTGATGGGTCTTCAGCAGATGATGGTATTTACATATTACTAAAAGAAGTTCTTGATAACTCTATTGATGAGTTTGTAATGGGAGCTGGTAAAACCATTGAAATTACAACTAAAGACGGTAGAGTTACTGTTAGAGATTATGGGCGAGGGATTCCTTTAGGGAAGGTGATTGATGTAGTGTCTAAAATGAATACTGGAGGTAAATACGACTCTAGAGCATTTAAAAAATCTGTTGGGTTAAACGGGGTTGGTACTAAGGCCGTAAATGCATTGTCAACTTATTTCAAGGTTGAATCTAATCGAAATAACCAACGTAAAGCCGTTGAGTTTTCTAAAGGAAGTATTACTGAAGATTTTCCTATTGAAGATGTTGTTACTAGAAAAGGAACAAAAGTGACTTTTATTCCTGATGCAAGTATTTTTAAAAATTACAAGTACCGTTCAGAATACGTTGTCAAGATGCTTAAAAACTATGTGTACCTAAATCCGGGGTTAACTATAGTGTATAATGGTGAAAAATTTGTTTCTGAAAATGGATTAAAAGACCTACTTGAAGATAATAACAGTAAAGACGATATGTTGTATTCTATCATTCATTTGAAAGGAGATGATATAGAAGTAGCGTTAACACACAGTAAAACGCAATATTCAGAAGAATACCATTCATTTGTAAACGGACAACATACAACTCAAGGTGGTACACATCAAGCCGCATTTAGAGAATCTATTGTGAAAACAATTCGTGATTTTTATGGTAAAAATTATGATGCCTCAGATGTGCGTAAGTCAATCATTTCTGCAATAGCTATAAAAGTTATGGAGCCTGTTTTTGAAAGTCAAACAAAAACAAAATTAGGGTCTGTAGAAATGGGAGGCGACTTGCCAACAGTGAGAACTTATATCAACGATTTTATAAAAACTAAGCTTGATAATTATTTGCATAAAAACGCTGAAGTAGCTGAAGCTATACAACGTAAAATTTTACAGGCAGAGCGTGAGCGTAAAGAGCTATCCGGAATTAGGAAGTTAGCTAAAGATCGTGCAAAGAAAGCGTCGTTACATAACAAAAAACTTCGCGATTGCAGAGTGCATTTGGGCGATATAAAAAAAGAACGTCGTCTTGAATCTACATTATTTATTACAGAGGGAGACTCAGCAAGTGGTTCTATTACAAAATCTAGAGATGTAAATACTCAGGCCGTGTTTAGTTTGCGTGGTAAACCGTTGAATTCTTACGGAATGTCTAAAAAGATAGTTTACGAAAATGAAGAGTTTAACTTATTACAAGCAGCTTTAAACATTGAAGAGTCTTTATCAGATTTACGTTATAATAATATTGTTATTGCAACAGATGCCGATGTTGACGGTATGCATATTAGATTACTGTTAATTACATTTTTCTTGCAGTTTTTTCCAGAGCTCATAAAAGAAGGGCACTTATATATTTTAGAAACACCGCTATTTAGAGTTAGGAATAAAAAAGAAACGATTTACTGTTACTCAGAAGAGGAGCGAATTAACGCAATGAATAAGCTTAAAGGGAAACCAGAAATCACTCGATTTAAAGGACTTGGAGAAATATCACCTGATGAATTTCAATATTTTATTGGCGAAGATATGCGCTTAGCACCAGTAATGCTTGATACAGCTACGTCTATTGAAAACTTGCTACAGTTTTACATGGGTAAAAATACGCCAGATAGACAGAAGTTTATTATTAATAATTTAAAAGTAGAACTTGATATTGTTGAATGATAATCAGTTCAGAATTGAATGAAGTTTACGAATAAAAAAATATTACCATTATTCAAAGTTGGGTATTTATTGCTGTTAATTTTAATAGCAATGGTAGTCATATATAATTACTTAATCTTAAATACCGCTATTCTTGCAATTAAAGAAGTCATTGTGTTATTGGTGTTGTACATATTATCACTAACATATTGGTATAGAATTTCCAAATACATTGAATTTGATAGTGCGGGGTCTGGTATAGTATTTATTACTAAAGGAATTTTATTATCAGATTATATTAATCATCGGGAACATCGCATAGAGTTACCGAAAGAAAAGCTGGTAAATTATAAAATTATAAACCGTTTTTTCTATAAAAAAGTGGTGTTACATATAAAAAGTAAAAAGAAGATTAAAAAAGTTAGTTTAGATATATCTTTTTTGTCTGTAAATAAAACAAAAGCTTTAAAATTATCTTTAGATAAGATAGTGCGCGAAAATTCATAATATACTATGAGTGTAGAAGATAACGAAAACTTAGATGTACATAACCAGGAGCACTTTAATGGTGATGAAAATATCATTACTAAAGTTACAGGAATGTACAAGGACTGGTTTTTAGACTATGCTTCATATGTAATTTTGGAGCGAGCTGTACCAGCTATTGATGATGGGTTTAAACCCGTACAACGTCGTATCATGCATTCGTTAAAAGAAAAGGATGATGGGCGCTATAATAAAGTGGCCAATATCGTAGGGCATACTATGCAGTATCACCCACATGGTGATATGAGTATAGCTGATGCTATGGTGCAAATTGGTCAGAAAGACTTACTAATTGACACACAAGGGAACTGGGGGAATATTTTAACTGGTGACCGTGCAGCGGCATCAAGATATATTGAGGCACGTTTAAGTAAGTTTGCTTTAGATGTTGTGTTTAACCCAAAAATCACGCAATGGCAACAATCGTATGACGGTAGAAATAAAGAACCCATAAATTTACCAGCAAAATTTCCGTTGTTATTAGCGCAAGGAGGTGAAGGAATTGCGGTAGGTTTGTCTACAAAAATACTGCCTCATAATTTTATGGAGCTTATTGATGCTTCTATCAAACATTTAAAAGGGAAAAAATTCACGCTTTATCCAGACTTTCCAACTGCTGGTAGTGCAGATGTTAGCAATTATAATGATGGTTTAAGAGGAGGAAAAGTACGTGTGCGTGCAAAAATCACCCAACATGATAAAAACACGTTGGTAATTTCTGAAATTCCATTTTCAACGACCACATCAAGTTTAATAGACTCGATTTTAAAAGCTAATGATAAAGGGAAAATAAAAATTAAGAAAATTGAAGATAATACTGCTGCTGAAGTTGAAATTTTAGTACATATTCCTTCAAATATTTCTCCTGATAAAACCATAGACGCCTTATACGCGTTTACTAACTGTGAAACATCAATTTCACCACTAGCATGTGTTATTGATGATAATAAACCGGTGTTTATTGGAGTATCAGAAATTTTGCGTCGTTCAACTGATCATACAGTTTTCTTGTTAAAAAGTGAGTTAGAAATTCAGCTGAATGAATTGCAAGAACAGTGGCATTTTGCTTCCTTAGAACGCATATTTATTGAAAATAGAATATATCGCTTAATTGAAGAAGAGGAAACCTGGGAAGGAGTCATATCAGCCATTGATAAAGGTTTGCAACCACATATAAAACATCTTAAGCGCGAGGTTGTTGAAGATGATATTGTACGTTTAACAGAAATAAAGATAAAGCGAATATCAAAATTTGATATTGATAAAGCTCAGCAGAAAATTGATGCACTTGAAGATCAAATTTCGGAAACTAAACATCATCTAGAGCATTTAACAGATTATGCAATTGCATATTTTACAAGGCTAAAGAAAACTTATGGTGATGGTAAAGCACGTAAAACTGAACTCAGACAATTTGATGATGTTGATGCGACTAAAGTAGTTATTAGGAATACAAAGTTATATGTAAATAGAGAAGAAGGATTTATTGGAACATCTCTTAAAAAAGATGAATATGTAACCGACTGTGCCGATATTGATGATATAATTGTGTTTACACGTGACGGAAAAATGATGGTTACAAAAGTTGATAACAAAACGTTTGTTGGTAAAAACATTATTCACGTTGCTGTGTTTAAAAAGAAAGACAGTCGCACCATATATAATGTTATATATAAAGATGGTGTATCAAAAGCATCATATATTAAACGTTTTGCTGTAACAAGTATAACACGTGATAAAATATATGAAATTACCCAAGGCTCTAAAGGCTCATTAGTATCATATTTTTCAGCAAACCCTAATGGAGAAGCAGAGGTGATTACTGTTAACTTACGTCAAGTAGGTAGTATAAAAAAGCTCAAGTGGGATTTAGATTTTACGGATGTTTTGGTAAAAGGACGTGGAGCAAAAGGGAATTTAGTTACTAAATATGCTGTTAAGCGTATTGAATTAAAATCAAAAGGAGTGTCAACACTCAAACCAAGAAAAATATGGTTTGATGATGCTATACAGCGTTTAAATTTAGATGGTAGAGGTGATTTATTAGGTGAGTTTAAAGGCGATGACAAGTTATTAATCATTTCTCAAAAAGGTGTTGTGAAAACGGTAACACCAGAAGTGACATTGCATTTTGATGACGATATGATTGTGCTTGAAAAATGGGTTCCAGAAAAACCAATCTCAGTCATTTACTATGAAGGAGAAAAAGAACGCTACTATATTAAACGATTTATTGTTGAACATGAAGATAAGGAGGAACAATTTATTTCAGATCATCCAAAATCTCAAATTGAAATCGTAGCAGTAGATTATAGGCCAGTAGCAGAATTAGTGTTTACTAAGAAAAGAGGTAAAGATCAAAAAGAAAACCAAGTAGTAGATATTGAACAATTCATTGCGGTTAAAGGAATAAAAGCTCTTGGTAATCAGTTGACTTCTGAAAAGTTAAAACAAGTAAATTTATTAGATCCTTTACCATACGAAGTTGAAGAGGAGGAAGTAGAGCTTGAAAATATTGAGGTAGTTGTAGAACAACCATCTGATAGTATTGATTTAAACGATGCCGATTTAGGTGCTGACGGTGAGCAAACAACATTATTTTAATTTCATCCCATGACATTTGCTTTAGAGTATTTTGATTTAAATACCACACTTGGTATTGCTGCGTATTCTTTTTGCGTCGTAATATTGTGTTGGGTATTGTCACGAGTGTCACGAACTCTAGTTATTTTTCTTTTAAGAAAACGTTTAACCAAAGAAAAATTTGGTGTAACACGTTTAAAATTTACAAGAAACTCCTTACGTTTTATATATGGCTTATTAGGCTTTTTAATCATCATGTTTACTGTTCCTGTATTTAGGCAGCAGGCAGGTTATATTTTTTCTGGGGCTGGAATTTTAGCTGCAATTATTGGTTTTGCAGCAAAAGATGCAATTTCAAATTTAATTGGTGGGTTGTTTATTGTATTGTTCAGACCCTTTAGAGTTGGAGACTATATAAAACTAAACGATAGTAGAGAAGGGATAATTGATGATATTACATTACGCCATACGATAATTACCACATTTGAAAACAAACGCTTGATTATTCCAAATTCAGTTATAAGTACCGAGTCAGTTTTGAATGTAACCATACATGAAACTAAAATATTAAGTTTTAATGAGTTTTATATTGGTGTATATGCAGATATTGATAAGGCCAAGTCAATAATTATTAGTGAAGCATCAAAGTTAGATTATGTTATTGATAATAGAACTTTAGACGATATTGTTAATAATGAACCAGAATTTGATGTTCGTATTATAAACATTAGTGAATCTGCAATAACTATTAGGGCGTATATTTGGGTGAGTGATCCTTTAAAAGAGTTTAGAATGAAAGGTTATTTTAAAGAAGCAGTTCATAAACGTTTTATAGAAGAAGGGGTAGAGTTGCCAATACCATTGCGAAAAATTATTAGCTAATAGTTTCGTTAAAAAGTATACTGAATGTAGTAACATCTTCATTACATTGTATCGTTAGTTTTCCATCTAGTTGTTTGACAAAATTCTTTATTAAACGATGTCCGAGTGAAGTTGAATTATTGAACTTGTCTATATCTATCCGTTCTCCATTATTAGATACATTTAAGCGGTAAGGCTTGTTGGTATCAGTTTCATGAAGTGAAATGTATAGGTAACCAGAACTTTGCGATTTGAATGCGTGTTTTAATGAATTGGTAATTAGTTCATTTAGCAGTAACCCAATATATAGTACACTTTCAGCATTTAAATTGATATGTGAAGTCTCAATAGTATACTCATAGACCACATCGCTTTTGTAAAGTTGTAATAAATCGTCAATGATAGACGTCATGTAATCCTTAATATCGATAGATACTAAATTTTCAGATTGGTACATTTTTTCATGCAACAATGCCATAGTGAAAATTCGTCGTTCTACTTCTTTTAATGAGTCGAGTGATGAGTTGTCATTGTTTTGGTGTCTATTTTGTAACCTAATCATACTATTTATCATCTGTAAATTGTTTTTTACACGATGATGAATTTCTTGCATCATGATAGACTTTTCCTCATTCTTTTCACTAATGATTTTATTTTGAGTTTCTAGTTTTTTGGTTCGCTCGGCAACTAAATCTTCAAGCATTTCGTTTTGGTTCTGGATAATTTGTTTGCGCTCTTGAATAAGTTGAATAGCTTCTTCTTGTGAAATTTCTTTTTCTTTTTTTAATAAATGAATTCGATGAGCTAGTGCTAGAGATAGTAAAAACACTTCAATTATTGATCCTATTTCTAAAGAATGATCTGTTATTTCATAATACGGAATTAGGTCTAAATTGCTGAGGTTGAATTGAATTATTGAAAGTAGAAAAAGACTCCATGCAATCAAGAAGTACTTTGCTAAAAATGTACCTTTAATACTTAATACAATACCAATTACCAATAAATATAAGGCAATGAACAGGGTTAAGCTATTGATGAGTGAAAAATACAGTGCATTGTTTTGATTGTCAAACACAAACCCTAACATTAAAATAAATGCAATAATTATATAGTTTAAGCCTTTGTCTAAAAGTGGTATGTGTATGCGTGTTCTTAAAAAATTTCGCACAAATAATATCACAGCAATACTTGTGAGGCTAGGTAATATTTTAAGACTTATATCAAAAAATATGGGATGATTGTAGAAAAAAAGTTTATATGTGTATCCTAAATCTGTTAATTGCAATAATAAAAACAAGAATATATATACAACATAGTATAGATAACTTTTATCTTTAATTGAAAAATAGATAAATAGGTTGTAGAATACCATAATAAATAAAATACCAATATATATTCCTTTAATGAGTTCATCATTAAAGGTTGATTCCAGGATCTTTTCTTTTGTGCTAACTACTACAGGAAAAGTTGTAGCCCAATTAGTTTTGTATTTAATGTATATGGTAATAGATTTATTTTTTGGTATGTTGAAATCAAATAAATAATGACGGTTTAAGTATTTCTTAGGTCCTTTTTTAATATCAATAACATGAAAGCTAGAGTCGTAATCATTAATTTTATGATATATAGCTAGCTCATTTGCGGTTATTTTTTCAAATTTTAATATGAATTCGTCATTAGAATCAGTGAGGTTTTGAACAATTAACTTTGCCCAGTATGTGCTTTTAGTGACTTCAAAATTTGGGATTTTTGAAGTAGATGGTATGAATGAATTATGAATAATGACATCTTGAAGTTCTAAAGTATTACTCGAGTCTTCAAAGGTTGCTAAGTGAGTTCCAGCTCTATGAATTTCAAGTTTTGATGTTATCTTTAAAGTGTCTGAAACAGTTGTATTAATACCCCATATGGTAGAGGATAATAATAAAAACAAGTATGTAATTTGTTTTTTCAAGTAATTAGTTAGTGTTGGTTATTACAATATACAAAAAAAGCTACTTAGTAAAAGTAGCTTTTTGTTCTAATGTGTTGTTTTGTTTTTACGCATCCGCATGTTTAAGAATTCAATTAACATTGAAAATGAGATGGTAAAGTATAAATACCCTTTAGGTATAGCGCCAATTGAAGTGTCAAACATTTTAACGTGCGATAAATGCGCTGCTTCGGCAATAAGCATGAATCCAATTAAAATTAAAAATGATAACCCCAAAACTTGTATAGAAGGATGTTTATTTACAAATTGTCCAATCGGATGAGCAAATGCCATCATAATAAGAACTGAAATAACTACTGCAATAATCATTATTATTAGTGCGTCTGTAGGATTGTCACTTATTCCATTGGTCATACCAATTGCGGTTAATATTGAATCAAAAGAAAACACAATATTAATTAACATAATTTGAACTATAGCGTTTGACAAACTGTGTGAGCTTTGTTTTTCAACAGCTTCTTTGTCGTGTTCTGGTTCTTCTACCTTTTCATGAATTTCTTTGGTACTCTTATAAATTAAAAACAACCCTCCTGCAAATAAAATTAAAGCCTGACCTGATATTCCAGTTTGTAACCAGGACACATTTATGTGCCAAAAAGGTGTATTTAATGCAGTTAAGTATGATATACCAAATAGCAAAACTACTCTGAGTAGCATAGCTAGTAATAGTCCGATGTTTGTTGCTTTTTTTTGCTGATGTTCAGGAAGTTTACTTGATGCTATAGATATGAAAATAATATTATCTATACCTAATACAATTTCTAAAAAGGTAAGGGTAACTAAAGCGCCCCAGGCATTCGGATCAGTTAAAATATCAAACATAATATGATTAGTTTTTAAGTTTTGTTACCGTTCCGCGACTTTTGCGCTGTTGCGGATCGTTAATAATTTTTGATTCAAAGGTATATGTATCTCCTTTAGTGCTTAATATTTTAATATGTATGGCTTTTTGTTGAGCCAAAGTTTTCGGGTTAATGCTTTTAAGAACGTATTCACAATCATTAATCCATCTCACGTCTATCGAATCTATAGCTTTACCATTATAATCAATCTCTAAATTGTCAGTTCTAGTAAATGTAGAGGTGTGTGTAGTACCATTAAGTTCGTAAGTGTACTCAAAATGACCTGTTTTAAAATCTGTACAATTGCGTTCTGGTGTAGACATACATGATGTTATAATCATCAAAACAATAAGGTATATAAATTTCATCTGTAGAATTTAAATTACAATAACAAAGTAACAAAATTAATAGGGCTTTTAAGATTTAGTTTTTAAAAGATTCAAAACTTCCATCAGTATATAGAATAATTATTTTATCAATTGATTTATTCGAGTTAGATAAATTCGATGGTTTTGAAATTATAGGTGTCTGTGTTTGAAAATGAGTGTCTTTTTTAACAATTGATTTGTCTTCAATTTTCTGAATAGGGGTAGAGGTGATGTTTGATTTTGGAAAACTCCCAATTCCATCTACTAGCCATTCAATAGACACCTCTTCAAAAGTATGAAGTACTTTCATAACAAAATCTAAACTGGGTTTATTTCTACCTGATAACACATGTGAAATACTTGAACGTTGTACTCCAATTTTTGTCGCAAAATTAGACGCAGATAAGTCATAATACTTGAGTAACTTTTGTAAACGATTGGTAAATAAGTTGTTTTCCATAACTGAATAGTTGTTGTGTTTACAAATGTATAAAAACAATTTCATAATGCAATATTTGTTTGTTAAGGACGATTGAAAATACAATCCAAAACTTTAAGCAAACTTATTTAGTCTTCTGAAAACAAGTAAGTTGTGTTTTTAAAAATAATTTCAGCAACATTACTATGGAATCAGTTTACATTTGTATGCAAAACCAATACTGTGTATTGTATACAAATGTAAAATAAAGATTGTTTACATTTGTAGTGACTTAAAAAAACTAACGTGAAGCAATATGAATTATACGAAAACAGGTTGTTTGGTAGGTATGTTTCAAATGAACATATAGAACCAATAATTGAGACATTACCTGCTAGTGTAAATGTTGAAAAAGCAGGAAGTTCTGTAAGGAAAAAAAGTATTTATACATTAACATTTGGGACTGGTACTAAACGTATTCTGATGTGGTCTCAAATGCACGGAAATGAAAGTACGTGTACAAAAGCTGTGTTTGATGTGTTGAAACTACTTCAGGTAGATGCAGAGCAATTGGATGTTGTGTTGTTAAACTGTACTATATGTGTGATTCCGATATTAAATCCGGATGGAGCAGAAATGTATACACGATTAAATGCAAATAAGGTTGATTTAAATCGAGATGCTCAAAAGTTAAGTCAGCCGGAAAGTCTGGTGCTCAAACGTGTATTTGAAGAGTTCAAGCCTCATTATTGTTTTAATTTACATGGTCAGCGTACTATTTTTAGTGCTGGGTACTCAAACTTATCATCAGTAATGTCTTTTTTATCACCAGCAGAAAGTCCTCAAAGAGCCGTTACTCAAACGCGAAAAATAGCAATGGAGGTGATTTTAGCAATACACTCAGCGTTAAAAACAGAGCTGCCAAATCAAATTTCTAGATATGATGATGGGTTTAATGCCAATTGTGTTGGAGATGCATTTCAGATGTTAGGAGTGCCAACAATTTTATTTGAGGCAGGTCATTATCCAGGTGATTATAATAGAGAAGTGACGCGTAAGTTGATGTTTAAGGCTTTGTTAGAAGCGTTTACAGCAATTGCTACAACTGATTTTGAAGGCGATGATTATCAAGATTATTTTAAGTTGCCTGAAAACAGAAAATTATTTTTTGATGTGCTTATAAGAAATGTTAAAAACTCAAAAGAAGAACTTGTTGATATTGCTATACAGTATGAGGAGGTTTTGGAGTCTAGTAAGGTGATGTTTAAACCTAAAATAGAGCGAATTGGAGATTTGTCGGAGTATTTTGGTCACCATGAAATTGATGGAGAGAATAATCATATATTAATTAACAATTCCAATAAAATAGATGAAACATTATCGATAATTAAAGAATTGTCAATAAACAACGTAGATTTCATCAGTAAAATAACGATTAACTAGTAAAAAATGTATATTTGTTATTCAAACTAACTTATAATACTAATGGCTAAGTTTAAATTAGATGAAATAGATCATCAAATACTGGACATGCTAATCCAGAATACAAGAGTACCTTTTACAGATATTGCTAAAAAATTACTGATTTCAGCAGGTACAGTACATGTACGTGTCAAAAAAATGGAAGAAGCTGGTATAATTACGGGGTCTTCATTAAGTGTTGATTATGAGAAATTAGGATATTCATTTATCGCATATGTTGGGGTGTTTTTACAAAAAACATCAATGACTAAATTTGTATTGGAGCGCATTAATCAAATTCCGTATGTAACTGTGGCTCATATTACTACAGGTAAGTTTAATATCTTCTGTAAGATTAGAGCTAAAGACACGCAACATGCAAAAGATGTTATTTTTATGATTGATGATATTGACGGAGTGTACAGAACAGAAACTATGATTTCGTTAGAAGAAAGTATAAATGATAAAAAACGCTTAATGAGTACAATATTTAAAGAAATTTAAAATACTTATATATAGTAAAACTAAAAGCCTTCTGTGTATCTGAAGGCTTTTTTTGTGTAATTTAAAATAATACCAATGGATAAAGTGAATTTACCTTCAAATGAATATGTGGCGTATCAAAAAATGTACCTTGATTTAGTGGATGACCAGCCAATTGTAGAGGTTTTACAAAAATCATTACATGAATTTGAGAATTTTATTTCTGAGCTAACTGATGAGCAGATGAATTATGCTTATCAAAAAGGAAAATGGACTATTAAAGAAGTTGTGTTACATATGATTGATACAGAACGTATATTTCAATATAGAGCGCTTAGGTTTTCTAGGAAAGACCAAACGCATTTACCAGGGTTTTCTGAAAATGATTTTGTACCGCACTCTAATGCAAATTTAAGAACGAAAGCATCTTTAGTTCAAGAGTATAAAGGGGTTCGTATGTCTACAATTGTGTTGTATGAAACATTTAACAGCTCGGTTGAAGAGTTGATAGGTAACTCAAGCGGAGGAACAATGAGTGTTAGGGCGTTAGGGTATTTAATTGTCGGGCATCAAGCACATCATTTGTCTGTAATAAAAGAGCGTTATATGGTTTAATTAGTATAGTAGTTAAATGCATCATTTATGAGGTCATTGCTTACTTTTTGGTCAATTATTATCTGACCTATAGTGCTGAGAAGTACAAAATTGATGTTGCCATGAGAATTCTTTTTGTCGTATTTCATTAGTTCAATAATGTGTGGAATGTCGTCATCAAGTATGTCAATCTTACCAAAAACATCTTGTATATATGCTTTAATGTTGTTACAGTTTGAAGTGTCGAATCCTGTAAGTTGAGTAGAGATATAGCAAGCTAATATCATACCAATAGCTACAGCTTCACCGTGGAGTAGTGTGGTTTTATTTGGGTGTTCTAAAAAATAAGATTCTATGGCGTGGCCTAATGTGTGGCCGAAATTTAAAGCTTTTCTGATGCCTTGTTCTGTAGGGTCTTGTGTAACAATATTGTTTTTGATGATGACAGATTCATAGATTAATCCATCTAAGTCGTTAGTTGTTAATTCAGATAAACGAGTCATTTTATGCCAATAGGTTTCGTCTTGAATTAAGCCGTGTTTTAACATTTCTGCTAGTCCTGAGCGTAGTTCTTCTTGAGGTAGAGTGTTTAGGAATATGGTATCAATCAATACCATTTCAGAAGTATTAATTACGCCAATTTGGTTTTTTAAATTCCCAAGATCAACACCTGTTTTACCGCCAACAGAGGCATCAACCATAGCCAAAAGGCTGGTTGGAATATTGATGTAGTTAACACCTCGTTTGTAGGTTGAAGCCACAAAGCCTCCTAAATCGGTAACAACTCCTCCTCCTAAGTTTATAATTAAGCATTTCCTATCAATATTTAGTTCAGAGAGTGCATTCCAAACTCCGGTACATGTTTCAATGTTCTTGTGAACTTCACCAGCTTCAATTTGTATGACTTCAATATCAAGATTGGTCTGGAGTTGTTTAATGAATACTGGATAGCAATGTGTATATGTGTTTGTGTCAGTTATAACAACTATTTTAGAGTAATTTGTAGTTATTAAATGAGTGTTTAATGCATTGTAGCAATCGGTGTTAAAATATACAATTGAGTCTTGAGACGTTATGGCATTCATAGGTTAGATTGAGCTTGATTTTTTATATGTACAAAGAAACAAGATTTATTGATACTAGTCTTAAAAAGTTAGTGTAATAATCAAAAATAAAGTAAATTTGTTCAACAATTTTACCAGCTATTATGAACAAGTTATTTAATAATACAGAGGTTGCTTTTTCGTTAAAAAAAGACTCAGAGTTAGAACGCGCGTATTTCTTATTTAAAATGATTGCAAATGAGCCGTTAGTGCGTATTGGTACAGCTATGACAAATTTTGCAATTAAAGCACATTTGCCTGTTGAAGGGTTGATTAGGGCTACGGTATTTGATCATTTTTGTGGTGGTGTTTCTGAAGAAGATTGTTTGCCGGTAATTGACACCATGTATACTAAAAAAGTATCTAGTGTACTAGACTATTCTGTAGAAGGAAAGGAAGATGAAGCACAGTTTGATGCGGCGTATCAAATGACTGTGAAATTATTGAACTTTGTAAAAGAGAAAGAAGCTATTCCTTTTGCGGTTTTTAAACCTACTGGTTTTGGTAGAATTGCCTTGTATGAAAAAGTAGGAGAGGGAGAGACGTTGACTGAACAAGAGCAAAACGAATGGAATAGAGTAGTAGAGCGTTACGATAAGGTTTGTGCTTTGGCGAAAGAAAAAGATGTCAAGTTGTTGATTGATGCAGAAGAAAGCTGGATGCAAGACGCTGCTGACGATTTGGTAGCAGATATGATGCGAAAATACAATACGGAAAAAGCTATTGTGTTCAATACTTTACAAATGTATCGATGGGATAGGTTAGATTACTTGCAACAATTGCATAAAACAGCGGAAGAGCAAGGGTTTTATGTAGGATTAAAATTGGTTCGCGGAGCTTATATGGAAAAAGAAAATGAACGTGCTGAGGCTAATGATTATACGTCTCCAATTTGTGAAAGTAAAGCTGCTACAGATAGAAATTTTGATGCTGGAGTATCATACATGATAAAAAACTTAGGAAGGCTATCATTGTTTGCAGGAACGCATAATGAAGATAGTTCGTATTTAGTAATGCAATTAATGCAAGAGCATAACATAGCTATAGATTCTGATGATGTGTGGTTTGGCCAACTGTATGGTATGAGTGATCATATCAGTTATAATTTGTCAAAGGCTGGATATAATGTGGCAAAGTATTTACCTTTTGGACCAGTTAAGGATGTAATGCCGTATTTAATTAGACGGGCAGAAGAAAATACTTCCGTAGCGGGGCAAACAACTAGAGAGTTGAATTTGCTTAAGGAAGAACGCAAAAGGAGGAAATTGAATTAAATTTTAAGTAATGATGCAAAAAAGCACAATCGTTAGATTGTGCTTTTTTGTTATTTAAGCTTGATGCTATTAAGTATGCTATTAGCACCGTTTAAATATGTGTCATATAGCCTGGTCTGTGTATGATATTCGTATTTATAGTAATGCTTGTCTATTTGAAAATACATTGTAAAAATACTATAGTCTTTAGAGACCCAATCAAAATTATATTCATGTATATATACTTCACCGTACTTGTTATTCTGTTTATTAACAGATTCATAACTAAGAGATCTATTATTTCTAATATAATTAATTTGGTCTAAAGCAAATTTTTTAAAAGTTTTATTTTCATCGTTTTTATAGTTAACAACTCGTACTAAACAATGCATGATTTCTCCTCCTTTGTTAATTGGTGTATAACTTACATGACCATGATCTCTAACAGCTCTCCAGTTACTTGGTGTAACTACAGTGAAATTTTGTTCGTCTAAATATTTTTTGATTTCAGCCTCGCGTTTAGCTTTGTAATTACAGCTTGTGAAAGTTAAACATAGTATTGTTAAAGTTATTATTTTTAAGGAGAATTTCATGATTATTTGATGGTAACATGTTTAATAACAGCTGTACTATCACAATTCTCTACTAAAAACTCATAAGATTTGTCTTGATAAGTATTCTCTATGATATAAGTTTTACAAGATTTCAATTTGGTGTTAGATTTTGAGAAATCAACATTACCATTAGTATAAGCCGCAGAAATGGCAGCGGTGTCTAGAGTTTTATCATTTATTAATTGCTGAACAGTAGGGTCAAAAGCTCGTTTTTTAAGTCTGAGATCCTTTAAAATACGGCAATTTGGCAAATAGCAAAATGTTGTTTTTTTCTTCCCCCATAGGAAAAACACAACAATGCTTCCTAAAACTAAACCGACAAGATAATATCCAAAGCGTTGAAAAAAATTCATATAAGAACGATTAGCGAATAATTAAATTTAAAAAATTAATAAGTTGGCGTCGTTATAAGGAAGTCCGAACCAATCTGAAACAGATTTGCTTGTTAAAACACCGTGGTAAAAATACAAACCATTTTTTAAACCTCTGTCAAATCTAATTGAATTTTCTATACCGCCATCTTCTGCAATCTTTAAAAGGTAAGGGGTGAATATGTTACTGATGGCATTAGATGCTGTTTTAGAATATCTTGAAGGAATGTTTGGTATGCAATAGTGTATCACGTCATGTTTGATAAATGTAGGTTGGTCATGTGTTGTCACTTCAGAAGTTTCAAAACACCCTCCCATATCAATACTCACGTCTAATACCACTGAGCCGGGTTTCATTTGTTCTACCATCTCTTCAGAAACTAAAATAGGAGAGCGGTTTTTACCTCTTACTGCACCAATAGCGATATCACAACGTTTTAAAGCTTTCAGTAGGGTTTTTGGTTGTAATGTAGATGTGTATACAGGTCTGCCTAATGCTGCTTGTATACAACGTAGTTTAGTTAACGAATTGTCAAATATTTTCACATTAGCACCTAATCCTATCGCAGAGCGTGCTGCAAATTCTCCAACAGTTCCCGCACCAATTATAACCACTTCGGTAGGAGGTACGCCACTTATGTTTCCTAATAGCAACCCGTTTCCTTCATTAGTGTTTGCTAGTAATTCTGAAGCAACTAACACTGAGGCGGTACCGGCAATCTCACTTAAAGCTCTTACAGCAGGGAATGTCCCAGCTTCGTCTTTAATAAATTCAAAAGCTAAGGCGGTAATGCGTTTAGCAGCTAAGCGCTCGAAATATTTTTTACTCTGAGTCTTTATCTGAAGTGCAGATATTAATAATGTTTGCGGGTTAATCAGTTCAATTTCTTCTAACGATGGTGGTTCAACTTTTAATATAATAGGGCAGGCAAACACTTTTTTAACATCATTTGTTATTTCTGCGCCAGCCTCACTATAGTCTATGTCAGTAAAACCTGAAGCCACACCAGCATTAGACTCCATAATTATTCTGTGACCATGTGTAGTTAAAGCACCTACAGCATCTGGGGTTAAACAGATGCGTTTTTCTTGGTATGAGGTTTCTTTAGGAATACCAATAAATAATTCTCCTTTTTTACGAAGTAATTCTAGTGTTTCTTCTTGAGGAAGTAATTGCTGTTTTGAAAATGGTGTGGTTGTTTTACTCATTTTAATCAGTTGGTTTAAACTAAATTACAACTATTTTTTAGCAATTATATATTTAATTTGTAATATCTAATATTCTGCTACCGTCAGAATTTTCGTTTAACTGAATAGTGACGGCGTCTTCTGGTAAAATATTAGGGATTTTTTCAGGCCATTCTACCATGCACCAAGCATTCTGATAAAAATAATCTTCAATACCTATATCATAAACTTCTTCTTCGTTTTCAATGCGATAAAAATCGAAATGAAACACTTTTGAATCTAAACCTTGGTATTCATTAACTAATGAAAAGGTTGGGCTTGATGTGACATCGGTTACACCTAATAGTTTAACTATTTCTTTAATTAAGGTTGTTTTTCCAACTCCCATAGGGCCGTAAAACAACAAGGTTTTACTTGTAACACCAGTAACGATTTTCTGAGCGACTGATTGTAGCTCATTTAATTGGTAATGTATTGTCATAAAGTTGATGCTAGGTTATTTAGGGGTTAAGACCACAAATGGTATAATCATTTCTTCAAGTGACACACCGCCATGTTGATAAGTGTTTTTGAAATAACTAACATAGTGGTTGTAGTTGTTTGGGTAAGCAAAAAACATATCACCTTTTGCAAAAATAAATGAACTGCTCATGTTAATACTTGGTAGATGTATCGTTTTAGGGTTTTTAGCAGCCAAAACATCTTTATCGTTATAGGTTAAGCTTTTCCCTGTTTTATAACGTAAATTCAAGCTAGTACGTTTGTCTCCAATAACTTTTGATGGGGCCTTTACATTTATTGTACCATGATCAGTGGTAATAATTAATTTCATATTTAACTCTTGTGCTTGAGTTATAATATCTAATAAAGGCGAATTTTTAAACCAACTTTGTGTTAGTGATCTATAGGCTTTATCGTCTGATGCGAGTTCTTTTATCACCTCCATATCAGTTTTAGAATGCGATAGCATGTCTACGAAATTGTAAACCACTACAGTTAAGTCATTAGAAGCACAGGATTTAAAGTTGCTTGCTAACTTTTTTCCAGCATTCAAATTGGTAATCTTAAAATACTCATGTTTAATATTCAGGCGTAAACGCTCAATTTGTGCCTCTAAAAAATCATTTTCATGCATATTTTTTCCACCCTCATCGGTGTCATTTTTCCATAAATTTGGATGTTGTTTTGCCATTTCAGAAGGCATTAAACCAGAGAAAATTGCATTTCTTGCATATTGAGTTGCGCTAGGAAGGATACTGCAAAAAGGTTTTTCAGCTGTTTTTTTATAATATGTTGCTACAGTTGGTTCAAATGCTTTCCATTGGTCATAACGCAAATTATCAACTACAATCATAAGTGTAGGTTGTTCGTTAAGTTCTGGTACCACCCATTCTTTAAATAAATTATGAGACATGATTGGGGCATCATCTGTATTTTTGAACCATTCAGGGTAGTTTTTGTCTATAAACTTACAGAAAGCATTATTGGCCTCGTTTTTTTGAGATATTAATATTTCTTGCATTCCTGAGTCCTCAATGGTTTCTAGTTCAAGTTCCCAGTAAATAAGTTTTTGATAGAGTTCTACCCATTCGTCCCATGAATTAATCATGGCCATATCCATGGCAATTTTTCTAAATTCTTGTTGGTAATTTGATGTTGTTTTTTCAGAAATTAACCTTGAAAAGTCCAAATTCTTCTTAATACTATGAAGTATTTGATTTGGATTAACAGGTTTAATTAAATAGTCAGCAATTTTAGATCCAATAGCTTCTTCCATCAAGTGTTCTTCTTCACTTTTTGTAATCATAACTACTGGAATATGCGCTTTGCGTTCTTTTATTTCATATAGAGTTTCTAGTCCAGTTAACCCAGGCATGTTTTCATCTAAAAAAATAATATCAAAATTAGTGCTAGCAATAATATCTAATGCTTCAGCGCCACTTACACAAGTAGTTACCTCACAATTTTTTTTCTCTAAAAATATAATATGCGGTTTTAAAAGGTCTATTTCGTCATCTACCCAAAGAATCTTGATGGTATTCATATAAATTATAATTATTGAACAGTTAAAATACTAAAACAAATTGTTAAGTTTGTCTATGTTTAAGTATAAAAAATAAGGCTTTTGAATTCAAACAACAAACTTAAGATATTAAACGACCCAATTTACGGTTTTATTACAATTCCTAACGAACTTATTTTTGATGTTATTCAGCACAAGTACTTTCAACGGTTAAGACGTGTGTCTCAAATGGGGTTAACATATTTGGTATACCCTGGCGCACATCATACACGTTTTCATCATGCCTTAGGTTGCATGCACTTGATGAACAAAGCCATACAAGTGCTACAATTCAAAAAAGTAGTGATTTCTGAGAATGAAAGTACAGCTTTACTATTAGCTATATTACTTCATGATATTGGTCACGGACCATTTTCACATGCTATGGAACATAGTATTGTTGAAGGGATTACTCATGAGGAGATTTCTTTAAAGTTTATGAATAAATTAAATGATGAATTTAACGGTCAGTTAAGTTTAGCAATTGAAATTTTTAAAGGCGAATATAAGCGCAAGTTTTTTAACCAATTGATTAGTAGTCAGCTTGATATGGATAGAGCAGATTACTTAAAACGCGATAGTTTTTATACCGGTGTTGCAGAAGGAAATATCAATTCTGAGCGGTTAATCACAATGCTTAATGTTGTTGACAATGAGTTGGTTGTTGAAGATAAAGGGATTTACTCTGTAGAAAAGTTTTTATTAGCACGACGTTTAATGTACTGGCAAGTGTATTTACATAAAACTAGTTTGGCAGCAGAGAGCTTGCTAGTAAGGGTGCTAAAACGAGCAAAAGAGTTGGTTGAAAATGGGGTGCACGTTGAAGCAAGTAAAGCCTTTTCGTATTTTTTAAACCATAAAATTAATGCGGATAATTTTGAAACGAGCACGCTAGATACATTTTCAAAACTTGATGACTATGATATTGTAGCAGCTATGAAATCTTGGGTAGATCATGATGATGTGGTGTTGTCATACCTTTCAGATATGATTATCAATAGAAACTTATTGCGAATAAAATTATCAAGTCAAGAAACTTCAACTGAAGAATTTAATGCTCTGCGTGAGCAAGCCAAACAAAAATATGGACTGTCTGATCATGAAGTAGATTATTTTGTGTACAAATCTGCGGTATCAAATCAAGCGTATGATAGTGCTAAAGAAGGAATTAAAATTCTTTCAAAAAACGGACTAATAGTTGAGGCTACAGAAGCGTCAGATCACTTGAATTTAAAGGTTTTGTCAAAGCCTGTTAAAAAATACTTTGTATGTTACCCAAAAGAGCTATAACAATTTTTTATATTTGCCAGTAATGGAGTTTACAGCAGAACAAATAGCAGGAATCCTTGAAGGAGAAATACAAGGAAATCCTGAGGCTAAAGTATCAAAATTAGCAAAAATAGAAGAGGGGGAAAACGGTGCGTTAACATTTTTAGCAAACCCAAAATACACACCTCATATTTATACCACACAAGCTACAATTACTATTGTTAATCGTGATTTTGAACCTGAAAAAAAATTATCTACCACATTGATAAAAGTAGATGATGCCTATAAATCATTTTCAAAATTGCTAGCCTATTATAATGAGGTGAAAAATAATAAAGTAGGTATTGAATCTCCTAGTTTTATTGCAGAGTCCTCAACATATGGTGACAATGTGTACTTAGGAGCATTTTCTTATGTGGGTGAAAATGTAACTTTAGGTCATAACGTAAAAATTTATCCACATGCCTATATTGGAGACAACACAACTATAGGTGATAATACTACTGTGTTTTCTGGCGCAAAATTATATTCTGAAACAGTTATTGGAAATAATTGTACCATCAATAGTGGAGCAATTATTGGGGCAGATGGCTTTGGATATGCGCCTGATGAACAAGGTGCATTTCAAAAAGTACCACAAATAGGAAATGTTATTCTTGAAGATAATGTCGATATTGGTGCTGCCGCTACTATAGATAGAGCAACCTTAGGATCAACAATCATAAGGAAAGGTGTGAAAATTGACAATCAAGTTCAAGTAGCTCATAATGTTGAAATTGATCAGCATACTGTAATTGCTGCACAAACTGGAATTGCGGGATCTACAAAAATTGGAAAATATTGTATGTTTGGTGGTCAAGTTGGTGTTGCAGGACATTTAACATTGGGTAATCATATTAAAGTTCAAGCCCAAGCTGGTATTGGACATCGTGTAAAAGATGGAGAAAAACTATATGGTTCACCAGCAATAGATTATGGTAACTATGTAAAGTCATACGTGCATTTTAAAAACTTGCCTAAATTGGTAAGTCAGTTAAATAAATTAGAAAAAAAAATTAACAACAATGAGTAATACTGTTGTAAAGCAAAAAACATTACAGAATGAAATCTCTCTTACAGGAGTAGGACTTCATACTGGAAAAGATGTGACTATAACTTTTAAACCAGCCCCTGAAAATCATGGCTATGCCTTTCAGAGAGTTGATTTGGAAGACGCACCAATTATTCCTGCAAAAGCAGAATTTGTTACTGATACACAGCGCAGTACAAATATTGATTATAAAGGAGTGCAAATAAACACTTCAGAACATGTATTAGCTGCATTAGTTGGTTTAGGTGTTGACAACTGTTTAATTTCCATGAATTCTCCAGAACCTCCAATTATGGATGGGTCTTCAAAGTATTTTGTTGAAGCCATTGAAAAAGCTGGTATACAAGAGCAAGATGCAGAAAGAGATGTTTATGTTGTTAAAGACGTTATAACATATACAGATGAAGAATCTGGATGTGAAATAACCGTGATTCCTTCTGATGAATACCAAGTGACTACAATGGTAGATTACGGCACAGAAGTTCTAGGTACTCAAAACGCGAGTTTAAAAACGATATCAGATTTTAAAGCTGAAATCTCAGACTCAAGAACGTTCAGTTTTTTACATGAGATTGAAACCTTATTAGATCATGGCCTAATAAAAGGAGGTGATTTAAATAATGCCATTGTATATGTAGACAAAGAAATATCTGAAGCTACAATGGAAAAGTTGAGAAAAGCATTTGAAAAAGATGCAGTATCTGTAAAACCAAATGGTATTTTAGATAACTTAACCTTACACCACCCGAACGAAGCGGCACGTCATAAATTACTAGATGTAATTGGTGACTTGGCATTAATAGGTACATCAATTAAAGGAAAGGTGATTGCAACAAAGCCGGGGCATTTTGTAAATACACAATTTGCTAAAAAGATGGCTCAAATTATCAAAAAAGAAAGAAGGAATAAAGTACCTTCTTATGATTTACATCAAGCACCATTGATGGATGTTGAGCAAATTATGAGTATGTTACCACACAGACCACCATTTTTGTTAGTTGATAAAATTATAGAATTAACTGATAGTGGGGTTGTAGGTGTGAAAAATGTAACAATGAATGAACCATTCTTTGTTGGTCATTTTCCAGGAGCGCCAGTAATGCCAGGAGTATTACAAATTGAAGCTATGGCTCAAACAGGAGGTATTTTAATATTAAGTACCGTTCCTGATCCAGAAAACTACTTGACGTACTTCATGAAAATTGATAATGTAAAGTTCAAACAAAAAGTATTACCAGGTGATACGTTAATATTTAAATGTGATTTAATATCGCCTATACGACGTGGAATTTGTCATATGCAAGCTTACGCCTATGCCAATGGTAAGTTAGTAGCAGAAGCAGAATTAATGGCACAAATAGCAAAAAAAAATAAATAATTATGAATCAACCGTTAGCTTACGTACATCCTGGAGCAAAAATTGCAAAGAATGTAGTTATTGAACCTTTTACTACAATTCATAATAATGTAACCATAGGAGAAGGGACATGGATTGGTTCTAATGTAACCATTATGGAAGGTGCAAGAATCGGAAAAAATTGTAATATTTTTCCTGGCGCAGTGATTTCTGCTGCACCACAAGATTTAAAGTACAATGATGAAGAAACTACAGTTGAAATAGGTGACAATGTTACTATTAGAGAATGTGTAACTATAAATCGTGGTACTACAGATAAAATGAAAACAGTAGTGGGTAATAATTGTTTGATTATGGCGTATTGCCATATTGCTCATGATTGTATTGTTGGTGACAACTGTATCTTTTCAAATAATACCACTCTTGCTGGTCATATTACTGTTGGTGATAATGTAGTCTTAGCTGGTATGGTAGCTGTACATCAATTCTGTTCAATAGGAAATCATGCTTTTGTTACTGGGGGTACTTTGGTTCGTAAAGACGTTCCTCCATATGTTAAAGCTGCAAGAGAACCAATTTCTTATGTAGGAATTAATTCTGTAGGTTTGCGTAGAAGAGGGTATGAAATCGATAAAATTAGAGAAATACAAAACATATATAGAATATTATACCAAGGGAAGTATAATAATACCCAAGCTGCGTCTGTAATAGAGGCAGAAATGGAAGCTACCAATGAACGTGATGAAATTTTAATGTTTATTAAAAATTCAAAACGTGGTATAATGAAAGGATATTTTAAATCAAATTAAAGAAAAGATAATTATGGCAACGACTTCAGATATTAGAAACGGATTGTGTATTAGATATAACAACGATATATACAAAATTATAGAGTTTTTACATGTAAAACCAGGTAAGGGACCTGCATTTGTACGTACAAAATTAAAAAGTGTCACTACAGGTAAAGTTATTGATAACACATTCCCTTCAGGAAGAAAGTTAGATGATGTACGTGTAGAAACACATAAATACCAATTTTTGTATCCAGAAGGGGAAACGTTCCACTTTATGCATACAGAAAACTATGAGCAAATTACATTAGAAAAGAAAACATTAGATGCTCCTGATTTATTAAAAGAAGGAGAAGTTGTAAGTGTTTTAATTAATAGTGAAGATAGTATGCCGTTATCTGTTGACATGCCTGCTACTGTAATATTAGAAGTTACACATACGGAGCCAGGAGTTAAAGGAAATACTGCAACAAACGCTACAAAACCAGCAACTGTAGAATCTGGAGCTACTGTAAACGTTCCTTTGTTTATTAATGAAGGAGATAAAATTAAAGTAGAAACAGAAAAAGGAACCTATAAAGAGCGCGTTAAGGAATAATGAAGTTTCCTCAAACACATACTTTAGCCCAAATAGCAACTATCATTGATGCTACATATGTTGGAGCAAGTGATTTTCCTGTTTTAGGAATGAATGAAATTCATGTGGTCACACCTGGCGATATCGTTTTTGTTGATCATCCTAAATACTATGATGCCGCTTTAAATTCTGCAGCTACGGTTGTGTTAATTAATAAAGAAGTTGAGTGTCCTGCAGGAAAAGCATTGTTAATTTCTGACGATCCATTCAGAGATTTTAACAAGCTGTCTCAGTACTTTAAGCCGTTTGAATCAGCTCAAAAACCTATTGCAGATTCAGCTAAAATAGGAACAAACACGATCATTCAACCTAATGTGTTTATAGGAAATAATGTTGTTATTGGTGATAATTGCTTGATATATTCCAATGTCTCAATTTACGACGGTACAGTTATAGGTAATAATGTAACCATACATTCAGGAACTGTATTAGGAGCCGATGCCTTTTATTACAAAAACCGACCAGAATATAGAGATAAACTCATTTCAAGCGGAAATGTTGTAATAGAAGACAATGTTGATATTGGCGCTTTATGTACTATAGACAGAGGAGTGTCTGCCGCAACAACAATAGGCGCAGGGACAAAAATTGATAACCAAGTACAAATTGGTCATGATACTATAGTTGGTAAAAAATGTCTATTTGCCTCACAAGTGGGGGTTGCCGGTTGTGTTGTTATAGAAGATGAAGTGGTACTATGGGGACAAGTAGGAGTGAAAAGTGGCATTATTATTGCTAAAGGAACAGAAATATTTGCACAATCAGGTTTAGGTCATTCTACTGATGAGCATAAAAAATACTTTGGTTCACCAGCTGTTGAAGCTCGTGAGCGTTTTAAAGAAATGGCCTACATTAAACAACTACCAGAATTAATAAAGAAATTGAAATAAATTATGAGCCCAAAAGAACTTGTCAAATCATTTTATGAATCCGATTTTTATAAAAATCAGAACGTTTTAAAAACGTATTTACACCCGGAAAGTGAAGTGTTATGGAGTAGTAGTGATGGGTTTGTAAACTTACAATACAATGACATTATTAATCATGGTAAAAACGTGTCTGAATCATACAAATCATTACGTACAGAAATTAGTCACTTAATTGCTGAAGGTAATATGGTTACTGCGCGTTATACTTATTATGTAGTACCATTTGATAATCCGGATGAAGAAATTTGTTTAGCACATTTTATTTCAATTTGGGAAGTAAAAGACAATTTATTATATAAATGTCATGAAATGAGTCAGATGGCAGATGAAGTTGCTCTTGATAACAAGGCATATTTAGACATGAAAATATCTGAATAAAAATCGACATTTTAACAAGAAAAAAGTACATTTGTAACAATTATAAAAAAATCAAAAAATGAGTGTTTTAGTAAATAAAGATTCAAAAATTATAGTTCAAGGTTTCACAGGAAGTGAAGGAACATTTCACGCCGGTCAAATGATCGATTATGGAACAAATGTTGTTGGTGGTGTTACTCCAGGAAAAGGAGGTCAAGAACACCTAGGAAAGCCTGTTTTTAATACTGTTAAAGAAGCTGTTGAAAAAGTAGGAGCTGACACAACTATTATTTTTGTACCACCAGCATTTGCTGCTGATGCAATTATGGAAGCTACAGACGCTGGAATTAAAGTAATTATTACTATTACTGAAGGTATTCCTGTTGCAGATATGATAAAAGCTAATGCTTATGTTAAAGCTAGTAACGCTCGTTTAATCGGACCTAACTGTCCAGGTGTTATCACACCAGGTGAGGCAAAAGTTGGTATCATGCCAGGATTTGTTTTCAAAAAAGGTAATGTAGGTATTGTATCAAAGTCTGGTACATTAACCTATGAAGCAGCTGACCAAGTTGTAAGAGAAGGTTTAGGAATTACTACTGCAATTGGTATTGGTGGTGATCCAATTATCGGAACAACTACAAAAGAAGCTGTAGAATTATTAATCAATGATCCAGAAACTGAAGCTGTAGTTATGATTGGTGAAATTGGAGGTCAGTTAGAAGCTGATGCTGCAAACTGGTATAAAGCTAGTGGAAGCAAAAAACCAGTTGTAGGATTTATTGCTGGTGAAACTGCACCTGCTGGACGTACAATGGGACATGCTGGAGCTATTGTAGGAGGATCTGATGATACAGCTCAAGCTAAAAAAGCTATTATGAGAGACTGTGGTATTCATGTAGTTGATTCTCCAGCTGACATAGGAGCTAAAGTTGCAGAAGTTTTAGGCGTAACTGCTTAATACATCATAAAATCACATAAAAAAGCGTTATCCTTAGGGTAGCGCTTTTTTTTTATGTCTTAATTTTAAAAAAGTAGTGTGATGTTTTCTATTGTGAAATGTGATTTTAATCTCTTATATTTGAGTACAATAAGAAAAACTATGCTATGAATAAAAACTATTTTTTACTAGCGGTTTTATTGTCTTCTTTTGCTTTTTCTCAAAACAAATGGCAAACTATGATGCATGATAAATCGGCTAATTTTTTTGACATTCAAAAGGACTTCAATCTGTATTACAAAGCAGTTATGAAGAATTCAAACAAAATCCCTAAAGGGTCTGGGATTAAACAATTTAAGCGTTGGGAATATTATTGGGAGTCTAGAGTAGATGCTCAAGGGAATTTTCCGCCAGAAGGACATGTACAAGATGAAATAGCACGATATAATGCGTCTGCTTTAACTCAAATTTCGCGTACGTATGACCCAGGTACTGGAACTTGGGAAATAGTAGGACCAGTATCATCTCCTAATAACGGAACTGGACAAATGAATGGTAATGGAAGAGTGAATTGTATTACATTTCATCCCACAGATCCTAATACAATATTTGTTGGTGCGCCTTCTGGTGGAGTGTGGAAGTCAACAGATAATGGCTCAACTTGGACTGAATTTTCTGGTGGTTTAACCCGTTTGGGAGTGTCTAGTATTGTGATTGACCCAAATACGCCATCAACAATATATATAGGAACTGGAGATCGTGATGGAGGTGATGCGCCTGGTTATGGAGTATGGCGAAGCACAGATGGGGGAATGACATGGCAAGCTCATAATACTGGTATGGGGAACAGAACAGTTTATGAAATTCTAATGGACCCTACAGATTCTAATATATTGATTGCCTCTACTAATGGCGGGAGAATATACAGGTCTACCAATGCAGGTGCAAATTGGTCATACACCAGTGTTAATTCTTCAAGTAAAGATATTGCATTTCATCCAACAGATTCAAATGTAATTTATACCGCAGGAACAACTGTTAATAAGTCTACAGATAACGGGCAGTCATTTTCTCCTATAACTTCTGGTGTACCAACAGGAGCACAACGAATAGCTTTAGCAGTAACTCCTGCAAATCCTAATTATGTATACTTACTAGCAGGTAACGGTTCTGGGTTAATGGGAATATACAGATCTACTGATAGTGGACTTAACTACACAACACGTACTACTAGTCCAAACATCTTAGGATATGAAACTAACGGTTCTGGTACGGCAAGTCAGGCGTGGTATGACTTGGTTATTGCAGCAGATCCAACAGATGCAGAAGTGATATATACAGGTGGTGTAAACTTGTGGAAATCTGTAGATGGTGGAACAACTATGACCTGTGCGTCTTATTGGGTAAGCCCAACAGGAGGTATTGATGGTGTACATGCAGATCAGCATGCCTTAGAGTTTTCTCCGCATAACAATAATATCTATAACGGAAATGATGGAGGGTTATATACATCAACAGATAATGGATTAAATTGGGACGATATTAGTAGTGGTTTGGCGATTGCTCAAATCTATAAAATTGGCGTATCACAAACCGTATCTGACTTGGCTATTAATGGGTATCAAGACAATGGAACATCAGTAAGTAGAGGTATAAATTTTAGTACTGAAATTGGTGGAGACGGTATGGAATGTGCTATTGACCCAACTGATGAAAATTACATGTATGGCGCTGTATATTATGGAGATATTAGTCGTTCTATTAATAATGGATCTAGTTTTCAGAAAATTGCTGGAGAAGGATTTAATGGCATCACAGAAGGAGGAGCTTGGGTTACACCTTATAAATTAGATCCAAATAATTCTGCTCGAATGTTTGTAGGATATAAAAATATATGGCGTTCTAATGATGTCAAAACTCCTGCAGCAAACGCTGTATCATGGACGCAAATTTCATCATTCTCAGGATCAAGCAATATTAGAGATATTGCCATTGCGCCTTCAAATAGTGATGTGGTATATATATCAAGATATGATAATAAATTATACCGATCAGATAATGCAACTGCAGCTAGTCCTACATGGACAGATTTAGGCGGGAGTTTACCTATAAGTAATGAACCTAAAGATATTGAAATTGATCCAACTGATCCAACTCATATCTTTATAGCAATTAATAACGACATTTTTGAGTCTACGGATAGTGGTACTTCATGGACTAATGTTTCTGGAACCTTACCTAATATATCACTTAATACCATTGTTATTGATCATACGAGTACTGTTGATGCCATGTATGTTGGTATGGATGTTGGAGTGTATTATAAAGATAATACCATGAGTGATTGGATTGCATACAATTCTGGCTTAGCAAATTTAGAAGTTACAGAGTTAGAAATTCAATACGCTACTGAAGTGTGTGAAAACCAATTATTTGGTGCGACTTATGGACAAGGTTTATGGAAAACTGATCTTAGAGATCCAGGTAATATTGCGCCCGTTGCTTGTTTTAGAGCTGAGTCTACAAATGGGTGTTTAGGAAACACTTTTGTCATAAATGATTTTTCAGCGTTTGCCCCAACTAGTTGGACGTGGACAATTACGCCAGCAACATTTAATTATGTTGGCGGAACAACTGCCAACTCTCAAAATATAGAGATTGAATTTACTGCTATAGGTACCTACACTATAGAATTGACAGCTACGAATGCAACAGGTACAGATGTAGAGTCTAAAACATCATATATTACCGTAGGCAATGCCGCAGTGGCAACACTGTTTAATACTGATTTTGAGTCAGATGGATTATGCGGAACAGCTTCAGATTGTGGAGCAACAGTATGTAATATCAGTGGATTATGGAGTAACTTAACTAATGGAACAGATGATGATATTGATTGGCGTGTAGATGAAGGTGGTACACCTTCAAGCGGTACAGGGCCAACAGTTGATTATAACCCAGGAACTGCTACTGGTAATTACATTTATTTAGAAGCGTCATCATGTTTCAGTAAAACGGGAATCTTAGAAACCTCTTGCGTGAATTTAGACACAAATTATGATTTTGAGTTAGGATATTTTATGTCAGGTGCTTCTATGGGAAGCTTACATATAGACTTATTCTCTGGAGGCGCATGGATAACCGATGTAATTACACCAATTTCTGGTGATCAAGGAGCAAGTTGGAACACATTATCAGTAGACTTATCAGCCTATACAGGGCAGTCTGTAAAATTACGTATTCGTGGTATTACAGGTACAGGTTATGAGTCTGACATTGCTTTAGATGATATTATGTTTAAAGAGCAAATACCATTATCTGCAGATGATTCAATATTAGAAACAGCTGGAGTAACAGTAATTCCTAATCCTACTCAAAATTATTTCAACATCATCAACCCACAGCGTTTAGAGTTGAAAGTAGCCCTATTATATGATTTAGCAGGACGCTTAATTCAAAAAACTGAATTGTCAAATTCTGAAGAATCTAAGGCTATAAACATTTCTGAGCTTGAAAGTGCTATTTATGTAGTTCATATAAAAGGTAAGGAAGGTGAGTTGGTTACTAAATTGATTAAAGAATAAAAATGTTCTTAAAGTAATTTAAAAAGCCAATAGTATTTATATATTATTGGCTTTTTTTAATGGCAGATACCAAATTTAAATCTGTATTTTTGTAGGCAATTCATACATGCTATTATGATTCAGTTACCTCATATATCTACAAAAACAATTTCAGTAAAATTACGCTCTAAAGCTGAGCGTATGGTAAAAAAGAAGCATCCTTGGGTATTTGACGATAGTATTGTAAAACTAAATCAAAATGCTGAATGTGGTGATGTGGTGGTTGTATATGACACTAAGAAAAATAAATTTTTAGCTTGCGGGTTATATGACCAACATTCACCAATTAGAATTAAATTACTACAGTTTTTAAAACCTGCTCAAATAAACGATACGTTTTTCAATCAAAAAATAGAAA
>JBMYYK010000018.1:0-42740 GCA_049609325.1 Flavobacteriaceae bacterium | reverse complement strand
CAGTTTCTGGATTAAAATTTAGCTCTCCAGCCTGCTTATCATCTTTCATATATCTGACATCAAAGAAACTTACCCATCCCGTTTCAGCATTTGCATATTGCCAACGATTCAACAGGTTTATTTGGTTGGCTAACGGGGCGTCTATAAAACCATCATTGTTATTATCTTTTTTCCAGCTTCTATGGTTGGCATGAATATACATACCCGTACTCCATGTCTCAGATAACTTCTGATTGAAATGCATGTTTGCTTCTAAACGTCCATCTACAGATGCATAGGTGTTGATAAAAAATTGAGCATCTGTTAACGGTTTTTTGAGTTCTGTATTAATTTGTCCGGCAATACTTTCATAACCGTTAACCACAGCACCAGCACCTTTAGTAATTTGAATGCTTTCTAGCCAGGTCCCCGGCGTAAATGTTAAACCGTAAGCCTGTGAAGCGCCACGAACACTTGGGATATTTTCTTGAGTAATTAGGATGTAGGGATTTGTTAATCCTAGCATTTTTATCTGCTTGGTTCCAGTCACTCCATCAGAGAAATTAACATCAATAGCGGCATTAGTTTCAAAACTTTCAGATAAATTACAGCAGGCTGCTTTTAACAACTCTTTTTCATTTAGCGTGATTAAGTTCCGCTCATCAATTAATGAGATTTGAGTGGCTTTACGTTCGGCGTGTAGCACTACTTCATTTAACGTGCTATTAGCTTTTAGCACAACTTCTACATGTTGAGCTGTAAGTATGTTTAATACTTGTTGCTCATATCCTACATAACTGATTACAAGTTTTGTGCTTTCTGTAGACATTGGCAGTTTAAAATCTCCAGCTTCATTTGTGACCGTTCCTATGTTTGTACCAGACCAATATACGTTGGCACCAAGAATAGGTTCTTGTTTTTCATTAAATATTTCGGTGACCCTACCTGTAACTTCATCTTGTGAATAACTGAGTAATGACCACATGAAAAGTATGAATATACTATATTTCATTTTTTACATATTTTTTGCTAATTAGACCAATTAGCATTTTATACTTGCTCTATTTTGAGCTATTACATTGATTACCTTGCCCTTAATTAAGGACATCAATATAATTACGCATAGTATATGTATGTTGAATATAGTTTATAGAGTGGTGGTGCATTACTCTGAAAGGTATAGTTAGGTAATGCAATTTTATTTGTAAACACTAAGGGTTTAAAGACTACAATAGGATGCTTAGGAAGTATAGCCACAACCCCATCAAAAACATCAAAGACAGATGCTAGAGAGTCCTCTTTAACTTCAGACAAATCAATAATAGCATCATTACAACAATCTTTGTTGGTTTTAGCTTTTGCAACACAACAAGCTTCTGGAGCAACTTCTACAACTTCAGTTTTTGTAATTGCAGAAACACCAGCCAACATTCCACTACAGAAATGTACGGTTAATGTTAGTCCTACACATATCATCAAATAATAACATGTGAAAACAATTGCTATATTTTTTTTAAGCTGAAGCTTCATATTACAAAATTACTGAAAATAATTGTCTTAGGTTCTAAATGATTTCTTAAAATCAGTTTACTTAAACCAACTAGAATATTCAACGTAATTTTCTGCTATTCTATCAATTTCACCTGAACTTAACTCTTCAGAAATATCTTTAACTTTTTTAGCAGGCACACCAGCATAAATACTACCAGATTCAACAACGGTATTTTGTGTCACTACTGCTCCTGCAGCAATAATTGAATTGGAGTGCACTACACAATTGTCCATAACTATACTTCCCATACCTATTAGCACGTTATCGTGAACTGTACACCCGTGCACAATAGCATTATGCCCAACTGACACATTATTACCTAAAACCGTTGGATACTTTTTATAAGTACAATGCACCACAGCACCATCTTGAATGTTAACACGGTTACCAAGCTTGATATAATTTACATCACCTCGTAATACCGCATTAAACCACACACTACATTCACTACCCATTTCTACATCTCCAACAATAGTAGCATTATCTGCAATGAAACAATCTTCTGCTATTACAGGGTATTTTCCTCTGACTTCCTTTATAATCATTTTGCTATTGTATTTATATAAAAAATGCCCGTATAAAACGAGCATTTTGTATGATTCTTAAATCCGATTACATCTTAGTTTATACCCGGACAATTACAGTCGTATTTTTCAGGTCTACAGTTCAAGTTAATCCCTAAAGTAATTTGGTGATATCCACCTTCTTCAAAAGTAACTTGTCCTGTTTGGTGTGAATACGTATAACCAAACATATATTTATCATAGTTCACACCAACAAAAGGTGTGATATACTGTAGTTTTTGTCCTTCAGCAGAACCTCCTTGAGTGGCATACTCGGCGCCATCTAAACTTCTTCTGTATGACAGTCCTCCCCATAATTTACCAAACTCCATTTTTTTGTACACTTTTGCGTTTACATCAAATTGTGTTTCTTGAGTTTCTGACACGTGATTAAACATTACTGATGGTTCTACAGACCAATCACTATTAATTCCTGAGAATACATATCCCATAGAAATTAAAAAGCGTTGTAAATTAGAGCTCTCTTGTTCAGTATACAATTTTCTTTCTGTACCCATTAAGTTTTTAATTGTAATGTGTGCATAGAAATCTAAGAAATGGTAAGACGCTCCAAAATCAACATTATAATATGTTCTTGATACTCTATCATTAGAACTTGCAACTGGGTCTGGCGTTCCAAAACCACTTCCTCCATTCCATAATAAATCCCATTCAGATTGATCCAATCTACTTTGAACAACACCTACGCTTAATCCAAACGATACTTGATTTAAATCAATAGTGTTTCTTCCTAACATGATATGGTGTGCATACGTTACATATGCTCCAGTTTGAGAATGGTATCCGTTTTTATCATTAAATAAAATTATACCAGCAGCAGAAGGCGCATCTTCATCAAACCTTGTATTAAAACTTGCAGTCATTAAACTAGGCGCATCTTCTACACCAAACCATTGCTGACGACCTGTTAATCTTAATTTTGAGCAATTAGATGCCCCTGCCATAGAGGGATGAATTAAGTATAAATTATCTGTTAAATAATCAGAATATACAGGTATTCCTTCTTGTGCGTTTGTTTCAAACACAAAAAATAATGCAATTAAAAAGTAAAATTTTCTTATCATTTTCAATGGTCATTTTAGCCACACTTCTTAACAAATGAAGCTTATCTTTTAATATTGGAGTAATCTATAATTCTCAAATATAGAAAATTTTAGAAAAGTAGTCCTACTATTTTTAATTATTATCAAATCCGTCTAATATTAACTTATCAAATTATTATTTATTATAAGGTCTCACAATGAAGTAATTCCTTATTTTTGCAAATAAAAAATTTATGTTAACGCATACCATCACAATAGTCAATACTTCGTCTCCAAACATTGTCAAGTTTGAATCGAATCATTTTTTAACTGAGCATCAAAATTTCGAATTTAACAATATCGATGAAGCCAGCAACTCATTATTAGCCAGAGAGTTATTCTACTTACCGTTTGTAAAAAAAGTATATATCTCTGGAAATTTTGTGGCTATTGAAAAGTACAACATTGTTGAATGGGTTGATATTCAAAATGATGTTGCAGAACAAATTACTGAGTTTTTAAACTCTGGAAAAGCAATAGTTGATAACGATTTGCCAAGTAAAAAAGTGGCCGTTACGGTATATGCTGAGAGCACACCGAATCCGTCTGTGATGAAGTTTGTAGCTAATAAAAAGTTAGTTGATAGCATTTTTGAATTTAAAAACATTGATGACGCTAAAATTTCACCTTTAGCTGCTAAATTATTTCATTTCCCTTTCGTTAAAGAAGTATTTATTGATGAAAATTACGTGTCTATCAACAAATACGATTTGGCAGAATGGAATGATATTGCCAATGAATTACGTGAAGAAATTAGAAACTTTATAGCTGAAGGCAACACCATAATTGATGTAACTGTTGAAAAACCTCAAAAAGAAGTTGCTCCAGAAATCAACCTTAACATCGATGAGCTTGACGATGTGTCTACAGAAATTGTTAATGTGCTAAATGAATACATCAAGCCTGCTGTAGCAAGTGACGGGGGAAATATCATGTTTCAATCGTATGATGAAACGACAAAAGAAGTCAAAGTTATTTTACAAGGAGCTTGTAGTGGTTGCCCATCATCTACAGTTACCTTAAAAAACGGAATTGAGGCCACTTTAAAAGAACTTATTCCTGGTAAAATAAACTCTGTAACAGCCATAAACGCTTAAACTAAACCAATACATTATATGCAAACAAACAATTTAGAAACAGCCCAAAACGAAGCTGGAATATGGTTTGACAAAGGGATTGCCTTTGCAACAGAATTTGGCCCAAAAATAATCAGTGCGATACTAATATGGCTTATTGGGTCATGGGTAATCAAAAAAATCGTTTCACAAACGAGTAAACTGATGGACAAACGCGGCTATGAAAAAAGCCTGCAAAAGTTCTTGATTAACCTACTTAGTTGGTCGTTAAAAATTGTATTAATCATCACCATACTAGGTGCACTAGGTATAGAAACCACTTCATTTGCAGCGATTTTAGCATCCGCTGGTTTAGCTGTAGGTTTAGCCTTACAAGGCTCTTTATCTAATTTTGCTGGAGGTGTATTAATCATGATTTTCAAACCCTTTAAAATAGGTGATTTGATTGAAGCTCAAGGGGAAATAGGTGTGGTTAAAGAAATTGAAATTTTTACTACTAAATTAACCGGACTTTCAAATAAAGAAATCATCATTCCTAACGGAACTCTATCTAACGGAAATATTGTTAATTATACTTCTGAAGGAACTAGACGAGTTGATTTAACTATTGGTATCGGATACGACGAAGACATCAAACAAGCCAAAGCTGTGTTACTTAAAGTTCTTACCGACAATCCTAAAGTATTAAAAGACCCTGCTCCTACGGTAAATGTTTCAGAACTTGCAGATAGCTCAGTTAATTTTGCAGTAAGACCTTGGTCTACTTCTGCAGATTATTGGGATGTGTATTTTGAAACTATGGAAAACTGTAAATTAGCTCTTGACACAGCTGGAATTGAAATTCCATATCCTCATACCGTTGAGATTAAAAAAGAAGCTTAGACTTTCTTTTTAGCAGGAGTTACCAAAAAATCTTTCAAATAATACGGTTCAAAATAAGCGACATCTTCGATGTCGTTTTTTTTGTATTTAGCATAAGCAATTGCACTCATATCACTTGCAGATGGTAAGCTATCTACAAACTGAGCATTTTTATGTGTAATTAACTCTTGAGTTTTTTCGGTTTTATTACCAACAAATACTACAGTATCTTTTTCTAAATATTCAGAGAACGACGTCTCATCAAGAATTTCGGCTTGAATATCACGACAACTGATGCGATCAGCTGTGTAAACCTTTGTATATGCTTCTAAACGCCTAGCATCTATCATTGGCACAATATAACCTTGTTCAATATTAACCTGTTGCATTAACACCCTCAAGGTTTCTATAGCTATTAAAGGAATCTCTAACGCAAAACACAGCCCTTTTGCCGCAGAAACCCCAATCCGCAACCCTGTATAAGACCCAGGACCTTTACTCACTGCTATCGCGTTTAAATCTGCAAAATCTACATTATGGTCTTCAAGTATGTTTTTGATAAACACATGCAAATTTTCAGCATGTGAATACCCATTGTTCACTTCTGTTACTGCTATGGTTTCTCCATTTTTTGAGAGCGCTACAGAACAATTTGTTGTTGCCGTTTCTATTTGTAATATATATGCCAAAATATATGCGTTTATTGCAAAAATCGATATTTCTTATGAATTCTAATACTGTTTAAAAAAAAATCTGTTGCTCATACGTAAATACAAGCAACAGATTTCAGATATTGAATGAGACTATTACTAGTCTATCAATGATTTTCCTGCGTAAAAATCAAGTACTTTAGACTTGAACACAAAATTATACTTCGCATTAATTAAAGCTGATTGCGCAGACACAAATCTACTCCTAACCTGCTCAAAGTCAAATGAAGTCATTACACCTAAATCATAACGTTCTTTTGCATTTTTAAACGCAGTTTCTTGAGCGACAACTGATAATTTAGCAGCCTCAAATTGCTTAAGTGTAGCTTTAGCATCTGCATATGCGTTTTCAATTTTCACACGCAAATCTTGTTGTGCTTCAACCAAACGTGCTTTGCTTTTTTCTACATTAATTTTTGCACGGTTAACTCTTGCTTTTGATTGGTTTCTACTAAAAATAGGAATATTTAAACTCAACCCAACATTATACCCTAAATTATCTTCTAATTGCTGACCAAAACCATTTGGAATTGTAGAATATCCAGTAGGACTCGTAGGATCTACAACTATCCTAACATCATCTTGACCTTGGGCGTGTTGATATGACGTTCCCATACTAGCGCTCGCGCTTAAAGTAGGCATATACGCTCCTTTAGCTATATTAACACTGTATTCAGCGTCATCTATACCTAATTGTGCGCTTTTTAATTCTGGTCTACCTTCTGCCGCAATCGTATAAATACTCTCTGTATCATCGTATAACAACACCACAGAATCTATTTCAATATCCATACTTTGCACATCAAACCCAACATGGTTTATTTGTAATAATTGCGCTAAATTAAGAAGTGCAATGTCAACACTATTTTGAGCATTTACATAACCTTGTTGATCTGTTGCTAACTGCGCTTGAACTTCAGATAAGTCAGCCACCGCTCTTACACCCGCGTCAACTAACTTTTGAATTTGTTCTAATTGTTGTTCAGTAACGCTAATCTTGTCTTCAGCAAGTCTTAAGCTCTCTTTGTTAAACAACACATTTAAGTAGTTATTAACAACATTTAAGGCAATGTTGTCTTTTAAAATAGCCAATTGCAGTTTACTCGATTCAAGCCCAAGTTTTGACTGCTTATAGGTATTGGTGTTTTGAAACCCATTAAAGATGGTTATACCAGAACTTATCCCGAAACTATTACCTCTACTATCTGCCGATATACGTCCACCGTTTTGGTCAATATACGATCCGAAATTAAAATTTTGTGATGCAGAAGCATTAACTCCAGGTAAAAAATTCCCTTTAGCGCTTCTGATATTTTCATTAGCCAATTCAGTGTCTAATTCTGATTGCTGTACTGATATGTTATGCTCAATGGCATGATTTACACATTCTTGTAATGTCCATTGTTTGTCTTGTGCGAAAGACAATGACGCCAATGATACAGCAAAAGCTAGTATACTTTTTTTCATATTACTTTGAGCTCTATTAATTATCGTCTTCTTCATCTTCATTATCTTTAGAAGCTTTATTCCAAACTTTAATTTTATCGCCATCTTTTAAACCTTCTAAAATCTCTACGTTAATTCCGTCAGAAATTCCTAAAGTCACATTAACCTTTTCAAACTTCTGATCTGCTTTTTCAACTTCAACAAATGGCATTTCAGTAAATCTATCAAACTGCAATAATGACTCTTTTATAGAAAATACTGAATCTTTCTTTTCTAATTCAATTTCAGCATTAGCACTATACCCAGCTCTTACATAAGTTCCTTCGTCAATAGTTACATCTGCTTTAATAGTAAACTGTACAGCTCCAGACTCTTCTTGTCCTTTAGGGGCTACAAAAGTTAATTTTGCAGGAAACTCTTTTTTCTCAATAGCGCCTAGCTTAACCATAATTTCACGACCTTCTTTCAATTTTCCTACTTCAGCCTCATCAACTTTTCCTTCAAAAATCATTTTACTCATGTCAGCAATGGTAGCAATAGTTGTTCCAGCATTAAAGTTATTACTCTCGATAACTTGGTTCCCTTCACGAATAGGAATCTCTAAAATTGTTCCTGAAATCTGAGCCACGATATTTGTATTAGCCGCTGATCCTGAACCTGCTGCAGATCCCTTTTTGATGATTTGGTAATCCGTTTGACTTTGAACTAAGCTTTGCTTTGCTTGATTATATGACAACTCACTGTTTTCAAAATCTTGTTTAGAAATCACCCCTTTTTCAAATAAGGCCTTATTTCTGTTGTATAATGTTTTAGCATTATCAAAAGAAAGTTTTGATGAGCGCACTCTACTTTGAGCACTTGCTAAGTTTTGTGCGTTTGGTACAACTCTAATTTTTGCTAATAATTGTCCTTTTTCTACCAAATCACCTTCTTCAACCAATACTTCAGAAACAATTCCTGAAATTTGAGGCTTTACTTCAATTTCTTCTTCAGGGTTAACTTTTCCTGTAGCAACGGTTTTTGTAGCAATACTGGCCTTAAAAGGCTGTTCAGTTTTATACTCTACTGAGGCTTTTGAATTTTTGTCTGCGAAAAATTTCATTACAACTACTAACAAAACAAGTCCAACTGCTGCTAATGCTATTTTTAGTCCTTTACTCATTACTTTTAATTTTAAAACTTCTATTTGATTTGATTTCTATTATTCACTTATTTATTCTTCTCTTAAAGCATCAATTGGCTTGACACTTGTAGCTTTATTTGCTGGAATTAATCCAATTAATGTACCTAAAATAATTAGGATAGCTAATGCTAACCAGACTACCGGAATAGATACTGATGCGTTTACTAATGCCGCGTCTGCTCCTTGACCAAATGCAGAATCAATCCCCATTAATATTAGTCCTCCAGAAATAATTCCCATCAAACCAGCTACCAATGTTAGCAATACAGCTTCCATTACAATTTGACGTTTAATTTCAAATGGAGTTGCTCCTAAAGCACGTCTTACCCCTATTTCTTTTGTACGTTCTTTTACTGTTATTAACAGAATGTTTCCTATGGCAAATACTCCTGCTATTAATGTGGCAATACCTACAAACCAAGTTAAAAACTGCATCCCCACTAAAAAACCGGTAAACTTTTTAAACTCTTTTCCTAAGTTAAAACTTCCGAAAGCTCTTTTATCTTCAGGGTGTATTTTATTTAATGTTTTTAGTAATAACTTGGCATCCATTTCAATTTGTTTGATGTCGTATTCTGGTTTACCAGTTAACATCATCCAACCAATGTCTTCTCCTTTATTATAAATTTGTTGAAACGTTGTAAACGGAATATGCATATCTGAAGACGGGCCCATATTCATAGACCCCGATTCAAACATCCCTACTACTTTAAAGTTGATACTATTAATTTGAATGAATTCTCCTATAGCTTCTTCATCTTTTTCAAACAACTGTTTGTACAAATCTTCAGAAATAACTACTATTTTTTTCTTATCGTCAATATCACTCTGGTTAATAAATCTACCGTGAACCAATTTACTTTTCTGAACTTTGTCTAACAGCGGATAATCTCCATTAACACTAAAGTTCCCCGATTGAAACCCTCTCACCACATTAGCTCCGGTTTGGTTTCTAGGCACTACAAACTCAATGCCTTCAACCTCGCGTTCAACCGCTTTAGCATCTTGTAATGTTAAACGTACACTTTTCCCTTCTTGAAACCCTTTGAATGGTTTGCTTGTAGATTGCCCCCAGATGAACACACTATTGGTAGCAAAATCACCAAATAATCTGTTGAACGAGTTTTCCATTCCTCTAGCTGCTCCTAAAAGCCCTATGAGTAATAAGATTCCCCACCACACACCAATCATAGTAATGATTGTTCTAAATTTATTCTTGCTAAGACTATCATATATTTCTTGCCAAGAATCTCTATCTACTAAAAATCTAAACATATTATTCGTCTCTTAGTGCTACAATTGGTTTAATTTGTGCTGCTCTTTTAGCTGGTAAATATCCTGCGATTGCCCCGGCTATAATCAAAATTATTGTTGCCGTAACAATTAAACTTGTACTCACACTTGGGTCTGTAATAAAATACTCTTTTAAACTGTCGCCAATTAATTCTAACACCCCCATACCAATTAAAAGTCCAAAATACCCTGCTAAAGATGTTACTAAAACCGACTCTAACATGATCATGGTTACTATTGATTTAGGTTGAGCTCCTAAGGCTTTTCTTATCCCAAGTTCTTTAGTACGTTCTTTAACCACAAAAATCATAATGTTTGCAATACCAACAATTCCTGCAACTAAAGTTCCCATACCAATAATAACTATCAATATACCTAAAACCGACGTCATTTGATTGACTCCTTTAGAGGCTTCTGCCATATTTCTTACACGTACGGCACGCTGATCTTTTGGAGATACGTCAAATTTATCTTTTAACTTTTTGGTGAGTAAACCACTAAACGATAAGGCTTCATCAAAATTCATGTTTGGATTATAGGTCAGATTAATCTGATCTACATAATCATTATTTCCATACACTTTTTGCGCGGTACTAATGGGCATATAAATCAGGCGCTCTTCGTTATCTCCCCCATCATCAGAAAAAATCCCTACAACTTTATACTGAATACCACCTAAGTTGACGTATTTTCCTAAAGCAGTGGTTTTTGAAAACAAATCCTCTTCTACTAATCGCCCAATAACAATCACTTTAGATTTTTCTTGCACATCTTTAGCAGAAACATATCGTCCTTCATAAACCTGAGTATTTTCTAAATATTGGTGGTCAGGATGCACAGCACGTATACCATACGATCCTTTTTCATTTCTATAAGATGCTGGCAAGCTTTTATACACACGTGAAGTGATGTATTGCACTTTATCACCAAACTCATCTTTTATATACTCAAAATCTTCGTTTTTGAATTGAATATTTCGTCCAGCTTTAAATCCTCTATACGGTTTTGTAGTTCTACCAGATTGCACAAAAATAGAGTTCTGTGCATCATCTTTAAAAAAGCTATTGAACGTGTTTTCTAAACCGTTGGCAATACCAAAAAGTAATGTGAAAAGTAAAATTGCAAAAGCTACAGTAAACCCAGAAAGCATACTTCTAAGCTTGTTTTTACTGATACTCTGAAATATTTCTCTCCAAAGATCTAAATCAAACATACTGAGACGCTCTTACTTGATTAACAAACTTATCTTCTAATATCACACCATCTTTTAATCGCACCACACGTTTACACATGTTTGCAATATCGTCTTCATGGGTTACAATTAATATGGTTTTACCTTCATCATTCAAATTCTGAATGAAGTCCATAATTTCATATGATGTTTTCGTATCTAAGGCTCCAGTTGGCTCATCTGCTAACAACAATTTTGGGTCTGCAGCTAAAGCTCGTGCAATTGCCACACGTTGTTTTTGTCCACCAGATAATTCATTAGGCAAGTGGTGAGCCCAGTCTTTTAAACCTACTTTTTCTAAATGGTATATAGATTTTTCTTGACGTTCTTTACGCCCTATACCTTGATAATATAAAGGTAGGGCTACATTTTCAATAGCATTTTTATAATTGATTAAGTTAAACGATTGAAAGATGAAACCTAAAAATTTGTTTCTGTACACTGCTGCTTTCTTTTCGTTTAAGTTTTTGATAGTTACCCCATCAAGAACATATTGCCCTTCATCGGCTTCGTCAAGCATACCAATAATGTTTAACAATGTAGACTTTCCTGAACCAGAAGAGCCCATGATAGCTACCAATTCACCTTCTTGTACTGATAAATCAATACCTTTTAAAACATGTAAACTTGAATCACCTATGGGATAGGATTTGTGTAATTTTTTAATTTCTAACATGTAATTAATGTGCTAGTTAGTGCTTAACAATTGTCATCTATATCTTATAGATTTAGCTATAAGACTACACAACTGCAAATATGTTACACCAGAAATGTAAAAAAGATGTTAAATATCGCCCTACTTACTTTTTGAACTGAACCTCAAGATGAATTAACGGATTAGTATAGTTGTACTTTAGATTTGACTTTACGATTTAAATCGCATTAACAATTTTATGAGAATGGAATTGTTTTATATAATAAGGCTCGAAAACGTTTTTCGAGCCTTATTGACATATTCTAATGTTGAGTATTCACCTTAGCTACATGATCCACAGTAGCGTTAATGAGTTCCATATAATTTCTATATGCTTTTGGAATGTTATCCTGTTTTATATCGATCAAAAATTGTTTATGAATATCCACATCATGGTATTCCAAATACAAAGCCCCCCAATCACCATTATCTGGTTGACCTATGGTATTATATATTGACTTAGAATCATACAACATATCTTGAGGAAAATCAGACAACAAACTTTCTATTTTCACTTGTTCTGACCCTTTAAACCCAATAAAATTACCTGAATAAAATTCTCCGAGAACCGGTAAATCATCATAATTATCTTCTCTCAAAGTATTTTCTTGTAACATAAAGAGCTCCACACAGGCATTACCTTGGCACTTTCCATAATACCTACCAAAAACTAAAGTTATTCCTCTTGCCACTCTTACTTCAGAGTTTTCAAGATCATATGTAGTACTATTAATTTCATCATCATCATAACACGACCCAGTCATAATTAATGATATTATAACAAAAATTAAAATTTTAAAATTTCTCATGGTGCAAACTTTTAAGATTAATACTCAGTAAGCACCACTACAAAAGAATTAAAAAGCACTACTTACAACACTAGTAAATTTGCTTAGAAGGGTAATTGCAATTTACAAAATTTTACTGTAATAATCTAACAAACAAGTATTTATACTTTTTTGGTTTTACTTTTTTTATACCCTCTATAAACCATAAACCCCACAAAAGCAACTAATATATAGGGCACAGCCATAAGGTATACTATACCATCATTTACACTTTCTGCCAATGAATTATCATCCATGCTCTCCAACTGAGCTCTACACATGGCACACTGAGCATTTGATCTTAACGACAATAAGCCTATAATTAATACCGTAAGTTGTGTCTTCATTATGAGATGTAATAAGGTGAAATCATCAAGTAAACAACAACGCCTGTTATAGCCACATACAACCACAAAGGGAAAGTGATTTTAGCCAACTTCTTATGCTTATCAAAACGTTGAGATAAGGCTTTCACATAAGTAATTAACACCAACGGAATAACAGCTACTGACAATACTATATGTGATATTAATATTACATAGTAGATATACTTAATCGCGCCTTCACCACCGAATTTTGTTGACTCTGAGGTGATGTGATAAGCTATATACAAAAGCAAAAAACACACCGACAATGTTATTGCTAATTTCATTAAACGTTCATGTGCTACACGATTTCCTTGTTTAATCATATATACAGCTAATACCAAAACTATTGCGGTAACTCCGTTTATTGTAGCATAAATTGGAGGTAAAAAACTTAGCGGTTCAACATCAAAACCTAAACGCTTTAAATTCACGCCAAATAATGCCGCCACTGCAAGGGGGATTGCTATAGACAATACCCAAATCCATTTATTATATTTTTGTTCTAAATTCGACTGCTTATCCATGGTAATAAGGTTTAATCTTCTTTTAATAACTTAAGTATATCTTGTTTCAATTCTGTAATCTGGTGATATGATGTATCAATAACCACACCTGCTTCATCTTTACTGGTTTCGGTAATTCCGCGATAATATAGAATTGGGTTTCCAAACTCATCTTGTCTTGAACGGATGTCACCGTTTTTATCTATTAATGCGAACATACCAGAATGTTCAAATCCACCAGGTGCCATTTCTTGAGCTGCAGCATACATATCAAAACCTGTATTAGATAATTGTATGATTTTAGCCTCATCACCCGTTAGCATCTGCCAATTTTTAGATGCAATGCCATGATCTCTCATGTATTCTTTTAATACAGATGGTGTGTCATGTGTAGGATTTATTGAAAATGATGCAATTCCAAAATCATCTAAATCTCCAAAAGCCGACTCAATTTGCAACATGTTTTTTGTCATTATCGGACAAATTGTTGGACAAGTTGTAAAAAAGAATTCAACGACATAGACTTTATCTTTAAAGAAGGTATTGTCGATTTTTATACTATCCTGATTCAAAAAACTAAACTCTGGCACAGCACCAAATTTTACCAACTCAGAACCAGATTTACCTGTTTGTATTCCACGTTTAACCGTATTCAATCTGTTAGTATCAAGAATGGTGTTATTGGAAACTCTATCTACAATTTTAGGAATGGCAAAAATTCCGAAAATCAATATGATAAACGTAATTCCTATATATGATTTATTTTTCATGTATCGTATCTGTTTGATTGATTTTCAAAAACGAATCTCTTCTATTTATCTTATAATTACTTTTTAAGGCCGCATTATATTCAAATAACAACACTGTAACGTCGTTATCCATCTTTTTATGCAAAATAGATACTGATGTAGCATCGTAACCGTTTATTGCTTTAAACTCTTTATCTGATGCGCAACGCTGACGTCCCTCTTTATCTACAATAAACACATAATTAGTTCCATAATTAGCATCTAACGGCAACGTAGTTTGTAATGACGCAAATACCCTTTCTATGGCTTCAGGTGTGCCAAAGGCAAACTCCCATTTATCAATATCTGCATAACGCGACAATTCAACTATAACCTCTTCAACTTGTAATTCTGTACCGAATGGCAACAGCATAAGCATTTGAAAATCTTCATCGGAGCTATGTATACCTTTATAAATTTCTTCGTGTAAATTGTATACATTAATTTTCCTATCCGTCAAGTCATCTCCTAAAAAACCTAATACAGTTAGCTTATTTTTCAACTGTACAGTTTCATCATTTAAGTTTTTAAACGACTCAGTTTTTATCACCTTTTCTGATACAATTGGAAGCGTAGAAAAATTATATACTCCTGTAGCAAAAAATAAGTAGATAATTATTGGACACACAAAAAGGAGTGCTAAAACGAGTATTTTTTTATTCAAAACAGTAATTTTAAAACGTTACAAAAATAAAAAAGACGGTTATAATAACCGTCTTTTTTAGTGTTAAATATGATGTTTAACTCTTTTTAGAAATCTTTAGTTATAAAAGAGTCTTTCATGATGTCATAAATATAATCACCTTCAATTAATACAATAAAAGATAAATATAAAATTAAAAAAACTCCAGTCCACACAACCGAGCGTCTGAACCATTTTTTCTCGCCATCCATGTGCATGAATGCCCATGTTATATAATAGGCTTTGTATATTGTTAAAATGATGAATATCCAGTTTAACAATTTCATACTCAAAAACCTGTTATGAACTAATGACTCAGGCTTAATAATACCTAAAATAACCTCTATAATAGTTACTATTGATAATAACCAAAATACCATCCAAATTCTCCCGGTATGTGTTCTTGGTTTAATTAATCCTCCAAAAATAGGTTTAACTTCGTGTCCCATTGTTATATTGTTTGTCGTTAATTAATTTAATATTATACTAAGTAGAAGAATGTAAATACAAATACCCATACTAAATCTACAAAGTGCCAGTACAGTCCTACTTTTTCTACCATTTCATACTGTCCTCTTCTTTCATATGTTCCTAATATCACATTGATAAAGATGATGATATTAATCACAATTCCTGAGAATACGTGAAATCCGTGAAATCCTGTAATAAAGAAAAAGAAGTCAGCAAATAATGGGTGGCCATACTCGTTCTCTACTAAGTTAGCTCCTTCAACACTTCTTACGCCTTGATTTAACACTTCTATAGAAGCTTCTCTTGATAATACTGTTTTTTCTCCTCTTTCTGTTAATTGCTGAGTTCTTACACGTAAATCTGGCCTTGCAGCAAATGACGACACAACATCTTTCATAGCATACGGTGGCAAATCTGCTTCGCCAACATGCCATAATCCTTTACTAGCCTCATGCTGTGTTCTTTCTGTAGCAGATGCTACAACAAAAGTGCTCATCTTAACTCTGTGCCCTTCAGCATCTGTAAATTGTAATAATTTTCCAGATTGAGTTTTTACAGCTCCATAACCACCAGCAATAAAGTTTTTCCACTCCCATGCTTGTGATCCTACGAATATCAAACCTCCGATAATAGTTAAGAACATGTAAGTAATTACTTTGTTCTTTTTCATATGATGACCAGCATCTACCGCTAATACCATTGTTACAGAAGAAAATATTAAAATAAATGTCATCAATGCAACGTAGTACATTGGCGCATCTACACCATGTAAAAACGGAAAGTGATTAAACACCTCATCTGCTATTGGCCATTCTTGTATAAATTTAAATCTAGAAAATCCGTAAGCAACAATGAATCCTGAGAATGTTAAGGCATCTGATAAAATGAAAAACCACATCATCATTTTACCATAACTAATCTCAAAAGGTTTACCGAAACCTTTACTTGTATCATGTCCAGAATTTACATTTACTGTAGCTCCCATACTATTATTATTGAGTTATAAATTATATATTTTTTCAAAAAAACAAAAATAAGTATTTTTATTATCTAACGAAATAGAAAAACAAAAACAAGTACACCCAAAGGAAATCTAAAAAGTGCCAAAACATTACACCTAGCTCTAAGCCAAGTGTTTGTCCGTTATTGTAACGTTGTTTATAATGGTTATAAATTACTACCAACAACACTAATACCCCTGAAAACAAGTGTATCAGGTGTAATGTAACCAATATATAAATAAAAGATATCACTACATTGCTCGTTGGCCCTGTAAAATTATACCCAGATTCTGTAACCATATAAGAAAAGCCTGCCCATTGCGTTGCAATAAACAGCAATCCTAGCACCAATGTTACCAACAAAAACAGCATCCCATTTTTGTATGCCTGCTTTTGAATTGCTGATTTAGCAAGATGAATTGTGATACTACTTAATACGATAACTAAAGTGCTCCATAATAAAACTGGTGGCAAATCGAAATCTTTTAACCAATCTGGCCTTGAACTACTCACTACATACGCACTGGTTAATCCAGCAAACGTCATGGTCATGCTAATCATTGCAAACCACAGCATGGTCTTTTTAGCGCGACCTAATTTTTCTTGTTCTGTACCTTGAGTTAAATCCATAATTACTGTAAAAATTTATCTATTATATACACAATTTGTACTAAGGTGATGTATGACACACTTGCCAACATTAGCTGACGTGCAGTTTTAGCATCCATACGTTTGAATAATAATACTGCAAAATACAACATTCCGAAGCCTAATAAACACACCACAACTGCTGCAAATACAGATAATTTTAAACTTCCTGTAAATCCAAAAACCGGGATAATTGAAGCTAAAATGGTCCATATAGTGTATAAAATAATTTGTACGGCAGTATTCTTATCCTTTTTTCCTGTTGGCAACATGAAAAAACCAGCTTTCTCATAGTCATCATACAAAAACCAACCTATAGCCCAAAAATGTGGGAATTGCCATAAAAATTGCATTAAAAATAATGTTCCTGGCTCTATACCAAAATCATTTGTAGCAGCTACCCATCCTAACATAAAAGGTATTGCTCCTGGAAAGGCACCAACAAAAACCGCTAAAGGTGTTTTTGTTTTTAACGGTGTATACAAACTCACATACATGAATATTGATATAGCACCAAACATGGCCGACTTTGGGTTAATTAAATACAATACCACCAAGCCAATTATAGTCAACACTGTAGCAATTACGAAGGCAATTTTCACCGATATTTTCCCTGAAGGAATTGGCCTATTTTTAGTCCTATCCATCAGCTTATCTAAATCACGCTCTATAATTTGGTTATACGCATTTGATGCTCCCACCATGCAATACCCTCCTAAAGCCAACATTACGAGTACCGTAAAATCAACTTCTCTACCAACTGCAATGAGATATCCAGCAACAGAAGAAAACACAACACTTATTGCCAAGCGGTGTTTGGTTATGGCTTTAAAATCTTCAAAAAGACTGGTTTTACTTGTATTTTCTATTGTTGTACTCACCGTATTACACTTAAAAATGGACTGCGAAATTACAGTTTTTTATCGAATTAATAATCAGAATAATTATTAAACAAATCTGTCCTAAACCCTAAATTGAACCACGTGGTGTTTTTTTCAAAATCATCAGGAACATTTTCTGGAGAAAAACTACGTTGAGTTACATTTATAAACGCTTTTAAATTGGTTGCTGGGTTTACCAAATACCCTGCCTGTAAATCAGCAATAAACACATTAGTGGTATTCCCTTGTAATAGAGAAATACCGTTATCTGAGGGACGTAAGTCATTATTTATAAAAATATCTCCTCCATAACTCACCCCATCACCGGTATCTAAACCACGTTGTCCGTAAATTAATTTTGCCATACCGTACCAACGCTTGTAATTATAATGTGCAATTCCGATAAATTCTCTAAAATTAGCCCCCCATAAATGCGCCATTGATTGGTTGTTATGCCCATAGTTTAACATCAACTCATCATGCGAATATGTGTATGGGCGCACTTGGTTATATTCAGCTTGAAGCATTAAGTTGTTAACCTTAAATGCGTTATAGTATTTTAATCCGAGCTGATACCCTAACTTATTTTTCCAGCTTTGTTCACCTCCGAAAATATCCTTTGAAGAAAACTCATCAATAATTAACTGTCCGTACATATTCACTTTACTAGACAGCTTGTACTTAGCGCTCAAACCAATTAATGCATTTCCTGCACGTGATCCTGTTGAAAATTCAATTGCGCGATAAAAAATTACCGGATTTAAGTAATTCACATCAAACCCTCTATCATTGTCATTTGTCCATAATACCGATTCAAAAAAACCGACATTTAACTTTTTGGTGACATTCCAACTCAAAAAATGTGTAGCCATATATTTACTTCCATAGGCTCCATCTACTGTAGCTTCTGGACGTACATCTTTTAACCACATCCATGTGTTTGTATACTTAATTTTCCAAAACGACGTGTTCAATTTTAAATACGGATGCGGACTTGCTGCATCACTAACAAACAATGAACGATAACCATCTCCTATAAAATTTTTACCATGACCAAACTGTGCGTTAAACATCTTGCTAGCGCGGTACGCAATATACCCTTCAGCAATAGGATAATCATATGAATCATCACCAAAAGCCTTGGCAATACCTCTTCCTGGTACAATTGCTGGATTTCCTCCGTCAGGCTTGATGCTCTCAGCGTACGCATTTACATAATCTGCAAAACGTCCTTGACTTTCATAAACTCCTGCAGAAAATGTTATGTTTTTACCTAATCCTCCTTGCACATTTATTGCTCTTGTATTGTTGTAGGTATATGACAGTTCACTTTGCATATCTTTACCTAATTGCAAATCTGCCGTAACATCTGCTGTAAACCAATACCCTTTACCTTTAAAGGACACCATGTGTTCATTCCAAAATTTTCTACCAAACCATGAAGTTTTATTTTTCTTTAGAGAATTTTCATTGGATTCAAAATCATAATATTTAGACACATCTGTATAACTATAAGGTTTCACTGCAGTATGAGAGTTTGTCCCAACAATATTTATGTTGTAATCAAATTTTGCATAATTCTGATGAGTAAAAGGAATATTTAATCCGCTACTGTATTTATCAACTGTAGCACCTCCCAAATTAATAATACTATCATATTCCATTGCTGCAGCTTCTAATTTATTTCTCGGAGCCTTAGTATCTTCAACTGTTGTTTTAGAGTTTACCCATTCAAGAGTTGGCAACATGACTTGTAAAGCATATTGAGTATACACTGGTTTACCATCAAATGTAGCTGGCTCAACAACTGGGAATTGTAGAAATACGCGCTCTACTTCTTTCTCTAATTCTGAATATACGGCTTTAGTATACACCAACTCAAATTGCCCTTCTTCAGTAACTTCAAATAAAATACTCATTTGCCCTTTGTAATTATCTTTACCAACAACTTCTGGCATTTTAAACGCTTTTGAGAATAACTCCTGTACTTGTGTTTCAAAGCAATTTGGCAACTCAGATATTTCTACTGATTTACAATCATCAAAAACTGGATATTTTTCATATGCATTTGTGTGCTGTGAATGCACAAAAAAACAACTACAAAAAGTAATTATAAATGAGATATATTTCATACTAAATTATTTATCCTCGCGAAAATACAACAAATACTTATCAAGTGCTTTTTTGACATAAAAAAATCCTGCATTTAGCAGGATTTTGTTTCTTAGGACACAAACTATTGCACCTCGAATATTATTGGTAACGAATAAGTGACGTTAACTGTTTTAAACCCTTGCTTAGCAGGGGTCATTCTTGGCAACATACTCACTGCTTTAACAGCTTCTTTTTGTAATTCTGGATGTGGCGCTCTAGCTTTAACATTAACCACATCACCTTTTGAGTTAATCACAAAGGTTACAAATATTTTCTGTTTTCCTTGCACGCCATTTTCTATAGCAACATCTGTATCAAATTTCTTATTTACATGCCTAGAGACTTTATTAGAAAAACACTCTAATAATTGTTGTTTATCTGTATAACTTTCACAACCAGGAAATACAGGTAAATCACTTACTAGTGACACCGGGAAGGTATCAATTTCTGGCTCTTCTCCTGAATCATCAACATGAATATCTGAAATTTTAGGTGTAACATCTACAGGAACTGTTGGCTTAGATATGACCGTTTCCACATCAAAAGAGTTGTTTTCTACTATCTTAGGATTTTCCCAACTGGTTACAACTTGTGTGGTTGTATTAGACATCTTTACTTTTGGTATATTTTCTTCGACAATAAAATCTGGCACCCGAATAATATAATCATTAGTTTCGGTTATTTTTATTGGATTGACGACAACTTCTTTTTTATAAAATTTGGCTTGAAACACCCCGAAAATTATAAACAAACTAGCTACCAAACCTATTTGAAAATACAGTCCTCCACTTTTACGCAAATTAGCTTGATGCTTCTTATCACGCAAAGACATTTTAATGTGTTTAGATAATGATTCTCTTTTTTTACTATTAAATTTCATGGTTACAATTTTGGTTATACAATTAAAACAATATGCTCATTAATATAAACACAAGAAGTGTACCAAAAAAAAGTCCCGAGCAATGCTCAGGACTTAAATATCTCTATTAAAACTAAATTTAATCTTGTACTTGGAAAATAATTGGTAATGAATATGGTACTGTTACATTTTTACCACGTTGTCTACCAGGTTTCATTTTTGGTAATGACTTAATTACCTTTTCAGCTTCTTTTTGTAAAGCTGGGTGCGGAGCTCTTGCTCTAACGCCTACAATACCACCAGTTTTATCTATTTTAAAAGCTACTAATATTTTCTGTCTTCCAGATAATCCTAAGTCTGCAGCTAAATCTGTATCAAATTTCTTGTTGACATACTTAGCTATCTTTTCAGACATACATTTTTTTCTATCTGCATTGTTCTTCTTTTTCTCACAACCAGGGAAAACAGGTACATTTTCAATAATTGTAAACGGCACCTCAACATCTTCTTCAACTTCTTCTACCTCTACCTCTTCTACTTCAACGATTTCTTCGTTCTCATCTGTTTCTGTAGATTCAATTACAGTTTCTTCAATTTCTTCTTCATCTTCCACAATTTCTATCACCTCAGGCGCTGCTGGTGGTGGCGGTGGTGGTGGCGGTGTTTGTAAAATTTCTGTTAATGGAATTTCTTCATCATCCATATCTCCCATATCTAATGAGGCAATATCGAAATCAACTTTATCATAAGTTTTATGGTTAATTGCTAAGAAGGTAATTAACATCACAGCGGCGATACCTACTGCGTAGTAAAACGCACTATTCTTTTTGATATCCGCTTTTGGGTTTTTCTTTAATTCCATTATTTTATAATTTATAGACGCTAAATTAACCAAATATTAGTGATATACACAACTATTTAACTGAATTTAACGCGCGATATTTTTTAATTTTTTGTACAAATAGCACCGCTATTAATATTCCTACTGCATTTGCCAACACATCTTTTACATCTCCAGAACGTGCATTCGGATTGAGCTCTTGTAATATTTCTATAAGTACTCCTGTAAACAATGCCAACACAGATGCTTTAACTAATGCTTTGCCTACTCGATGTTTTACATCATATGTTACAAAGCACATAAACCATACCAAAGTATACAATGCATATATTCCTATATGCACTAATTTATCAAGATATGAAATTGACACCTTAACTGGCGCTTTAATTTTCACTAAGCTCACAATAAAAACTATTATTGTGTAAGCTACTGCACATAGCAACCAGTAGTGTTTGTTACGCACCAATTAACGCTTTATAATCTGCTACAGATAATAATGAATCTAACTGGCTTGCATCAGACATTTTAACTTTAACCATCCATCCGTCTCCATAAGGATCTGTATTTACGTTTTCTGGCTCATCTTCTAAAGTATCATTAAACTCAATAATTTCTCCTGCTACAGGTAAAAATAAATCAGATACTGTTTTTACAGCTTCTACTGTTCCGAAGACTTCTTCTTGATCTAAAGTTTCATCTAATGTATCTACTTCTACATATACAATATCACCCAATTCTTTTTGTGCAAAATCAGTAATTCCAATAGTTACGGTATCACCTTCAACTTTTACCCATTCGTGGTCTTTTGTATATTTTAATTCTTCAGGAAAATTCATTGTATTGTTATTTAATGTTTTTGTAATTGTTGCAAAAATATATTTTTAGTTCTTATTTACCTAATTTCCGAAATTATACCTTAATGTAAATCCACCACGCATAGTTGTTTGTGGGAATGAGGTTGAAATTACCGAATCAGAGAACGTGTAATCAAAATAAAATAATGTGGTAAAATTCTTACTTAAGGCATAATCTGCTGTAAACTTTCCTCCCCACAATTTTTGTCCTGCAGTTATTTGATTGTTATCTATATCTAAATAACGAACAATTGTTTTGTTATTTCTTAACGATAAGTCAGCTTTAAAATTTAGATCGCCAGTTAAGGTTTGTTTTTTACCTAGTAATCGTGTTTTCCATTTTAAGTCTTTTATACGATATCCTAAGCCTAAAATGTATTCATTTCCTTTAATTTCTGTCATTAAACCGTTATCAAAACTCAGTGACAATGCTCTATCCTTTTTCATCTCTAAACCAAGTCTTATTGAATTTCTCATTTCCATATCTATTTTAAATAGCGGACTGAATTGCTCGGTTAAATTTACATTAGACAAAATTGTTTTATTCTTAAAGTTACCCGCTTGATCAATATTATCTGATGGATTAGCCTGCAACTCTAAATTTGTTCTGAATTGATTAACTGTATACCCTGATTTATAACCATGCGCTAATGAAAAACGCTTGAAATGCTTTTTAAACCACTTTAAGTCCATCAACCCGGTGTATTTCATATTCCAGTTTGGCAACGGTATATTTCTAAAAACCCCTGTGTTTTCTTTACTCGCATCTCTACCTGAGTATGCTGCTAAAAACGACGGCAATAATACCTGCTGACTTGTTTTACCATAACCAATAGGATAACCCTCAGCATCTAAATTGTTTAAATCATTCACATCAACACCATCTCTTTCAGCCAAACGTAACGCAATTGTTTTTCTATTAGATTTAAATGTTTCAAATACTTCTGATTGATTTTCATCACTACTCTTAAACGCCGTTTTTATAAGAATTGTAGAGATGTTAAAATTACCAAATGTGTTTGGTGTTAATGCTTCATAATTACCATTTAGTCCATTAATATCTGCATTATTTATTCTGTAATTTTCTGTATAATTATGCTGATAGGTTCTATTAGCATTCAAATCAATTTTTAACTTCTTTATAGGCTCAACATTAGCCGATAACGTTAACTGCCTACTCTTGCTACTTGTAAACTGCTCGTTAAAATCAGGGTATAGAGTTAGCCACCCTTTTTTAGCAGCTTCATAACGCAGCTCATCAGACTGTGCTCCGAATGTATAGCCAAACGATGGCTTTAATGTTCCAAAAAACCCAACATCATTGACATAACCAGGAATATAACTTCCGTTGTTTTCTGTATAAGATGCTTGAATCTTTTTTATTGATGTTAACACATCTACCCCAACATTAAAGGCTTTATTAGCAAAATTTGACTTCGGCTTTTGCTTACTTTTAGTTCTAATTTCAACCAGTTGTTCAGACAAATTTTTGATCTTCTTATCTACAATTAACTGCTTGTTTTCCGGCAACGAATCTTTAGCCTTTAAAGCTTCTAACTTTTTAGTTTTACGCTCTTTTTTAGGCTTGAGTCTTTTGGCAAATGTTCTTTTAAAATTCTTCTTTTCAACCCCAATAAACTTATACAACTTCTTCATGTCTAAAGATACGTTCAAGTCATGTGTTTGAGCGTTTTGTATAGAGTTTCCGATATTAAAAGTATTACCCGTAGGGTTACCAAACTCATCATTTTCAGGAACTGATCGTAACGCATCAGAACCTCTCTGCCATTGGAAATCACCCGTATAAGAATAGGTTGACTTTAAAAATTTAAATACAGGTAATTTTTCTAAAGGTAACTCGTAATTTAACTGAAATTGTTGCGAATGCCTATTCGCCTCTCCTGTATCAAAAAAGCCATCCCAAACTGTATTGTTGTTATCAATAAAACCTGCGTTATCTATATAATTTCTAACAATGTTATTTCTTGTAGCAGAAAAGTTTAATTGCAGTTTTTTAGTCAGGTTATGACTAATATTATACTGCCAGTCAAACATATAATTACGTTTGTATAAATCTGGCAATGGTATATTTCCAACCACTAAATCAACATCTCTAAAACGTTGTTTATTGTACAATCTTGTGAAGTTTGTATTAAAAGAAATATTAGTTGGTAAGAAATTAAAATTGATATCTTTTAATATTTGGTAATATTTACTCTTATTAACAAATTTAGATTTTTTAAGCGGCTCGAATGGCTTTTGTTGGAACCCATGATTATAAGTTAAACCAGTGCGTACGTTTTGCTCTAAATAGTTCTCTACTTCAAAATCACGATGATCTACTTGGTTATAAGAATACGATGCTGTAAAGTTTTCTACATCATAAAACCTAGGTTTAGCATCACCAGTACGTTCTTTTCTTACACCAATAAAGTTGATACTTCTACGCTTGGTATAATCTTCGGCTCTGTTTCTGTAAAACTCTTCATTATCAGGATCTTCGTCAATAATTGTTTCTAACTCTAAATCTTGATATAACGGGTCAAACTTTGGTGTGATAACTTCTTCGCCAACACCATAGTTAAACGGAATTTTAATTCCCCATTTTTTAGGTAGCAACTGACCAATATTCAAATTAGTAACTACATCATATTGTTTAACATCATCTCTACTACGTTCATTCGGCCCCTGTTCTAAACTACCAAAACCTATAGTACTACGTCTTCCAGAAGCTGAAATATTAGCAAAATCTGCCATATTTGCATCTGCACTTAACAGAGCGGCCCAACCTCCTTTATTATCCATATCAGACAAACGCAACTCGTTAAACCATACTTCTCCAGACACATCATTTAAACCAGCTGGATTAGTATTGTTACGCACCCCTAACATTAAATTCCTAATACTTCCTAAACTTGGATTACCCTTTATGGCTATTCTATATTTTGTAGCTGCATCGACTTCTGTATTTGGCAATCCTTCTGCATCTACATTCGTATATTCTGTAAAGCTTCCTGTTTCGGTTACATCATAATATTTAACTTCAGTAATTGTTCCCGTTGCTAAACTGGCGGCTTTTATTCTTTTAAGCACCGATAAATCAATATCTAATTCATTTTCCTCAGGCCATACAGCTCTTGCAGAACTACCTGTAGATAGATTAAGCGGCATTTGTATTTCATAATAATTCTGAACTAAATCTGTCCCCAACCTGATGACACCCGACAGGTCCCTATCGCCAACTGGAGTACTTGTATCATATTGCTCAGCATGCATAAACATACGCAGTTTTTTAAACTGTAACATATCTACATTTATGCCTTTAAATACTGCACGTGTATCTTTAACCTCTAAGTCTTTAACACGTAATAACAACGACTGTTCATTTTGACGCAGCACTGTATTATTGTTATACAATTCTTCTAATTGAATCCCTGGAGGTAACACATAGTCTGGGTTTTCCTGATCATTCACCGCACCCGATTCAAATTCTGTACCATCATCAGAAGGGTCATCTGTTCCTTCAAGAGTTTGGGTATAAGTTCGCCAATCGCCTCTTACTAAATCTAATGTTCCAAAACGCAATACCACATTTTCAGAGAAACCACTTAAGAACAGACGCATAAAGCGTACCGATCTGAAATCATTAATTCCGTTAATTGCTTGCGCATGTGAGCCTCGTAAAGGGACCCTAAATTGGATCCATCTGATTTCTTGAGATGTTCCATTTGGTAAACTCACTGTTCGTGTTTTTGTATCTCTTACAAACGGATCACCCACATCTAAACCTGGTGTAATATCCACTTCATATTGATAATAACTATCAATGGTATTCATCGTATTATCTCTGTTGATGTCCTCTACATCCGGTAATGTTGTAGACCCTCTATTAGTATCAGAAACGTCAACAGGCGAATTCCCTTGCGTTCCATTATAGTTGTAGTAACGCTCTAAAATTGACCCTGAAGTGTTTAAATAATAGGTGTAGTTATCTCCCGCTGGATCTTCTGGATTTTCAGCCTGAGCAGGCGAATATTTAGACGCTTCATCTGTATCATTCATACCGTCTAAACCTCTATCTTGATTCTCTCTTTCTTGCCCTTGAGTATCAAACGCGTAAACTAACGCTTGATTTATTGGTGTATTACCCCAATTAGACGTATTTACTTCATTTATCGCTGTAGAACCATTGTTTGGCAATCCGTTTTCATAGAGCTTTCTCCCATCTTTTAAAACATCTTCAGAAATACTTCCTAAGTTAATTTTTAACGTTCCTCCTGTAGATGTTGTTATCGGCCCATTTTCATAATACGGATCCTGAATCCAAAACTCCATGAATTCCACATTAGATCGTTCAAAATCTGTAGTGGTTAACTGACGTGTAATTCCGGCCCATTTCTGATCAGGGTTGGCCGTTTGAAACGCCCCTAAATTTTGATTGTTATACGGCCCTTTTACATTCGGGTAATACGCCAAATCTAAAGTTCCTAATACAGTAGATTGCCCCGTAGCGATATCTTGATCGATAACTTCTTGAATAAATACACGTCTGGTTTCTTTTGTAGAAATATCATCATCAGAAATTCCTGAAGGCTGACTATTACTATAAAATATAGGGTCAATACCATACCATGCTAACTTAGCTCTATTATACCCTTCCTCAATAGTATTGTCGAAAATTTGAGTGTTGACATCGGTATTTTGACCATGCCCTCTTGGGATTGACGCTAACCTCCATGACAATGGCGACTTCACGTCTATAGCTGTTTGTGACGCTTCAAAATCATCAACATAAGTTGTAGATTCACCGTTCATTTCTGTACGTTTAGGTGACCCTGGCAACAAATAAGCAAACTCTCCTCTTACAGAAAAATTCGACGGCACATCAGTATCTATATTTGGCAATTTATTTGCTAAACGAGTTAAAAATGGCACTTCAGTTGAATAATTTCCATTAAAACCTACAATGGTATTATTTATTGGTTCATAACCTAATGAGGCTTTTTGTGTAAGTGGACGTTCTTTTAAATTTAAAAATGTACCGCCTATTTGAAAATTATCGTTAAACTTATGTTCAACATTCAACCCAGCAAAACGTCTTGATTGTTGCCCGAACGTAGCGTTATTTTCTACTGAAATATCAATTGGTATGTTTGATGCGACTAAGGCTTCATCCAAAATCTGCACTCTTCCCAACTGGTAGTCTACTGTATAATCTACTCCCTCTACCAACTGTCTTCCTCCAGCAGTAACTGATACAGACCCTCGTGGCACATTAAAAGCTCCTATAGCAATACCATTACCTCCAGTAGATTTGTAACGTCCTTTTATTTGGAATTTATTTTTATCTGCATCTTCCATCGCTGCAGTTTTTGTTGATGTATATAAGCTTCTGTATACGTATTTTGCTTGATTATCATCATAAGTTGCAGGCAAATCATAGTTTCCACCACCACCTAGCTTGTTATATAAATACTCCCCAAACGGCTCTACTTTTGTAAAAAATATACTACCGTTTTGAGTATTTACTGTAATGCCTGGATAGAAATCAAAGAATCCATCACCGCCTTGTTGTGGGTCATTAGTCGCGTTCAGCTTATCCAAATCAAACACTTGTAATAAGGTTGTTTGTTCTACATCTGCAGGTAGTGCCGTACCATTTACTTCACTAAGATAATTTACAGGAGAAGGATCTGTATATAATATATCTAACTTAAAGGCATCTTGTGAAAGTTGATATGCTCCAAGAGCATAAACGTTTTTCATCATCAAATCCCATACTGGCTCATTGACATTTGTTAAATTACTTTTTAACATTTTCAGCACCAAGTTCTGATTTGTTACTGCTCCAGAGTTTTGATCAATTGTAGTGGCATCAACACCATCTGTTGCAAATTCCCCTACTTGGTATACTTGTCCGCCAACAGTAAACTGAAACGCAACAGCCAAGACTTCATCATTGGTTAAACGCTGGTTTAACGAAATATACCCTAATTGTGCGTTATAGGTATATTCTGAATTCTCTACTAATTTTCTAGCATTTTCTAATTTAGAATAATGCCTTCCTTCATTTACAGTACCAGCTAATGCCCCAAAACCAGATTGCACACTTGCTACATCTCTAATTGCTGATGTTAACACTGATGATGCGCCTATAGTTTCTGGGTTAAATCCGTTATTACCATTATCAGGATAGGCATTTGGCCCTGCAGTTACAGGTAATGTCGGTTCTCCAATAGCTAACGGATTTGACTCTCCTATATCTTGAATAGCAACAATATTTCTAACATTATTTGTGGTATTATTTCTATTGGTCACCCAAGCTTCTAAACGCGTAATTTGAATGTTTGAGTTGATGAATGGGTAATTACTCAACGCTTGGTCATAGTGATCTCTAAAATAATGCGCTAAGAAAAAGTGTCTACTGTCATCATAATCTAACGCGAACAATTCAAAATCTTCTAAAGTACCGCCACCTTGTGCAGTCACACTTTTACGTTGTGACTTTTGTTCAGAATATACCGCCGTTACAGTAGTTTTTCCAAACTGCAATTCTGTTTTTACACCAAATAAACTCTGAGCTCCAGTAATTAAGCTACTATTTAAAGGCATATTTACATTACCTACTTCAATTTTTCTGATGATATCATCTTCAGTAGGGGTGTATTCTAATTTAATTTGATTTTGAAAATCAAATACCGATTCCGTATCATAATTAGCCGTAACTTTTAAACGCTCACCAACTTTACCCAATAAACTTAAACTGATTTGTTGATCAAAATCAAATGTAAAATTTGACTGATTTTCTGGCGACAACACAGGGTTTTCTTGTTTTGAATACAAAAACCCAATATCCATTGACACATATCCTTGCGGAATTACTTCAATAGTATTACCTCCAAAAATAGATTCAAAGAAACCTGAATTCACATAAAAATCTGGAAGTATATTTTTTCTAGCCTCTTCAGCGCCTTCTTTTTTACCTTCCATAGCATCAAGCTTAGTTTTGTAATACGCTTGCATGCGTTCTTTCAAAACTAACCTCTCATATTCTTCTGGAGTTAAAATTAATGGGTAATCAATATTAAAATCACCAATAGATTCTGTGTAAATATAACGATCTGTAAAAGGATCATAACTATATTTAGCTACAATGCTAGATGGGTTAGGCACGTTTAATTGTCCTAAATTATATCCTGTTTTTGGTTTTATGGAATCCTGAACTTCAGGATCTTGAGCAAACACTACAGTTGAAACTAGTAACAATAGTATTGAAATTCTTTGCGTTACAATGCTCATTATTTTTCTTATCATAATCATTATTACAAACTCTTTAACGCCAATTTTATAATTGTTTCAACGTTAGCGTCTGGTGTTGCGGCTACTATTTTATTACAAACTTTCTCTGCTTGTTTTCTGGCATAACCTAAAACCTCTAAAGCAGATAACGCTTCTTCTTTACTTGTATTGTTTACAGGATTAGAAACTTCATCTATTCCATAAATTTTTAGGACTTTATCTTTTAAATCTAAGATAACTCGCTGAGCTGTTTTTGCACCAATTCCTTTTACCGACTGTATAGTTGCAACATCTCCCACGGCTATAGCCTGTTGAATTTGTTTTGGCGATAATGACGACAACATCACCCTTGCCGTATTGGCGCCTATACCAGAAACCGAAATTAACAATCTGAATATTTCTCGCTCAGATTTCTCAATAAAACCAAAAAGAGTATGTGCATCTTCTTTTACTTGTAAGTGCGTGTATACTTTAAAAAAATCTTGCTCTGGCAACAGTGAAAATGTATGCATAGAGATGTGTATTTCATAACCAACGCCATTACAATCTATCACAATGTTGGTTGGATTTTTCTCTATTAATTTCCCTTGAATTTGAGTAATCATTCTTACAATTTAGTTTAATTTCAAAAATACATTTTTTTAACACATAAAACTGAGTATCAGCTTAGCATATTTTCTTTTTGTTGCGCATCAACAACAGCCACTGCTGCCATGTTAACCATTTCCTCAACCTTAGCTCCTAATTGCAATACGTGAACTGCCTTACTCATACCCATTAAAATTGGCCCAATAGATTCTGCTTTATTCAACTCTTTTAACATTTTATACGAAATATTTGCTGAGTCTAAATTTGGAAACACCAAAGTATTCACTTTTTTTCCTGCCAATTTTGAAAACGGAAATTTTTCACTTAACATTTTAGAGTTTAACGCAAAATCCGTTTGCAATTCTCCATCAACAATTATATCTGGATAGTATTTATGCAAATACGCAACTGCGTCTGCAACTTTATCTGCGCTATCATGATTTGACGAACCAAAGTTAGCGTAAGACATCATAGCCATAATAGGCTCCATACCGAATAATTTTACTGTACGTGCAGTCATTTTTGCAATAACCGCCAACTCTCTTGCCGTTGGATTGATATTTATAGACGTGTCAGATAAAAACATTGGTCCACGCTCTGTCATCATTAAATTGGTAGCAGCAACTCGGGTTACCCCTTTTGCCATACCAATAAGCTCTAACATAGGTTTCAGTACTGTTGGGTAACTTCTAGAGTACCCTGTAATTAAAGCATCTGCATCACCTTCATTAACCATCATTGCTGCAAAATAGTTACGTTCACGCATCCATTTTTGAGCTTCTAAATAGGTTTTTCCGTTTCGTTGAGATTTTTCCCAATACTTTTGAGCATAGTGCAACCTTCGTTCCTTTTCTTCTTCAGTTTTCGGATCTATAATTTCAACATCACCCACAAAACCAATCTCTTCTTTCAACTCAAGAATCACTTCTCTGTTTCCTAATAAAATTGGTTTACCAATACCCTCTTCATGAACAATTTGAGCCGCTTTTAACACATCTAAATGATCTGCTTCTGCAAAAATTATACGCTTTGGATTCGATTTTGCACGCCTGTGTATCAAACGCACTAATTTATTATCAGACCCCAAACGCTGTAATAACTCTTCTTCATATTTTGCCCAATCTTCAATAGGCTCAGTCGCTACTCCAGAATCCATTGCTGCTTTGGCAATAGCTGGTGGAATAATCGCAATTAATCTTGGGTCAAACGGTTTTGGAATGATATAATCTTTTCCAAAAATCAATTTCGTTTCACCGTATGCAATATTTACTTGTTCCGGTACTGGGGTTTTTGCTAAATCTGCTATAGCATGTACCGCAGCTAACTTCATGGCCTCATTTATCTTTGTTGCTCTAACATCTAACGCTCCTCTAAAAATAAACGGAAATCCTAATACATTATTGACTTGATTAGGATGATCTGAACGGCCGGTAGCCATGATAATATCATCACGAGTATCAATAGCTAAATTATAATCAATTTCTGGTGTTGGATTGGCCATTGCAAACACTATAGGTGTTTTTGCCATGGACATTAACATTTCTGGAGACAAAATATTCCCTACAGAAAGACCTAAGAACACATCTGCATTGTTCATGGCATCTGCTAAAGTTATTCCTGCTTTACCTCTAGCAAATTTTTGTTGTAAGCTTGATAAGTCTGTACGATCTTTATGCAAAACTCCATCGATATCAAACATGATGATATTCTCATATTTTGCTCCTAAACTCACATATAAATTAGCACAAGATATAGCCGCTGAACCAGCGCCAGAAACAACAATTTTTACATCTTCAATATTTTTCTCTGCTAATTCAAGCGCATTCAATAAGGCTGCCGATGAAATGATAGCCGTACCATGTTGGTCATCATGCATGACCGGAATATCTAACTCTTCTATTAAGCGGCGCTCTATTTCGAAGGCCTCAGGCGCTTTAATATCTTCTAAATTGATTCCTCCAAAAGTTGGCGCTATATTTTTTACAGTTTCAACAAAGGCATCAATATCCTTGGCGTCTACTTCAATATCAAATACGTCAATATCAGCAAATATTTTAAACAGTAAACCCTTACCTTCCATAACAGGCTTAGATGCTAGTGGGCCTATATCACCTAAACCCAATACTGCAGTACCATTGGTTATTACCGCAACCAAATTTCCTTTAGCTGTGTAACGGTATGCGTCGTTTGGATTTTTTTCTATTTCTAAACAAGGCTCTGCAACCCCTGGAGAATACGCCAATGCTAAATCACGCTGAGTTGCGTATTTCTTGGTTGGCACTACTTTTATTTTCCCTGGCGATGGTTTTGCATGATAAATTAATGCCTCATGCCTCATTCTTTTCTTACTCATATTTACATCTATAATTATACAAAGTTAAACCTATGTTTCAATTATAAAAGATTTAGCCTTTCTAATTTTAGTCTTTTAAAAAGGCTATATTACGTTGCAAACCTGAAAACTTTGTGCGTTTTACAGCTGATTTTTGAAATACTTTGCCAAAAACATCTTCTGTCATCTCTTGCCATTCACGTTTTGTCATAGTCAATAATTCTGATTTTGGCGTAAATAATGGCTCATTATGCGATTTAGAAAATCTGTTCCACGGACATACATCTTGACAGATATCACAACCAAACATCCAATTGTTCATTTGTGATTTGAATTGTGACGGGATGTTATCTTTCAATTCTATGGTTAGGTATGATATGCATTTGCTCCCGTCTACCGTATTATTAGGTAGAATGGCTTCTGTAGGACAAGCATCAATACATTGTGTACATGTACCACAATGATCCGTCATTGGCGTATCATACGCTAAAGCAACATCAAGAATTAGTTCTGCTAAAAAAAAGAATGACCCTTGCTGTTTTTGTAGCAACAAAGAGTGTTTACCTTTCCACCCTAAACCTGATTTTTCCGCCCAAGATCGCTCCATTACAGGTGCAGAATCTACAAAAGCACGACCATTAACTTCGCCAATAGTATCTTGAATAAATACTGATAACTCTTTGAGCTTTGCTTTAATAACATGATGATAATCTTGACCGTATGCATATTTTGCAATCTTATACGAACCCTCAGTTTGTTGTGTTTCTGGATAATAATTATAACTTAATGAAATCACAGATTTAGCTTCATCAACTAATAGTCTTGGATCAAGGCGTTTGTCAAAATGGTTTTCCATATAACGCATTTCGCCATGATAGTTGTTAGCTAACCATTGTTCCAAGTGCAACGCATCATGTTTTAAAAAGCCCGCTTCAGAAACACCACAAGATAAAAAGCCGAGGCGTTTGGCTTCGGCTTTAATTAATCGCGTATGTTTTTCTAACAGGCTCATAGTTAAAACAAGCCTCCTTGTATATTATCTTTTATTTTACCTAAATGCTTATAGGCAAGAGCCGTAACTTCTCTACCACGTGGTGTGCGCACAATAAAGCCTTGTTGAATTAAAAAGGGCTCATACACTTCTTCTATAGTTTCACCGTTTTCAGACACAGCTGTTGCTAAAGTAGTGATACCTACAGGACCTCCTTTGAATTTATCAATTAGTGTTGATAGAATTTTATTATCCATTTCATCTAAACCATGAGCATCAACATTTAAAGCTTTCAAAGCAAACTTGGCTATCTTGATATCAATTTTACCGTTTCCTTTAATCTGTGCAAAATCACGCACACGACGTAATAACGAGTTGGCAATACGCGGCGTACCACGACTGCGTCCTGCTATTTCTATAGCAGCCTCTAGATCAATTGGAACATTTAAAATATGAGCACTACGTTCAACTATAGTTGCCAGCAATTCTGTTGTATAATATTGCAAACGAGACTGAATACCAAAACGTGCACGCATTGGTGCTGTTAATAACCCTGAACGGGTTGTAGCCCCTATTAAAGTGAATGGATTGAGATTGATTTGAACTGACCTCGCATTAGGGCCGGTTTCAATCATAATATCTATTTTATAATCTTCCATTGCCGAGTACAGATACTCTTCTACTATGGGACTTAAACGATGTATTTCATCAATAAAAAGCACATCGCGTTCTTCCAAATTGGTCAATAACCCTGCCAAATCACCTGGCTTATCTAATACTGGCCCTGATGTTACTTTAATCCCTACACCCAATTCATTGGCTAATATATGTGCCAAAGTTGTTTTACCTAAACCCGGAGGACCATGAAATAATGTATGATCTAAAGCCTCGCCTCTTAAATTAGCCGCTTGAACAAAGATTTTTAAATTTTCCAACACTTGGTCTTGTCCTGCAAAGTCATCGAAGGACAAAGGCCTTAAAGCCTTATCAACATCTAATTCTGCTTGACTATAATGTTCGTTTGTTGGATCAAAATTTTCGTTCATATTATACTGTGCTTACAACTTTAAGTTGATTTGTTGTAAAAATACAAAAATCTAAATGACAAAAGAACTAAGCAACTCTAAATGCATTTTTTTAATTTATCAACTATATCACAATTGAACAAATGGTATTCACAACAAAAAATGCGGTTTTTACATCTAAAAAAAGGACTTAAAAGATGTTTTGTACCGTTAAACGAGTATTTGTGATTATCAAATACTTAATAAAAATTGCAATTTAACAACTATTTACTAACACATAAGTTGTATTCGATGAAAATTACCCATAAGAATACGAGAAAGTGTTATTGATATCATAAAAACGACAAAACACCTCTTAACCTATTGATTTGTAAGTGTATACAAATTATATTTGCATCGTTCTACAAGAACAGTATTGAAACTATTTAAAAAAACTAATCATGACATTTAAAAGAGTATTTTTAACAGGTGTATTATTTTTATTAGCAGGAAATGTTTTTGCAACTGATAAAAACATTGACAAGAAAAACATCGACAAAAAGGCGTGTAAATATGTGCAAGAGCAAATAGCAACAATTGAGAGCTTTTACACAAATGACGAAGGATACAGTTTAGAGTTATTAGAAGCAAGTCAGTTTTTAACTAACATCTCTGAAATAGAATCTAACTACCTATACAGCTACGAAGCTATTGGTGATACTTTAGAAACAAACGATGTGATTGTTTGGAAAAACTGGTTTGAAGCTAACAAGCATTTATTGACTTGGGATGAAGAATTAAACACTGTAGTCATTAAAACTGAAGAATAACACTCCGTGTAAAAATATAAAGAGCCTCATAATTGAGGCTTTTTTTATACATATAAATGACACAATTAACTACCAGCTATAGGGCTACCAAAAAGCCCAACTGCCATTTCCATCCATAGTAATACCAAAAGCAGGACTATTAAAACTATGATTATTTTTACTTTCTTTTTCATACTATAAAAGTACTACAAAATTTTAATTAGTTATTTCGCATCTAAATAGACACATATCCCATTGTATTTTAAACACTAAATTTAGCACTAGGAACATATTAAATCCTCAGCTGAAGGTTAAATAAATCCCATTCAAAAATTCAATAGCGATCTTTCAACACACTTATAATAAATACAAAAGCAAAGCCCTTTCAATTTTTGAAAGGGCTTTGCTTAATTATATATTTCAAATGAATGTCTAGTGATGTAATTCTACTTCACCTTCTTTCATTGGTACGTTTTGTGGTACAAAATCTTCATCATGACCTGGCTTGCTATAGTCATAAGACCATCTGTGTACTTCAGGAATATCTCCTGGCCAGTTACCGTGGATATGCTCTACTGGAGTTGTCCATTCTAATGTATTAGATCTCCATGGGTTTTGTGTAGCTTTTTCTCCATTAAATATACTGTTGAAGAAGTTATATAAGAAGATGAATTGCGCTAAACCTGTAATAATTGCAAATACCGTAATTACCACATTGATGTCGGTTAAGTCATCGAAAATTGGGAAACTTGTGTTGTTATAGTAACGACGTGGTAAACCAGCTAATCCTGTAAAATGCATTGGGTAAAATACTCCGTAAGCACCTACTGCTGTGATCCAGAAGTGTAAGTACCCTAATTTTTTACTCATCATTCTACCAAACATTTTAGGGAACCAGTGGTACACACCAGCTAAGAATCCGTAAACTGCAGTTACACCCATTACCAAGTGGAAGTGAGCAACAACAAACATGGTATCATGCACGTTAATATCTAAAGTACTATCTCCTAAGATGATTCCTGTTAATCCTCCAGAAACGAAAGTAGATACTAATCCGATTGAGAATAACATTGCAGGATTAAACTGCAAGTTCCCTTTCCAAAGTGTAGTGATATAGTTGAATGCTTTTACCGCTGAAGGTATTGCAATTAACAATGTCGTAAATGTAAACACCGATCCTAAGAATGGATTCATACCTGAGATAAACATATGGTGACCCCATACGATACAAGATAAGAATGCAATTGCTAAAATAGATGCAATCATGGCACGATAACCGAAAATTGGTTTACGTGAGTTTGTTGAAATAATTTCAGATGTGATTCCTAATGCAGGTAATAATACAATATATACTTCAGGGTGACCTAAGAACCAGAATAAGTGCTCAAATAATACCGGAGACCCTCCTTGGTAATGTAACACTTCACCGTTGATGAAAATATCTGATAAGTAGAATGACGTCCCGAAACTTCTATCCATAATTAACAACAATGCCGCTGATAATAATACTGGGAACGATACCACACCAATGATTGCCGTTACAAAGAACGTCCAAATTGTTAATGGTAAACGTGTCATTGACATTCCTTTAGTACGTAAGTTGATAACAGTTACGATATAGTTTAATGACCCTAATAATGACGATGCAATAAAAATAGCCATTGACACTAACCATAACGTCATACCCATACCAGACCCTGGAATTGCTTGTGGTAAAACAGATAATGGTGGGTAAATTGTCCAACCTGCAGAAGCTGGTCCAGCTTCAACAAATAAAGAAATAACCATAATCACACTAGATAAAAAGAATAACCAGTATGACACCATGTTTAAGAACCCAGATGCCATATCTCTAGCACCAATTTGTAATGGAATAAGTAAATTTGAAAAAGTACCACTTAATCCTGCTGTTAATACGAAGAATACCATTATGGTACCGTGAATTGTAACAAGTGCTAAATACGAATCAGCATCTAAAACCCCACCTGGAGCCATACGGTCTCCTAAAAGGATTTCCATTATTTTAAATGGCTCTTCTGGCCATGCTAATTGTAATCTGAATAACATTGACATAGCAATACCAATAATACCCATAATGATACCAGTAATCAAGTATTGCTTAGAGATCATTTTATGATCTATACTAAAAATGTATTTAGTAATGAATGTCTCTTTGTGGTGTCCGTGATCGTCGTGTGACATAACTTTATAAAGGTTATATAGTTGTTTAATCTAGTTAATTAGTTAGCAGCTACAGTAATAATATCTTTAGCTTTTTGCTGAGTTTTCATCCAAGCAGCATAGTCTTCAGGTGTATCGACTACAATTTTCATTTGCATGTTGTAGTGTGATTTTCCACAAATTTTATTACATAATAATAAGTAATCAAATTCGTATGGCTCAAGAGCATCTTCTCCTTTAGCTACTAAAGCTTTACTTTTTTCAGCTCTAATTTCGTTGATGTTCTTTACTTTAGCTACAATCTTCTCATCTTTACGCATTTCTGCAGTTGTCATTGTAGGAATAAATGAAAACTCTGTTACCATACCAGGCACACAGTTCATTTGTGCTCTAAAATGAGGCATATAAGCTGAGTGTAATACATCTTGAGAACGTATTTTAAAGTGTACACGTTTACCTACTGGCAAGTGCAATTCTTTAGTAATAACATCATCCGCATAGTTTTTATCAGACGTATCTAAACCTAATGTGTTAACGTTATCAAAATCAATTAAACGTACATTAGCTTCACCTAAAGTATTGTCATGTCCTGCATAGCGAGCAGTCCAATTAAATTGTTGCGCATATAATTCAACAACCATAGGCTCTTCTTCTCCTTCAAAGTCATAAGACATGATATCATTCCAGTTGAATAATCCGAATAAGATTAATCCAGTTAAAACGATTACTGGTATGATTGTCCACACCATTTCTAACTTCATATTGTCTGAATAATACAACGCTTTGTTACCCGCTTTTCCTTGATATTTATAAGCAAAGAAGTGTAATAAAAATTGTACTAAAAAGAATACTGGGAAAATGATTGCCCATGATACATTCATTAACATATCATAACTCGGTCCATGTTCTGAAGCTGGTGTTCCTAACAACACATCACTCCATGCATAAAAGCCATAAAATGTGAATGCAAAAAGGAAAACCAAATACAATAACATTAAGCCACCTTGTTGCTTATTGTCTTGGTTATTTGCCACATCTGTTTCAACCTTAGATGCTTTGTATATTTTAATAACTTTTGATAATTGCCATAATGATATTGCAATTAAAAGTGCGACTACTATGTATAAAAAAACTGTCATTACTTTAAAGTTCTAGTTTTAATTAATTTTAATAATGAAATTGCTCACTCTCGTGAATAAACGGGTTACGCTTAGGCTCTAAAGGTGCTTTAGTTAATGCTGTAAATACTACATAAATAAACAACCCTAAGAAGAACAATATAGATGAAATTTCTGGTAAACCTATGAACCATTGTGTTCCTACTGTTGCAGGCATCACCATGTTGTAGATATCTAAATAATGTCCTAATAAAATTACAATACCAGAAATAACAACAAACCAGTTAACGCGTTTAAAGTCACTATTCATTAACACCAATAATGGGAAAATGAAGTTCATCACTAACATTCCGAAGAATGGTAAGTTATAGTCTTGTATACGTGTTACAAAATATGTTACCTCTTCAGGAATATCTGCGTACCAGATTAACATGAATTGAGAGAACCATAAGTACGTCCAGAAAACACTAATACCAAACATAAACTTCGCTAAATCATGAATATGACTGTTATTAACTTTTGGTAAGTAATCTGTTTTACCAGCTTTTAAGTAAATAGTTACTAAAGCAATTACTGTAATACCACTTACAAACATACTTGCAAACACATACCATCCGAATAATGTTGAGAACCAGTGTGGGTCAAAAGACATGATCCAGTCCCATGACATCATAGATTCTGAGTATAAGAACACTACTAAAAATGCAGCAGATAACTTAAAGTTCTTTTTAAAGTTAGAATCGTCTGAAGCAACATCTTGAGCTCTTGATAATTTTTTAGAGATGATTTGGTAAGCTATCCATAACCCTGAATAGATTACAGCACGTAACATGAATGTTCCGCTGTTCAACCATCCTTTTTTATTGTTGATTAATTTGTCAAATTTATCGCTTGCAGGATCAATCAAATCTGGGTCTGTCCATACAAAAATATGGTTCATATGACCAACTGTAGATAGTCCTAAAATGATTAACAAAATCACTAAACCTACTGGCAAGTAAGATGTGATCCCTTCCATAACTCTAAATAATAAAGGCGACCAACCAGCTTGAGCGGCTCTATTAACTGCATAAAATGCTAAAGTTCCTAAGGCAATCATCATAAAGAAGAAACACGCTACATATAACGCAGACCAAGGTTTATTTTGTAATTGATGCATCACGTGCTCGGCATGAGCGTCATCTGAATGCGCATCATGTCCAGCTGTTTCTGCATGAGCTTCACCATGACCAGCATCTGAAACATGTGCTGTAGTAGCATGGTCATCATGCCCATGAGCATCATGTGCTAAAATTTCTTTTACTTCTTCCACCGTAGAAGGTGCAGACATAAAACCTGCTATAATACCAACAGCTCCAACTACCATAAATCCGATAGCCCACAGCTTTAATTTTTTAGAAAAATCGTACATATCTATATCTTAATCTAATTTCTTATTTGGTTAAATCTGCCTTTAACTTACTAACGTACATAGACACTTGCCAACGCTCGTTTTCATTTAATTGCCCTGCATGAGATCCCATAGAGTTTAACCCGTAGTATACTGTATGATAAATACTACCAGTTGTAATATCTCTGTCAGCATAATTAGGCACTCCTAAAAACTTTTCACGCTTTACTAAGTTACCGTCTCCTTTTCCTTTTGCACCGTGACAAACTGCACAATAGATATCGAATAATTCTTTACCATTTGCTAAGTTCTCTTCGGTTGGCTGTAATGGACTTTGTAAACTGTCTTTTGCAAATAAACGACCAGCTTCTGTGTTTTCAACTTCAAAAGGCATCCAACCTCTTTTAATTGTTCCGTCTACTGGAGTTTGTGCTTCAACACCGCCATTAAACACTTCAGATTCACTGTAAGTTTCATACCCAACAGAATCATACATGTTAGGGAAGAACTGATAATTTGGTGCTGTATCAGATTTACATGATGCTGCTACAAAAATACCAGCTACTGCTATTATTTTAACTAAACTCTTCATCATAATTAGTGCTTTTCAGTTAAGTTAATTTCAACTGCTCCTGTTTCTTTTAATAATGCCTGTAATGCGTCAACATCATCACCTGCTGGAATTTCCATTAAAAAGTGATCATCTGTTGTTCTTACATCAGGGTTTTCTGCTTTTTTAAATGGCCATAATCTACTTCTCATATAAAATGTAATAACCATTAAGTGGGCAGCAAAGAATACTGTTAATTCAAACATAATTGGCACGAAAGAAGGCATGTTTTCAATAAAACTGAAACTTGGCTTTCCTCCAATATCTTGTGGCCAATCTTTAATCATGATGAAATTCATCATGGTAACTGCTACAGATAAACCAACTAAACCATACATGAAAGCTGTAATTGCTAAACGTGTTGGGGCTAATCCCATAGCTTTATCTAATCCGTGTACTGGAAAAGGCGTGAACACCTCTTCGATATGATAATCTGCTTTGCGTACTGTTTTAACAGCATCCATTAACACATCATCGTCAGTATATAACGCGTGAACTACTTTATGACTACTCATGACTATCGTTAGTTTTTTTGTATTTATCTCCTGATGATTTCAAAATAGATTTTACTTCTGCCTGAGCAATTACAGGGAATGTTCTAGAGTATAATAAGAACAATACAAAGAAGAAACCTATAGTACCTATGAATATACCAATATCTACAAATGTTGGTGAGAACATTGTCCATGATGATGGTAAATAATCTCTATGTAATGACGTTACAATAATTACGAAACGCTCAAACCACATTCCGATGTTTACTACAATTGAAATTATGAAAGAGAATAATAAACTTCTTCTTAATTTCTTAAACCACATGAATTGAGGTGAGAATACATTACACGTCATCATTGACCAGTATGCCCAAGCATAAGGACCTGTTGCTCTGTTCAAGAACGCATATTGTTCGTATTCTACTCCTGAATACCAGGCAATAAATAACTCAGTAATATATGCCACACCAACTATAGAACCTGTAATCATAATTACTAAGTTCATTAATTCAATATGCTGCATTGTAATATAGTCTTCAAAGTTACACACTTTTCTCATGATGATAAGAAGCGTGTTTACCATTGCAAATCCAGAGAATACTGCTCCTGCTACGAAATAAGGTGGGAATATTGTTGTATGCCAACCTGGAATAACTGATGTCGCGAAGTCAAAAGATACAATAGTATGTACAGAAAGTACTAATGGCGTAGCTAAACCTGCTAATACTAAAGATACTTCTTCAAAACGTTGCCAGTCTTTTGCTCTACCAGACCATCCGAAACTTACTAATGCGTAAATTTTCTTTTGGAAAGGCTTCACAGCACGGTCACGTAACATAGCAAAGTCAGGTAATAAACCAGTCCACCAGAATACTAATGATACTGATAAGTACGTAGAAATTGCAAATACATCCCAAAGTAATGGCGAGTTAAAGTTAACCCATAATGACCCGAATTGGTTTGGTATTGGTAATACCCAGTATCCTAACCATGGACGCCCCATGTGGATGATTGGGAATAACCCTGCTTGCACAACGGCAAAAATTGTCATCGCTTCTGCAGAACGGTTAATACCCATTCTCCATTTTTGACGGAATAATAATAGTACTGCAGAAATAAGTGTTCCTGCGTGACCAATACCAACCCACCATACGAAGTTAGTAATATCCCAAGACCATCCTACAGTCTTGTTCAATCCCCAAGTACCGATACCTGTTGATATTGTGTAAATCATACACCCTAATCCCCAAAGGAAGGCTGCTAATGAAATAGAAAAAACAATCCACCATTGCTTATTTGCACGACCTTCAACTGGTCTAGCAACATCAACCGATACATCGTGGTACGATTTGTTAC
>JBMYYK010000017.1:0-43957 GCA_049609325.1 Flavobacteriaceae bacterium | reverse complement strand
GCTGTATGTCAAACAATTTACTTGAAACAATATTTAATCCTACAGACTTAAGACTCCTGGAAAAGGAGCAATTACCTAAATTAGCGAAAGAACTTCGCCAATTTATCATTGACATTATTGCTGTAAAAGAAGGGCACTTAGGTGCTAGCTTAGGTGTTGTTGAACTTACAATTGCATTGCATTATATTTTTGACACGCCTAATGACTTATTGGTTTGGGATGTTGGACATCAGGCCTACCCACACAAAATACTTACTGAGCGCAGAGAGCGCTTTCACACTAATAGACAACTTGGTGGAATAGCTGGATTTCCTAGCAGGAAAGAAAGTGTGTATGACACTTTTGGCGTTGGCCATTCGTCAACTTCAATTTCTGCAGCTTTAGGTATGGCTATGGCATCAAACTTAAAAGGCGACACAAACAAGCAGCACATCGCTGTTATTGGTGATGCATCTATTGCAAGTGGTATGGCATTTGAAGCATTAAATCATGCTGGTGTTTCTAAAGCCAATTTGTTAGTGGTTTTGAATGACAATGCTATAGGTATTGACCCAAGTGTGGGTGCACTAAAACAATATCTTACCACCATAAAACAAGGAGAATCTACTCATCAACATAACATATTTGAAGCGCTAAACTTTGAGTACTCTGGTCCTATAGATGGTCATGACTTAGAGGGATTGTTAGCTGAGTTTAATCGTTTAAAACAAGTTAAAGGCCCTAAGTTTTTACATGTCATTACCACAAAAGGTAAGGGTTTAAAACAAGCAGAACAGGATCAGGTTAAATACCATGCCCCAGGAAAGTTTGATGCAAAAACTGGAGAATTAACAACAACATCTACTGAAAACTTAGCTCCTAAATACCAAGATGTATTTGGTGAGACCATTTTAGATCTTGCCTTAAACAATGCAAATATTGTTGGTATTACGCCTGCTATGCCTACGGGAAGTTCATTAAAAATAATGATGGATGCATTACCTCACAGAGCAATTGATGTTGGTATTGCTGAGCAACACGCAGTAACATTGGCTGCTGGTATGACGACTCAAGGGTTACACGTGTATTGCAATATTTACTCTACGTTTTTACAACGTGCTTATGATCAAATTATACATGATGTGGCCTTACAAAATTTACCTGTTATTTTTTGCCTAGATAGAGCTGGGTTAGTAGGTGAAGATGGTGCTACACACCATGGTGTATTTGATATTGCTTATTTAAGATGTGTGCCGAATTTGATTATTTTCTCTCCAAGAAATGAAGTTGAGTTAAGGAACATGCTATATACTGCACAATTAGGATTAAAACAACCCATAGCCATTAGGTATCCTCGTGGCAGGGGCACAATGCTAAATTGGAAACAACCTTATAAATGTATCTCTATTGGGACTGGGGTTCAACTCAAAAAAGGTAGCACTATTGCAGTACTAAGTATTGGTCATATTGGTAATTCATTAGAAGATATATACTCGCTTCTATCTGCACAAGAACTTCACAAAATAGCACACTATGACATGCGATTTGTAAAACCTCTAGATGAAGCTTTATTGCATGCAATATTTAAAACACATCAAACTATATTAACTCTAGAAGATGGATGTTTAATAGGCGGATTTGGTAGTGCTATATGTGAGTTTGCCATAACTCATAACTATAACAACCATATTAACGTAATTGGTATACCAGACCAATTTATTGAACATGGTACCGTACATGAACTTTACGAGCAAACCGGACTATCTCCAAATAAAATCTATACAGAACTTAAAAAATATTTATAAAAAAAGGAGCGTTTTACAACGCTCCTTTTCTGTATCAATCTATAAAGAAATTACTCTTTGATGATTTTTACTGTTTTGTTAAGGTTGTCAGAAGACAAGTTAACAAAGTACATTCCTGAATTTAATCTCGTTAAATCTAGTTTTGTTTCTCCTCCAGAGTATAATTCTAATGCTGATTCATTAACTAATTTTCCGTTAATATCATACACCATAACTTTAGTATCGCTATAGTTAACAGTAGATTTTACAAATACATTTCCATTAGAAACTGTTGGGTATAACTTTACTGTATTTACAGATAGCTCTTCATCATTAACTCCTAAAGACACTGCAGTAAACATTCCTGAGAATACTCCTCTACCATAAGTAGATGCGTAAATTGCATTATCATCTCTTACATCTAAATCAGTAACTTTAACATTACTCATTCCGTTGAATGCTGGTAACCATGATGGGTTAGCAGAAGAAAAATCACTTGTGTACCACACACCTAATTCAGTTCCTACAATTACTTCTTCAGAATTTAATGGGTTCTGTAAAATACATTTTACTGGCATATCTGGTAAGTCACCTTCTTTTGTTTCCCAAGTTGTTCCTCCATTACTTGTGTACCAAATGCTTTCTACTCCGTAGTTGTGCATCGTTACAAAAATTTCATTTTCTGTAGTACCAAACTCAATATCAGATATACTTCCTACGAAGTTAGCTGTTCCAACATCTGACCACGTTCCAGCACCATTTGCATTCTCTACCATCAATAAATCTCCAAATAACGTACCTACAAATAATTTTGTACTTGTAGTTGTAAATGGAGACACCTTAAATGCCGTTGGGGAACCACCACTTGTTAATAACGCATCTGTTAATATTGTTTTTTGACCACCACCGTTTGCAATCTTGTACCTCATCACTCGAGGACCATCAGTTGCATTAGAGTAATTCGTATACAATAAGTTTAAGTTAGAATCTAAATCTTGTTGATTTATGAAATCTCCGTTACTAGCACTTTCACTATTTAATTGCTTTATCTGACCACCACTCAAGTTTCTTTGAACAATATTGTCATTATACACATAATTAGAAATATAGTAATTACCTGTATCTTGGTCATAATCTGTTGCAGCTCCGTCACCACCTTGTGATTCATAAGCACTATTCATTCCTGCATTAGCATTATAAAATTGCTGTGTTCCATTATCTTGTAATCCACCTGCAAAGTTATCTCCTGTAGAAGATGGTGCAACTCCTATACTATAAAACTGTGATGTGTTATAGTTATTATTTCTAGATCTAGTAGTTGTTCCGCTATTTGATGTATAGTATACCCCACCATCATTACCAAATAACATTTTACTTGAATCATTAGGTGCAAAAGTTATGGCATGTTGATCTGCATGAACATCTTGTCTTCCAAAACCACCATACCAGTGTGTAAACTGTGACCAAGATGACCCTGCATTTGTTGACTTAAATAAGTCTATTCCTCCAACAAATAAAGTCTGGTCGTTATTTGGGTCAACAGCAATTACTAAATCATAAAACGCCTGTCCTCTTGTAAAATCATTTGCTGCAATTCCTGGATCTGCATCATTTGGTAATGACATGTTAGATGTAAAAATAAAACCACTAGTAGTTTTAACCATTCCAACAAATGGTGCAGTACCTCCATCAGTAGTAATTTGTGCTAATGCGTATACAACATTTGCATTACTTTTTGAAGTTGCAATTTGTACTCTATTTCCATCAGTAAATGCATATTTTTCTTCAAAAGTAGTAGCAGCTGCATCTGTAGATGCAAATATTTGACCTCCACCAGCTCCAGTAGCTCTGTTAGCCGTTGTACCAATCCAAATTTTATTATCCGCACCAATTTCTATATCATTTGGTGTTTGTTTTTTCCCGTCTGTTGTTAATGGCATAGTCAATTCTGTCCAGTTAGCTCCACCGTCTACAGATTTATATAAACCATAAGTATCAGCACCCATATAAGTTGCTGCATTAGCATCAGAATAAAAAGTAGGAGCTGCAGCTACATAAACTTCTGAAGTTCCTCCGTTATCTCTTACAACAATATCGTTGATATGTTGGATACCTGGCACTAAATTACCTGTATAATCTCCACTTGATGGGTTTAATGTTCCGTTTACTGTACCTCCAGCCAAAGCAGCTTCAAGTAAATCTCCATCAGTCATTGAAATCATTACAGATGGTATTGTTATTGTAGCGTCATCACCACCCATTGCTACAGGTGTACCTCCAACATTGTTCATTACAATTGCTGCAACTGCTCCAGCATTCTGAGCATTTTTAACCTTGTCAACAAAAGGACAGCTACCTCTACGTATTAATGCTATTTTACCAGTCATAGATTGTACTGCAGTACATCCATCACTATTTGGATCAGTTCCATCATTTGCTAACACAAATTCTGCTGTAATAGCAGTTGTAATAGCAGGACCAAAATTAGTTGTTGGGTAACATGCATAATCACCAGAAATTCCTGCTGGAGAGTTAACTGTAACTGCAGATTGCGCTACAAATGTTGTTGCTCCAGAAATTCCACCAAGTACTTTGGTCCATGTTGCTCCTGCATCAGTAGATTTCCAAACTCCATTACCATTAACATCTCCTGCAACGTAAGACTCTCCAGTACCAATGTAAAAAATATTAGAATTATTAGGGTCTGCCGTAATTGAAGAAATGTTCAGGTTCTCAGACATTTGAACTTGTGTCCAAACAGAGTTTGCATTTGAAATATTAGTGTTTTTCCATAAACCACCACTTACTCCACCAGCAAATACAGTTTCATTTGTAGCATCGTTAGGGTCAAACATCACTGCTCTAGTTCTTCCACCTACATTATCAGGACCTCTTTCAACCCAACTGTTATCAACAGCATCTCCAGATACTCTTCCAGAAGCTAATGCTTCCTGACGCATCTCATTCATTTGCTCCTTAATAGCTTTAAGGTTTTCAAATTCTGGCCTTCCGATTTCTGGGTTCATACTCAATTCCCACTCTCTCTCAAGATATTTATTTGGTGGTAAACCAATAGCTTTTCTTTCTTTTTTTGAAAGCTTTGAAACTTCAGTAAATGGTGAGTTGGCCATATGTTGCTTATGTAAAGCAACAACATCTACCTCTGAAGATTTTGCTTCTGTACTATTAGCATCTTGCTGTGTATAAACCACAACACCAGCCGCGGTTAAACAAGACACTACCAGTGCACTAAGTAGTCTTTTTTTCATAATATATATTCAAGTTTGAGTTATAATAAGGTCACAATATACATAAAAAAAATTAACCGTTATGTCAGACTAGTAAAATACCATATAGGTCTTAGGTACCATAAAATCATTGTACCTTTGAAAATTTACACTAAACTTTAGTACATGAATATCATACACTTAGACTCTAATCATGATTTATTGATGACACAATTGTCTGATTTAGGGCACACCAATCATGAAGATTATACCTCATCAAAAACAGAGATAGAACAAAACATTCATAACTATGACGGTATTGTGATTAGAAGTCGGTTTAAAATTGATAGGCAATTTATTGATAAAGCGGTTAACTTAAAATTTATCGCACGAGTAGGAGCTGGTTTAGAAAGTATTGATTGTGAATATGCAAAACGTAAAGGCATTGTTTTAATTGCGGCTCCTGAAGGAAATAGAAACGCAGTTGGCGAACATGCTTTAGGCTTATTACTTTCTCTTTTCAATAACTTAAATAAAGCTGATAATGAAATAAGACATGGCAAATGGTTACGAGAAGACAACAGAGGAATTGAATTAGACGGTAAAACCGTAGGATTAATTGGTTATGGTAATATGGGGAAGTCTTTTGCGAAAAAACTCCGTGGCTTTGAGGTGTCTGTAATTTGTCACGACATTAAACCTGATGTTGGTGATGACAATTGTACACAAGTATCCTTAAAAGAACTTCAAGGAAACGCTGATGTCATTAGTCTACACACACCATATAATGAACTCTCCCACCATATGATTGATACAGAGTTTATCAACAACTGTAAAAAGCCCTTTTGGTTAATTAATACTGCACGAGGAACAGCTGTGGTTACCTCAGATTTGATTGACGGATTAAATTCTGGCAAAATTTTAGGTGCCGGATTAGACGTCCTTGAATATGAAAAAGGCTCTTTTGAAAACTTATTTGAGAACAATAATCTCCCAAAAGCCTTTGAAAACCTTATTGCTTCAAATAAAGTGTTACTTACGCCACATGTTGCTGGGTGGACTGTGGAGAGTAACATCAAATTAGCGCAAACCATAGTTGATAAAATAAAACTTCATTTTAATTAGTTACTTGTTTTCTAACTTTATACACTATAACAAACCATACAACAACCTTATGAAAAAAAGAGTTACAGGAATTGGCGGTATTTTCTTTAAATCTGAAAACCCAACAGAAACAAAAAACTGGTACAAGAACCATCTAGGGTTAAACACTGATGAGTATGGGTGTACATTTTGGTGGAAAGATAACGATGGTAATGATGCCACTACACAATGGAGTCCTTTTAAAAAAGACACTACATACTTTGAACCTAGTAAAAAAGAATTTATGATGAATTTTAGAGTTGACAACTTGGTTGAACTTCTAAAGACATTAAAAGCCGAAGGCATAACTGTAATTGGTGAAATAGAAGAATACGATTATGGAAAATTTGGTTGGATTCTTGATCCAGATGGTAATAAAATAGAACTCTGGGAACCTGTAGATGAAGCGTTTAAATAGTATCACTTACATCACCTATCTATACGGTTGTTCACATCACAGATATTTTTGTAATTTAGCCGTTCTTAAAGAAAAAAAACTCACATGGAAATTATTGACGACAACGGAAACACTGTACACCAAAACACAAATAACATAGAAAGCAAGCGTGTTATAGCTGGTATTTTAGGCATACTATTAAGTCCATTAGGTATCCACAAATTTATTCTTGGTTATAAAAAAGAAGGTTTAATTATGCTTTTAGTTTCTGTACTAACTTGCGGAATTGGAGCTGGAATTATGAGTATAATCGGTTTAATTGAAGGGATTATTTACCTTACAAAATCTGATGAAGAATTCATTGAAACCTACCAAATAAACCATAAAGGCTGGTTTTAAACCAACTAAAAAACTCATTTTTAACATTTGAGTTTTTTTATTTCAATTTATCATCGTAATATTGCAATATATAATTACAATATGGGACTCACAAAAACACAAATATTTACAACTACACAAAACGATTTGGCTACAATATGCAAAGTACTTGGTCATCCAGCACGAATTGCCATACTGCAACACATAAGTAACCAACAATCTTGTATTTGCAATGATTTGGTTGAAGAAATTGGTTTAGCACAAGCAACCATATCACAACATTTAAAAGAATTGAAAAAAGTCAATTTAATTCAAGGAGAAATTGAAGGTAAAAAAATGTGCTATTGCATTAACCTGCACCAATGGAACTTAGTCAAAAAACAATTAGACGGATTTTTTAAAACCACATCACAAAACTGCTGTTAACTAAAAATAAAATCAATGAAAACAAACGAATTTCTATCCTTATTAAACACCCATAAAGAAAAGGCTCTATTATTTGAATATGCGCCTAATTTACTTGTTGGAGCAAACTATCATATTACTGAAGTGAAACATGTAACCGTAGAGTCTGTGGATTGCGGCGCACAAACAGATTCCTGGAAAGAAACAATTGTTCAACTTTGGGAGAGTCCAGATGAGTTAGGAAAAACTGAGTACATGACGGTATATAAAGCCTTATCAATACTGAAAAAAGTAGCTACAATGAAAACCTTTGTTTCTGATGCTGAGTTGAAAATTGAGTACAGCAACGCTACATTTCATACAGCTCAGTTATTTATTAATGGCTACACCATTAAAGAAAATAACTTAATCATTACATTAAACGTTGAGCAAACAGCATGCAAAGCCAATGAATTATGTGGTATTACAGAAATAGTTGAAGAACCAAATGCCAGCTGCTCACCATCATCTGGATGTTGTTAAACCTAATAACTAAATAATTATGAAAAACGTATTAGTACTTTGTACAGGAAATTCATGTAGAAGCCAAATGGCTCATGGTTACTTGAACCATTTTGGCGCAGAAAAAATAACCGTTTACAGCGCCGGAATTCAGACACATGGAGTGAATCCGAAAGCCATAGCTATTATGAAGGAAGATGACATAGACATCTCTAACCACACTTCAAATTTGGTGTCAGAATACGATGGAGTGGACTTTGATTATATCTTAACAGTTTGTGATCATGCAAATGAAAACTGCCCTTTTATACCAAGTAAAAACGCTGTAAGATTACATCAAAACTTCTTTGATCCATCAAAAATTGAAGGGTCTGAAGAAGATACTCATGATGCTTTTGAAAAAGCAAGAAATGAAATTAAAAACTATTGCAATACGTTTATTACTGAGCATTTATAAGCCAATAAAAACAACGGGGATTAGACATCTAATTTCCGTTGTTCTCCATGAACTTTCGTTCTAATTCTGCTTGAAACTCTTCCATAACCGGACGAACGGTACTTTCCGGTAAATCAGCTATTTTTATATACATTAAGCCATCAACAGCGTTATTGAATAGCGGATCTACATTAAACGCAATCACTTTTGCATTTTGTTTAATATACTTCTTTAACAACACAGGAACTCTTAATCCTGATTCTAACTCATCTATAACCCTATCAAATTTATTCAAGTCTGCTTTTGTTTCATCAAAAACAAAATCTTTATCAGCGTCTTTAAGTTGGACCTTAAATTCTTTTTTAGGCCTAATATACTGTGCAATATATGGATCGTAATAATGTGACTTCATAAACTCAATCATCAATGATTTTGAAAATGATGAAAATTGATTACTGATACTTACACCACCTATTAAATACTTATGTTCAGGAAAACGCAAAGTGGTGTGTACAATTCCTTTCCACAACAAAAATAAAGGCATAGGTTTTTGCTGATATTCTTTAATGATGAATGCTCGCCCCATTTCAATAGATTCACTCATTAAACCATACAATTCTGGTTCAAATCGGAATAAATCATGTAAGTAAAACCCATCAATACCATACTTGGCAAATATCTTTGACCCAAGTCCCATACGGTAAGCTCCTGCTATTTTTTTAGTCGTGTTATCCCATAAAAACATGTGATGATAATAACTGTCACATGAATCCAAGTCAATAGCATTATTGGTTCCCTCGCCTACCTCTCTGAACGTGATTTCTCGCAATCGGCCCAATTCCTTTAGAATATTTGGAATTTTATCTGCAGACACTAGAAACACTTCGTAGTTTTTACTCTCTAATAATCGACAATCGTACCCTCGTAAATTTTCAACTTCTTGCTCAATTAATTCTGTACTAATTGAAGTGGCAATTTTTTTTGGTGATGCAGTTGGCGTAATTGTTTTTTTTATTGTAGTTGTAGCCGCCTCTTTTAAAGACACCTGTTCCTTTTCATAAGGATTGGCCAACATATAAGTTTTCTTTCGTATAAAATCTGTAAACTCATCAAGTTGTTTGTATTCAATTTGATCTTTCACTTGAATAGCTTTACCTATTCTAATTTTTACCACTCTATGACGTTGTGAAAGTATTTCTGATGGCAATTTTGCCGACCTGAATAGGCCACTAATACTTGATAAACGGTAAAACAAACTGCTGTTTTTAGCATGAAAATATATGGGTAAAATAGGTACTTGGGCTTTTTGAATCAATTTCATTGCGGCAGGTTCCCACTGTTTATCTAACACCAAATCTCCTTGTTTTTTTGTTGATACCTCACCTGCAGGAAATACTCCTAATGGTGCTTCAGATCTGATGTGTGATATTGCTTGCTTAAACCCACCAACACTAGACTTGATATCTTTCCTGTCTTCAAAAGGATTCACAGGCATGATGTAGGGTTTTAATGGTGCAATTCTGTGCAACAAAAAGTTAGCCATGATCTTATAATCTGAGCGTTGCTCTAATATTATTTTTAACAGTAAAATGCCATCAATCCCTCCTAAAGGATGGTTAGATACTGTCACAAAAGCTCCAGACTTAGGAATACGTTTAAGGTCGGCTTCTGGAATTTCATACTTAATTTGAAATTCATCTAAAATAGCAGTTAGGAACTCCAAATCGTTTAAATGTTTATGCTCAGTATAAAAGCTATTTAAAACATCTATTCGTAGTAATTTTATGACAACCCAGCCAACAAAGGTTCCTATAAACCCTAGTTTATCTAAATTGATTGCTTTGGCAAGTTCTTTTGGTGTTACTAATCCCATTATTATTGACTAATTCTCAAATGTACTTAAAAATTGTATAGCTTTATGAACAGTTGAGTAATTTATGTTCGGGTTATTAGCTGAATGGTTTTCCTGTTTTCTTGTTTGAGTAGCACTTCTTTTCCATCTATGAGTTGTGTCAATGCTGTTTCATTAAAATGTCTAATTGTGTATAGCGACACTCCAGAATTACTCGTAACTCTATATTTTGAACGCAAATCATGCAATAATTTATCAATATTACCATAAATATCATTCACACAAACTGAAAAGCTAATTGCCGAGTTCTGAATGACATCAACCTTTAACTTGTACTTGTGTAATAACGCAAAAATGGCGCTGATGTTTTCTTCAACTATAAAAGAAAAATCTAATGATGATAATGAAATTAAAATTTGATTTTTCTTTACAATAAAACACGGAATAAACGGTTCTAAAAGTTGCCCTTTACTCACACAAGTTCCACTACCTTCTGGATTTAAAAACGACTTGACGTATAACGGAATCTCTTTGCGTTGTAAGGGTTGTAATGTTTTAGGATGAATTACAGAGGCGCCATAAAACGCTAACTCAATTGCTTCTTCATAAGAAATTTGATGTAATAATTGTGCGTGTTCAAAATATCGAGGATCAGCATTTAATACCCCATCTACATCTTTCCAAATTGTCACATTTGTTGCGTTTAAACAATAGGCAAAAATTGCTGCAGTATAATCACTCCCTTCTCGCCCTAAAGTTGTGGTGTTATTATTAGCATCTGAACCTAGAAACCCTTGAGTTATAGTAAGTGATTTTCTATTAACCTTTGACAACATATTTTGCTGAGTTGCCTCCCAATCTACCTTTGCATCGCGGTATTTATCGTCTGTTTTTATAAGAGTTCTAACATCTACCCAATCATTTTTAAGGTTGACCTCTAACAAATAATTTGAAATTATGGTGGTTGATAATAACTCTCCGAAACTCACAACTTGATCATATACAAAACTATAATTTGGTGATTTGTTTCTGCTTAAAAACCCTTTAAGCTCATCAATTAATATCGAAAAATCATTATAAACTTTATGAGATGGATTTGGGAATAAGTCGGCAATAATTGTCTTATGAAAATCAACAACGTCATCTAAAATAGAGTTTAGCTCATGTTTAGCATTAAAATAACTGTTTACCACGAGTTCCAATTTGTTGGTCATTTTTCCCATAGCAGACACAACCATAATCAGTTCTTGATGTCCAACTTTATTTAAAACCGATACACAATTTTTTACTCCTTCAGCATCTTTTACAGAAGCTCCCCCAAATTTAAATACTCGCATAGTTAATATAACTCTATTCCGTTTTCATCTAGTTGTACAACGTACCAACTTTTTAAAATATTTGCCCCTACGTTTTTATAAAATGTAATTGCTGGTGTGTTCCAATCTAGTACATTCCACTCAACTCGCCTTAAATTTTCTTTCTTAGCTAATCCAACAACTGCATCTAATAAGGCTTTACCTACACCTTTTCCTCTGCAATCTTTTGTGACTATCAAATCTTCTAAATGTATAGTTTTACCTTTCCATGTAGAGTATCTGTTATAAAACAATGCCATGCCAATAATTTGCCCTTCGCACTCGGCAATTAAACACCTAAAGAGGTTGTTTGCATAGTCTTTAGATAGCTCTTCTAAAGATATACTTACTTCATCTAAAGCCTTCTCATAATCTGCCAACTCCTGAATTAACTGCAAAACCGCTGTTAAATCTTTTTGCTGAACCTCTCTTATGTTATAATTCATAATCACTAATTTCTGCACCTACAAATTTATACTTACGCAACTTAGCATCCTAATATGCTTCTGCATTTTAACAAAACCTAGTACGTACCATATGCTAATTTAGTTTTTTAAAGTATTATACACTTTAAACTTTTAACTTCTTAATTAAAAAACACTAATATTTTGCTTAGTTTTGTAGCTATTAAGACACACAACTCATATGACTAACAAGCACAAAACACTAGGTGAATTTATAATTGAAAACCAAAGCAGTTTCAAATATTCATCTGGTGAACTTTCAAGACTAATAAACTCTATACGACTTGCTGCTAAAGTTGTAAATCATGAAATCAGAAAAGCAGGTTTAGTAGATATTACTGGAGCTGCGGGAGATATTAATGTACAAGGTGAAGCACAACAAAAATTAGATGTGTATGCCAATGACATTTTTAAAGAAACTTTAATCAACCGAGAAATTGTTTGTGGTATTGCCTCTGAAGAAGAAGATGATTTTGTCATTGTTGAAGGGAGTAATAAACGAAATGAGAACAATTACGTTTTAATGATGGATCCTTTAGATGGGTCATCTAATATTGACGTGAACGTTTCTGTAGGAACTATTTTTTCAATTTACCGTCGTATTTCGCCAGTAGGTACGCCTGTAACAATTGAAGATTTCCTACAACCAGGGAAGCACCAAGTTGCAGCCGGATATGTAGCCTACGGAACCTCAACAATGATGGTATTCACTACAGGTGATGGTGTAAATGGCTTTACTCTAAACCCTGCAATAGGAACATTTTACTTATCGCATCCGAACATGAAAATTAAAGATACAGGAAAAATATATTCTGTAAGCGAAGGGTATTTTGCGCACTTTCAAAAAGGAATGCAAGAGTTTTTAAAATACTGTAAGCTAGAAGAAGGTGATAGACCTTATACAGCTAGATACATAGGATCTTTAGTTGCTGATTTCCACAGAAATTTATTAAAAGGAGGGATTTACATCTACCCAAGAAGTAAAACTGCTCCTAACGGAAAATTACGTTTATTATATGAATGTAATCCTATGGCATTTATTGCTGAACAAGCTGGAGGAAAAGCTAGTGATGGGTTTACACGCGTATTAGATATTGTACCAACTGAACTGCACCAGCGTATCCCTTTTTATACAGGAAGCTTAAAAATGGTTGAAAAAGCCGAAGAATTTATGGAAATGTATAAGTAATTCAACTTACACATATAACTAAAAAAACCACGCTTTTCAGCGTGGTTTTTTTTTATAATTGACTCACAAATAATTGCTTACCTGTTCATGTTTTTAATTTCTTCAGAGAACGAATCTACATCGTTAACGCCTTCTGCAATTAGCTGTAGTGCTTTTCTTACAATAAATTCAACATTTGCAGGTGCAAATCCTAAACCAACTCCAATACGCTCTAACATACTAATTTGTTTATCCTTAACATCTAAATCAACATAAACGATTCTTACCAAATCAAACAAACGCTCTAACCTTCGGTTGTATGTAGTTGGTGGGTTAATTGGGTAATTAGTAGGTGTTTCTAAAATTTCATTATAAGCCACTTCTCCAATACTCAATTTAGACGCTAATCGTTTTAAAAACAACTCTTCCTCTTCTGTAATTTTACCATCACTTAAGGCTACACGTACAATAGCGGCAAAATGCCCTTGGTTTCTTGTTACAAATCCGCTAGTATATAAATCTTTAATTGACATTCTTTAGTTTTTAAGAATTTTCAGCAAATATACATATTTAGTTAAAAAAACAGAGGGAAATTATTCTATAAAAAAGCAGAATACATGAAATTTAAAATTACATTAATACAATCATCTTTTTAATTTATAAAAATAATATTAACTCGCTATACTTTACTTTGGTAGTGATATAATTGTCTTGCAAAAATCAAACACCAATTTCTTACCCAAAAACTACATTAAATAGCACCTCTATTATCTTTTAAATAAACATTTTAGTAAATTTGATGTATATGGATTATAACAAACTTTTTAGGAATTATTTTAACAATCCTAACTACATCTATTTTTTAGTTAGTTTGTTATTATTAATTGTTTTACCTCCGTTTATTTATGCTTCAAGTCTTGGTAAATTATCATTTCAATTTATATACGGCATAACCCTTATACTAGGATCAATACATATTACTAAAAATTATTGGGAACTATCATTATCGCTACTTCTTAGTAGTATTGTATTTGTTTTATTCCTGTTAAATCTAAACAACTTTACGTTAGGTTCTGTAAGTTCAATACTGAGCACTATACTATTTTCCTTATTCTTTATCAACTTAATAAAATATATTATTAGCATGAACCGTGTAAATGCTAACTCATTATTTGCATGTATCTCCGGATATATCCTACTAGGTATTGTGTCTTCTATGTTTTTTAATTTATTAAACATTTACTCTCATGAATTGTCTTTCAATACTGATAAAAACAATTTTTACGACTTACTTTATTATAGTTTTACAACAATTACATCTGTAGGTTATGGAGATATCGTTCCAACAACTCCATTAGCAAAAGCAATAACCATTTTAGTAAGTATCTCAGGACAATTGTATCTAACTTTTTTGGTAGGAATAATTATAGGAAAATATCTAGGAAATGAATCTGAAAACTCAAATAAGCCCTCATCATAAATTTTGAAACAAAAACTTTACATCATAATTATAATCTTATCTATCAATAGTTCAGCTCAAGAGAAGTTTAATTTCAAAGGGCAGCTTTCTGGTATTACGAGCTATAGTCCGGATAATGATTTAGATTTGTTTTTAGGTGGTCGTTATATCCCCGAAGTTTCCTACACTATTAAATTAGATAGTCTTCATCGATTAGATTTCAACGTAGCTGCAAATATGTCTGCTTCGATATTGTTTCATCCGTTTGAAGATTCCTACTCAGATGCATCTATTGATCCGTATCGTGCATGGACAAGATATTCTGGCGAGCAATATGAAGTGCGTTTTGGACTACAAAAAATAGATTTTGGCTCGGCTAGTATATTACGCCCTTTACAATGGTTCAATCAAATAGACCCAAGAGATCCCTTACAGTTAACCAATGGTGTATATGGAGTTTTAGGGCGCTATTATTTTTCTAATAATGCCAACATTTGGCTTTGGGGACTTTATGGAAATAAAAAAGTAAAAGGCTTTGAAATCATTGAAACCGAAAAGCATATACCCGAATTTGGTGGACGTGTGCAACTACCAATCCCCAAAGGTGAAATAGCATTGTCTTACCACCATAGAACAGCTACTTCTGAAGGCGCTTTGATTGTTCCTGATTACGAAAAAATTCCAGAAAATCGTTTTGGAATAGATGGCAAATGGGATGTTGAAATAGGATTATGGTTTGAAGCTACCCAAACTATAAAGAACAAGGACCTTGGCATGTTAACCAACCAAAGCCTACTGAACGTAGGTGCCGATTATACCTTCGGAATAGGTAGTGGTTTGAATGTCACTGCCGAGCATTTAATCAGCTCCTTAAACCAAAAAACCTTTGAGTTTTCTAATATCACCAATACTACAGCAGTTCAGGCTAACTATCCGTTAGGTTTTTTTGATATACTTACCGCAATGTATTATTATAACTGGAGCAGTAACAATAATACCATGTTTATAAATTACGAGCACCAATTTTCAAAACTTTCAGGTTATGTAATTCTATATTACAATCCGGATACATCCCAAACCATACAAGATAACGAGTTAACAAACAATTTTTCAGGACCAGGCATCAGATTCATGCTAGTTTATAACCATTAAAATAAGTAATTATGAGTGATACTATTATAGATTTAAAAAACATCACCAAACGTTTTAAAGTTGGTGATGGTGAATTTACCGCGTTAAAAAATATTAATTTAAGTTTTAACAAAGGTGAATTTGCCGGTTTAATAGGTCCTAGTGGCTCTGGAAAAACAACCCTTTTAAATATTATTGGATCCTTAGACAGTCCAACGGAAGGAGAAGCTATGGTAATGAATAAAGACATCGCGAAACTGTCGCATGGGGAATCTGCAGATTTAAGAAACCATCATATTGGTTTTATTTTTCAGGTGTATAATTTATTACCTGTTTATACGGTTTATGAAAATGTAGAATTTGCTTTATTACTTCAAAATCACAGCAAAGCAGAACGTCATAAAATGGTCATGGAGGCTTTAGATTGGGTTGGATTAACTGGTCTAGCAAATAAAAAACCAGATCGTATTTCTGGAGGAGAAGGTCAACGTGTTGCCATAGCAAGAGCTATGGTAAAACGTCCGGAAATATTAATAGCAGATGAACCCACAGCAAATTTAGATGCAGAAAATGCCCACATCATTTTAAAAATGATGAAAAAACTAAATGAAGAATTAAACACAACATTTTTATTTTCTACACACGATGAAAAAGTCATGAAATATATGGAACGTATTGTGCATTTAAGAGACGGTACTGTTGAAAAAGATCAAATTATTGTTGCTGAAAAATATAACTAAACACCTATGAAACTTGCTATACAACTTGCATACAGAAACTTAATAGGCGCCGGATTGCGGACTTGGCTAAATGTAGCTGTTTTGTCCTTTGCTTTTGTAGTTATCATTTTTTTTAACGGATTGATGGATGGTTGGAACCTGCAAGCAAAAACAGATACCATTGCTTGGGAAATAGGTCAAGGGCATTTACGCAACAATGCTTACGACCCTTACGATCCGTTTACCTTACAAGATGGCCATGCCGAATTACCTGGAGATGTTCAAGGGCTTTCACCAATATTAATTCAACAAGGCACAATCTACCCAGAAGGCCGTATGGTTTCTATTGTGTTAAAAGGAATTGAAACCAATCAAAACATTATAGATATTCCAACCAAAATGTTTAAAAAATCTGATGCCAAAATACCTGCTATCATCGGCAAACGTATGGCAGCCTCTGCAAACTTAGAAGTTGGAGAAGACGTGTTACTACGCTGGCGAGATAAAAATGGCACTTTCGATGCGGCAAATATTACCATTGTTGCCGTTTTCGATAACACAGTTGCAACCGTTGATAGTCGACAAATATGGTTGCCATTAGAAATACTATGGGATATTACAGGGTTACAAAATCAAGTTACTATTGCTATAGCTGATGAGAATTTTAAAAATCAATCCATTAAAGGTTGGAGTTTTGAAAATCAAGAGTCCATGCTAAAGAGTATTGATGAAGTTGTTAGCATGAAGAAAATAAGCACTTCAATAATGTACTTGTTACTGTTAGCCATTGCCCTACTAGCAATTTTCGACACACAAGTACTTTCTATTTTTAGAAGACAAAAAGAAATCGGAACTTATATAGCTTTAGGCATGACTAGAACTCAGGTTGTAAAACTATTTACTATAGAAGGTAGCTTATACAGTGTGTTAGCCATGATTGTTGGCTGTGTTTACGGGATTCCACTATTTATCTATTTAGGAAAAACAGGCATAGGTATGCCACAGGCTTCGCAAAATATGGGTATGGCTTTAGCCGATAAAATATATCCTGTTATTGGGCTTCAATTAATTCTAGTTACCATCCTATTAGTGACACTTTCTGCTACCATAGTCAGTTTTTTGCCTGCAAAAAAAATATCTAAAATGAATCCAGTATTAGCTTTAAAAGGAAAACTGCAATGATAGAATTTTTACTAAAAGGTATTTTAAGAGACCGAAGCAGAAGCATGCTTCCAATAATCATAACTGCTCTTGGTGTTGGTTTAACCGTTTTATTAAGTGGATACATGAAAGGTGCTTTTGGCGATATCATCGATCAGAATGCACGTTTTGAAACCGGTCATGTGAAAATCATGACACAAGCCTATGCCGAAAATAAAGATCAAATTCCGAATGATTTATCCTTATTAGATGCGTCACAATGGATTGATACTTTAAACACCGAAGTGCCAGAAATGCAATGGATACAACGTATAAAATTTGGTGGATTAATTGATGTTCCAGACGAAAACGGAGATACCAAAGCACAAGGCCCAGCAACAGGAATGGCACTTCAGTTATTAGACACAAATAGTGGCGAAAACCAACGTATGAATATTGAAGCATCGTTAGTAACAGGACGCATTCCGAAACAATCTAGCGAAGCTATTATTGGTCATGATTTTGCGCATAAATTAAATTTAAAACTGGGCGATGACGTTACGTTTTTTGGATCTACCATGAATGGTAGTATGACTTTCAAAACTTTTGCTATTAGTGGCACAATTAAGTTTGGAACGCCAGCCATGGATAAAGGTGCGTTAATTGTAGATATTAGCGATGCTCAATTAATGTTGGATATGGAAAATGCAACTGGAGAAATATTAGGGTTTCTAAAATCTGGCGTATACGATCAAGATGATGTTTCCGAAATAACCCGCTCCTTCAATAATAAACATAGAAACACTGATGAATTTTCACCAGAAATGTTCAGCCTTCGCGATCAAAACAATTTAGCAAGTATGTTAGATTACGCCGATGTGATGTCAGCTTTGGTCATATTTATTTTCGTTTTAGCCATGTCAATTGTACTTTGGAACACAGGATTATTAGGTGGTTTAAGACGATACCAAGAATTCGGAATTAGATTAGCACTTGGTGAAGCTAAATCTAAAATATATGGTTCAATGGTGTTAGAGTCGGTATTAATAGGTATTATAGGCTCATTACTTGGCACCATTATTGGGTTGGCATTTACCTATTATTTACAAATAGTAGGTATTGACATTAGTGTTTATTTAGAAAATTCATCTATGATAATGCCTTCTGTTTTACGCGCTAGAGTAACACCCAATTTGTATTATATTGGTTTTATACCTGGTGTGTTGGCTATGGTGTTTGGCACCATGCTTGCTGGTATTGGAATATATAAACGTGAAACTGCTAATTTGTTTAAAGAGTTAGAAGTTTAAAGACAGAAAAATAACACTAGAAAATCTTGAAAAAAGAATTAATATGAACTATTTAAAATACATTTTTATAGCAACAATTATTGGATTGGTGCCATTTACAGCACATGCACAAGAATTAACTGCTGATGAAATCATTCAGAAAGTAGATGAAAATATGAGTGCCGATACGCAAATCACCTTATCAGCTATGGTTATTCACGGGAAACGTAACAGCCGTACCATAACCTCACGTGGGTATAGTGAAGGAAAGAAAAAATCGTTTTCAGAATATCTATCACCAGCACGAGAAAAAGGTACCAAAATGCTGAAATTAGAAGACCGATTATGGATTTATTCACCATCTACTGATAGAACTATTCAATTATCCGGACATATGCTGCGACAATCAGTAATGGGATCAGATATGTCTTATGAAGATATGATGGAGGATCGCAAATTAATCGACATCTACAACTCTACCATAGTTGCAACCGAAACATTAAACGACAGACAAACCTGGAAATTAGAACTCATTGCCAAAGTAGAAGATGCGACTTATCATAAACGAATGATTTGGATAGATCAAGAGCGTTATGTTCCATTAAAGGAGGAGTTATTTGCTAAAAGTGGCCAGTTGTTAAAGAAAACAACTATGAGTAACATTACAAAAATTGATGGACGTTGGTATCCTAAAAAAATGAATTATAAAGACATGCTCAAATCTGGAAAAGGGACTGATTTTTTAGTGAAAGATATTCAGTTTAATCCTAAAATTCCTGTATCTATATTTAATAAAAGCTCGTTAAGGAAAAACTAATGAGTTAAGATTACTGTGTTAAGTGCCTATTTCTTGAATAGTGATAGCATAATATGTCCCATCATTATTTTTAACCTTTTCAATTGAACCGTGCAATTGAGTTATTAACCTATTTATTAGTTTCAAACCAAGTGTTTTTGGTTTTATTTGACTAATTTCTTCGTTATAACCAATTCCATCATCTCCTATTAAAATATCATAGTTTTTATCGTCTTTCTTAAACATCTTAAATACTATAGTTCCTGTTTGATCGCCACCAATTCCGTATTTTAATGAATTGGTTATAATTTCATTTACCAGTAAACTCAACGGTATAGATGTATTAACACCTAAACTCACATCCTTTACATCAATATGTAATGCAACATTATGTTCATTACCTTTCATTGAAATGATAAGTTCAGAAATAAGTTTTGTACAGTATTCTTCATAGTTAATCTTTGAGAGGTCTTGAGACTGATACAGCATTTCATGAATCATTGCCATAGATTTGATTCTATTCTGACAATTTTTAAATAGTTTTTCGGTTTCTGGATTATCAATTTGGCGCCCTTGTAAACTCAGTAGACTAGTAACTGTTTGCAGGTTGTTCTTTACTCTATGGTGCACTTCTTTAAGTAATACTTCCTTTTCTTTTATCAGCTTTTTTTGTTCATTGTTTTTAAGTTGTAACATTTTATTTACCTCTTGAATACCAGACAAATACACATTGTTACGCCTATTGACATCTGTACCAACTAAATAAGACATTACACCAAGTACAACTGGGGCCGTATCAATTATCCACATCAACGGAAAGTCATTATGAATACCAGTTATTGTATAATTATACCCATCTGGATACAAGAAATTCACACAAATAAACAATGCCAATAGCGGAAAAAAAACACCAATTAGTACACCTTTTATAATATAAGGAATTACGATTTTCTTAAACTGCATTAACCATTTGTTTTTTAACGAGTTAAGTTACAACTTTTTCTTGTTATTTTTAATTAAAGTATATAAAAAGATATCTTAGTAGTGTAAATTTTACTCCATAAAAAAACCCTTTAAAAACCATTGTTTTTAAAGGGTTACGAAGTACGGGCGGAGAGACTCGAACTCTCACACCTCGCGGCACTAGATCCTAAGTCTAGCGTGTCTACCAATTCCACCACGCCCGCAATTGAGACTGCAAATATAAGTATTCCTATAAATATACAAACAAATTTTAAAAAAATAATCATTCCTTTTTTAGTACATTTGAAAATCTAAAAATTTCACGCATGAATTCTATCAAAACCTATATCGAAAATAATAAAGAGCGTTTTTTAAACGAGCTTATTGATTTATTAAAAGTCCCATCTGTTAGTGCAGATTCTGCTTTTGAAAACGACGTTCATAAAACAGCCGAAATGGTGAAATCAAGCCTAGAAAAAGCCGGATGTGATGCTGTTGAAATATGTCAAACAGATGGCTACCCAATTGTATATGGTGAAAAAATGATTGACCCAAAATTACCTACAATTTTGGTTTATGGGCATTATGATGTACAACCTGCAGATCCGATTGAATTATGGACCTCACCTCCTTTTGAACCTGTAATTAAAACTACAGACAAACATCCGGAAGGGGCAATTTTTGCCCGTGGAGCTTGTGATGACAAAGGACAAATGTACATGCATGTAAAGGCCTTAGAGTTTATGATCTCTACAAATCAATTGCCTTGCAATGTTAAATTTATGATAGAGGGTGAAGAAGAAGTAGGCTCAGTAAACCTAGGGGTATTTGTTAAAAACAACCGTGAAAAACTAAAAAACGATGTCATCCTTATTTCTGATACCGGAATGATAGCTAATGATATTCCTTCAATTACTACTGGCTTAAGAGGTTTAAGTTATGTTGAGGTTGAAGTTACTGGCCCAAATAGAGATTTACATTCTGGTTTATATGGTGGTGCTGTAGCCAATCCTATAAACATATTAACCCAAATGATTGCATCTTTACATGATGAAAACAATCACATTACCATTCCTGGTTTTTATGATGGTGTAGAAGAATTATCGCGTGAAGAACGTAATGAAATGGCTAAAGCTCCTTTCTCATTAGACAACTATAAAAACGCTTTAGACATTGATGATGTACATGGTGAAAAAGGGTATACAACTAATGAGAGAAACTCCATCAGACCTACTTTAGATGTTAATGGTATATGGGGAGGATATATTGGTGAAGGTGCAAAAACTGTTATTGCCAGTAAAGCTTATGCCAAAATATCTATGCGTTTGGTGCCAAATCAGGATTGGGAAACGATTACAGAATTGTTTAAAACTCATTTTGAAAGCATTGCTCCAGATAGTGTGCGTGTAAAAGTAACTCCTCATCATGGGGGTCAAGGTTATGTAACTCCAACAACAAGTATAGGATATCAAGCAGCCAGTATGGCTTATAATGATACGTTTGGTAAAAAACCAATTCCGCAACGTAGTGGAGGAAGTATCCCTATTGTTGCCCTTTTTGAAGAAGAGCTTAAAAGTAAAACTATTTTAATGGGATTTGGATTAGATTCTGACGCCATACACTCGCCAAATGAACATTTTGGCGTATTCAATTACTTAAAAGGTATAGAAACTATTCCTTTGTTTTATAAGTACTTTACTGAGTTATCAAAATAGCGATTTTCTGCTTTATAAAATTCAAAGTCCGTGTAATGCGGACTTTTTTTATCATTATTTTTTAACCTCTACGTTTGTAGAATTAAAAATTATTTCTACATTTGTAGAACAATTATTGAATACCCGTTATGAAATTATCAAAAACAGAAGAAACACTAATGAATTATTTATGGCAATTAAAAACAGCTGTCATGAAAGAGTTATTAGATGCATATCCTGAACCAAAGCCAGCAACAACAACTTTAGCTACCTTATTAAAACGAATGACAGATAAAGGGTATATTGCTTATAACTTAAAAGGAAAATCAAGAGAGTATTATCCGTTAGTAAAAAAAGAAGTCTATTTTTCAAAACATGTAAACGGCTTAATTAAAAACTTTTTTAATGATAGCGCTTCACAATTTGCCTCTTTTTTTACTAAAGAAACCAACTTAAGCAAAGAAGAATTAGAGCAATTAAAATCGTTAATAGACGGCGAACTTAAAAAGAAATAATCATGATTGATTACATATTAAAATCTAGTGCCTGTTTAGGTGTATTTTATGTGTTCTACAGACTTTTTTTAGAACAGGAAAACATGCATGCATATAAACGTATTTACCTTATTGCATCATTAATTATTGCATACATTATACCTCTAGTAACCTTTACAGAATACATTGAAGTTACTGAGGTCATTCAGCCTGTTTTAGCTTCTGAAGGCGCAGTTGAAATCCCCGTAATTAACCAAACTGAATCGGTATCATATACCACAGAAATTTTATGGGCTATCTATGGAATAGGCGTGTTGGTATTTGGATTAAAATTTATAAGCAACCTAGTAGCCTTAATTAAAAAAATACGCGTAAACCCTAATAAAAAAGAAGGAAATATCATCTCTGTTTTATTAAAAGAAGATGTTGTACCACATACGTTTTTCAGTTATATATTTTATAATAAAGAAAACTATATTACAGGAAAAATACCTCAAGAAGTTGTTTTACACGAGCAAACCCATGCCAAGCAAAAACACAGTTTAGATGTGCTATTTATTGAGTTTTTACAAGTCATATTTTGGTTCAACCCTATTTTATTTCTTATAAATAGAGCTATAAAACTCAATCATGAATTTTTAGCCGATAAAGCAGTCATTTCTAACGGCATACATACACAAAATTATCAAAAAACATTGCTAGCATACTCATCACATGCTTATCAATTACCCCTGGCAAATGCCATTAATTATTCATCAATCAAAAAACGTTTTACAGTTATGAAAACACACACATCAAAGACAAAAATCTGGTTAAAAAGTATTGTTTTATTACCAGTACTAGCGCTATTGCTATTTAGTTTTAGCACAACAATTCAGCAAGACAAAGCAACTCCTGAACAGGTTGCTGAATACAATAAATTAGCAAAACACTATAATGAACAACCGAAGAACAATCGTGTTATAAAATTAAAAGACATTAACAGGTTAGAGTACTTATACAACTTAATGACGCCTAAGCAAAGGAAATCTGCCCAACCATTTCCAGACTGTCCGCCTCCGCCACCTTCAGCTCCCAAAAATGCAAAAATTGTACTTGAGTCACATTCTAAAGGGGTATTACCGCCACCTCCTCCTCCAATACCTGCAAATGCTACAGAGGCACAAATAAAAAAATATGAGAAAACTATAAGAGCGTACGAGAAAGAGGTTGAAAAAGCACAACAAAAGTTAAATGGTAAAAATGACTTTGTGCATAAAGGTGATATTTCAAATATTCCGCCGCCACCTCCACCAATGTCTCCAGTGGAATTCATCAAACACAATGCTAAAAAAGGACATGTGTTTTATTATGACAACAAAAAAATAAGTTCTAAACAAGCTCTTGAAATTGTAAGAAAAGATAACGCTATACATCTATTAGCAAAAGGAAAAAAAGTAACCTTATCAAAAGAGCCAATTACTGTTGAAACTATTGAGCCGACCTCAATTAAGCTTCCTAAAAAAGCTGATTACATTTTGGATAATAAAAACGTGTCTTATGAAGAGGCTTCAAAAGTAAATAATAACAATATAGCTAGTGTTGATGTTGCTAATAGAGACGGAAATGGCAATAAATTAGAAAAACCCCTAATTTATATTTACACTAAAAAGCCAAAGAAAGCAGTAGACAAATCTGATCGCCCAATAACATCAGTTAATGGTGTTGGATGTGTGGAGTGTGTTTTAGAAATGACTAAAGAAAAATTAGCAAATATTGTCTTGTCAGTAGATCAAGGAGAAATTGTGAAATTCAACATCAAGTTTCCTAAAAAACCAACTGTAACTATTAGTAACAGTACTGTTCTAAACACTCAAGCAAAACAATATTTAGAAGACGCAGAAGTTGGGCAAATGGTACAAATTTTTGGATTAAAATCCTCTACAAGCAAACAACATAGTCCGCCTGTTTTATTTATTATCACCAAATAAATTATAATAAAGGAGGCCAATGGCCTCCTTATCTTTTATTCTGCTGTATGAATTTTGATCATAGCAACAATTCTCTTTGCTTTTTTGTCAAACTTTTAACTACCAAACTGTATGATAAATCGATTAGCTCATATAGTAGTTTCTCAGGAATATCGTTATGACAACTATACACCGAATTCCAATGTCTCTTATTCATATGGTAACCAGGTTTGATACTCTCATACTCATCCCTTAGTTCTTGGGCATAATCAGGATCACATTTTAAATTTAAAAACTGTTCACCAGCTTCCCAGTTTTTCAAAGATGTTAAAGCAAACATTTTCCCACAAACTTTAAATACTAAGGTGTCTTGATCAAAAGGAAAATGTTCAGTAACCATTTTTTTAGAAAGGCAATAATCTCTGTAATCTTCAATAGTCATAATTACTTAACTAATTTATACAACACAGGTTTACTTGGGCTAGCATCATTATGAAATGATGCGATTTGTAAATTCAATACATACATGTCATCTTCAATAGCATCTGGCACATAAATTAATTCAGTAATAGTCGCGTCAAATCTGATATGTCCTGCAGTATTCCAAAAGGCGTTATGCGCTAACAATTTCCCCTCATCAACTTCTTTATCTACACTTGGTAAATCTATTAACAGATGTTTTACCCCTTTGTCTTTTAAATAAATTGCAGCCTCAACATCTAGGTAAGGTGGATTTGTCTGAGAGTATTTTTGTGTGAGTTTGACTTCGGTATTTGGTAAAGTTCTAATCACAATTGCTTCTGATGAATGTTGCATACTACTCACAATTTGTGCTTTTGTAATTACCAAATCGTCACCTATAGTTTCAGGGCGAACTGTAATGACTTCAGCAGTAAAAAAGAAGGTTTTCAAACACTCATTTATACTGTAAAACTCTTCAGTTATATGGCCTACACATTCTGTATGAGTACCGTGTGCGTGTGGGTTAAAGTAAATGTTATTAAAATTTGTTGGTGCGCCTTTAGATACACTCCCAATCCAATCTCCAAAAACCACGGGGGTTTTTTCTGGCGCCTCTAAATTCCATGCAACTGGATTGCTATTACTAAAATTTAGCGGTAAAGAAATATCAAGCGGCTGAGATAAATCTATTGTATAAATCTCTTCGTTTAATTGTAATGTTACTGTACTAATCATATACTGTAAATATACTCTTTTTAAAAGCAAAAAAAGGTGAAAGACTACTCTTTCACCTTTTAAACATCTATTATTACCGTCTATTACTTTATCATAATTTTCTTAGTAGATAGTCTTTGGTTATTTTCAAGCTCTAAAAAGTAAACACCTTTAGATAACGCTTCTAAATTTAACCTATGTTCTTCAGTAAACTGTTGTATAGTTTCTTGATACACACGTTTTCCTGTAACATCATATACATTAACATTAAGTAATGATGTTTGTCCGTTAAATCGTATTTTAAACTCTCCTGAAGATGGGTTAGGATACACCATAAATTCATTTTCTTCAAGATCTTCAATACTTAATGCTGTACCATCAATAATAAAATCATCAACAATAATTCCCTCTTCATTCACCGATCCATCTGAATGCAATACTATTTTAAATATGATATTTGTTGCTCCTGTTAAATCAGTTTCTCCATTAGCGGCATTCAACTCAAAATCATACGCATATTCTCTCATAGTAGCATTTGTACCTCCAGAAGCGTGAGCCTTTTCACCTTCACCAGTCCATTGAGCTCCGGGACAGTTTTGACAGTCATTAGACGCACCTGATGATGCATTTGTACGATCACTGTTATACCATAATGGTAACGAATTTATTGTTCCTAATACACTCCAAGTGTTGCCTTGATTTAAAGAATATTCAACATAAGCAATATCCCAGTTTTCTTCTAAGTCAAAGGCCATATCAAATCGTAACACTGGATTAGATAATTGTGTTAAATCATAGCATTGTGATATTAAACCAGCCTTTACGTTATCTGGGTGATTTGTATTTAAACCAGTACCATATACTTGAGTCCCTGAAGATGCCGTATTTAATAATGCGTCAGTAGGCACTCCTCTTTCCCATATTGAATGGTCTGTAACTAATACGTCAGCAGCAGTTTCAAAAGTATTCAATTGATTTACTGTTCCAGCATCATTAGCTAAAAATACGATTGTAGATTCATTGTTAGTGATATTAGCATCTCCAACCACAGATGTATTAACAACCATAGTATGGTTTCCTCGTGTAACATTCAACACTGGTAATGCAAATGTAGTTTCTGCAGCCGATGGTAATGTACCTGTCCAGTTATATACCAGCGGTGTACCATCAATAGTATACGTAACATCTATTTCTGAAATGGTATTTAACCCATTATTTTTAACTGTTATCTCTGGAGTAATATCACCACAATTTACTACAGCCTCTACAGGAGCGTTAATTGCTAATAATTTTACATCATTAGCTTTCATTTGTATCGGTATTGGCGAACGCCAAACCCCTCTTCCGTATGTAGCAGCAGTAATAGATTCGTCTGCAAGATTTATTTCTAAATCATTAACAATAGTATTAGGTAAATTAGTTACGAAGGTTTCCCAAGTAGCAGATGTATCATCTAAACGGTACACCCCTAAACTTGTTGCTATAAACACAGGGTTATCTGTATGATCCCCTTGATGAACAATATCATTAAAGTACTCTCCTGTAGCTGCTAAATTTCCGGTAATATTCGAAAAACTTGCTCCAGCACCATTGTTTGCGTTTGTAGATTTATAGATCCCTTTTGACCCTCCAGAAGTAGTTACCCATACTGTATTTGGATCTGTTTGATGTACACCAATACCTTTGATATTAGAACTAAAAGCAGGTCCCACATTTGTAAAACTTACACCAGAATCATTACTTCTTTTTAATCTATTATTATATACAGCATAAATTATTGTGTCATCAGAAGGCGCAATTTCTAATAAATCACATAGCCCACCAAGCGCTCCTAATTCAGTCCAAGTAGCTCCATCTAACCTATACAAACTAGAATAACCACCATACAGTACACCTGTTGAATTGATAGCCATAGGTGTCACCCAATTTCCTGACTCAGGTTCAGTAACTGCAGAACTTAATGTTGCTCCAGCATCTGTTGAAATATAAGGTCCCCCTCCATTTTGTATGAATCCATAAAACTTATTTTCATCTGTAGGATCTACCGCAGTATCCATTCCGTCTGCTCCGTAATAATTTCTTGATTGCCCAGAACTACTGCTGTTAAATGCATGACCTCCATTATCTTGTAAACCTCCTACCATTTTATTTACATTAGTTTTTGCTACAGCAATTCTGTAAAACTGACTTGCTTGTATACCAAATGTATGGTTAGAAAATGAAGTTCCGTTATCTACCGAAGAATAAATTCCTCCGTCACTACCACAATACATTACTCCATTGTAATCTCTTAAAAAATGAATGTCTGCGTGCGTATAAGCAGCTGATGTTGGTGAATTCCAATTGTTTAATTTCGTAAATGAAGTTCCTCCATTAGTAGATTTCCAAACATTTAAACAACCTACATATACTTCTTCTGCATTGGTGCTCGAAACTCCCATAGCCAAATCATACCACGCTTGTCCGGCGCTAAAGTTTGCTATAGATGTAGTTCTTGCAGTAAAGTTATCACCACTATCTGTAGATCTGTATATGCTTACTGCTCCGTTATATTCTCTAAAAATGTATACATAATTTGAGTTCGCAGCAGTCGTATCTAACACTAATCTACCAGAACTAAATGGTAATCCAGACATTATCACAGAAAACGAATCTCCACCATCTGTAGATTTGTAAAACCTATTTGACGATACCGCATAAATTGTAGTTGGGTCGTTAGGTTTAATTTTGATGTCTTTTATATTTCCAGCAAGTGTTTGTGTCCAACTAGCTCCAGCATTTGTAGATTTATACACCCCATTATTGGTAGCTACCCATAACATATTAGAGTCATTTGGGTTGATATAAATATCATTCATTGATGATGGCGAGTTACTTGGATTCAATCCTGTTTGATTCCATGTTGCACCTCCATCAGTAGATTTAAAAACCCCTACACTTGGCGTATCTCCGGCATCATCATCACCTGTTGCTATGTATATAATATCTGAATTTGCATGATCAACAGCTATACCAGATACTCCTATCTGCGGTAAATTGTCTGACATTGGTGCCCATGTTACTCCTGCATCAGTAGATTTCCATATACCTCCAGCAGGTGCTCCTGCATACCAAATATCTGTTCCGTTAGCAGCATTATTTGGGTCAATCATAATTACATTAATACGTGCTTGACCAGTTGACCATGACCCTGTTCCTACGGTTGTGAAAGGTCCAATTGCACTCCAATTACTTTCATCTGCCATTGCAGCGTTTGAATTTGCTTGCATTTGATTATGTGCAGAATAAGTATTCCAAATATCTTGTGCCGTTGGCAAGTATCCATTTTCATCTACTTCATTTTCAACCATAAACTCCCAACGCTTAAATGGCTTATAACCACTTCCTTTTACAGTAGGGTCATGTGTCTCCCAATAAGTATTAAATGCTTGTTGAACTTCGCGAAATGTAAACGGTTGATTTGAATTTCTTTGCAGCATCTCTTCTTGAGACGTGTTTTCTTTTAATTCTTTAATCCAAGGTGAATCAGAATTAAACTGTGCAAATACCGCTCCAGCACAGAGCATTGCACCATAAAGTAGGTTTTTTTTCATAATTAGTAGTTTTGAGTTGTCGTAAAGTTAATAAACTTCTTCACACTCACAAACTACTGTTAGTTAGTTGTTTAATTTTTCAATCAACTTATTTTCTATAGCTTCTTTTGAACTTACTACTTCAGATACTTTCTCATTAGGTATAGTCATAGAAAGTACATAATGTTTAATTTTCCAGGCACCGTCTACTTTTTTTAACACTCCTGAGCCTCTACAAATCTTCATTTGTGTATCTAACAATTCATCAAACCAAGCAATGTTTGCCTGCTCATCAACATATATATTACGGTCTATTGCTGTAAAACTCCATGCTTTACCTTTGTCAAAATATGGTTTAGAAAATTCTTTGAATGCTTTATTTTGCCAATTTTCAGTGGCATCTGTTCCTATAAACACACCATCATTGGTCATATAACTAAAATACGTGTCAAAATTAGCCTCTGAAGCGGCTTTGTGCCATTGGGTTAATACCTTATCAATTGCTGTTTGTTCTTTAGACATTTGAGCAAAACACATTGCTGTTTGCAGTAGCAACAAACAAACTAAGCTTATCTTACTTGTATTTTTCATAATCGCGTTCTTTATAAATTTGTGCTTCAATTTGACTCACAAACACATTATATGCATTTTGAATTCTACCTTTTTTAGTAGTGATTTGTGAGTAATTATAATCCTTTAAGTCTTGCTCCAACATTAAAATTTCTGTTTCTAAAACTTTTACCCTAGCCTCAATTGTCAGTGTTTTAAAGCGTTTTGGATAGGTTTTTTTAAAGTCCTCTAGTAATTTCTTCAACAACTCTAAATCTTTATCCATTTGTGTTTCAGTAGTCAACACGCGTTTCAACTCATCCTCAAACGCAATAATTTCAGCCCAATCACCAGTAAATTCTGAGCATTTTTTTAGTATCAAATTTCCTTTTTGAGCGTTACTGCTTTCTTTAGAAATTTCTTGTTGTGATATCGTACTACTAGTTTCTTTTTTACAAGAACATATCAGTAGAAACAATATGATTATGATATAATTATTCATTCAAATTTGTATTTACACAAATATAATTTTAAAAAAGCATTCCATGTTCTTAGAGTAAAAAATTTAAGAAATATTTATATTTGCTACTCCTAAATTGAAATATCATGACTCCTAAAATATTAATTATTGGCGCTTGCGGGCAAATTGGTTCAGAACTAACCATGTCACTCAGAAAAAAACATGGTAATGATAATGTTGTAGCTGCAGACATTAGAGAAGGAAAAGAAGAGTTAATGACTTCTGGGCCTTTTGAAATTGTGAATGCAATGGATTATGATGTGGTTAAAAATTGTGTTGAAAAGCACAACATAACTGATGTGTATCTTTTAGCAGCTATGCTATCGGCAACAGGAGAGCAATTCCCTATGAAAGCATGGGATTTAAATATGAATTCTTTGTTTCATGTCTTGAATTTAGCAAAAGATGGCATTATAAAAAAGATTTTCTGGCCATCAAGTATTGCTGTTTTCGGACCAACAACACCGCGTGAAAACACCCCACAATTTACGATTATGGAACCAACAACGGTGTATGGTATCACAAAACAAACCGGTGAGCGCTGGTGTGAATATTACCATAACAAATATGGTGTAGATGTTAGAAGTATCAGGTATCCTGGATTAATTAGTTGGAAAACATTACCAGGAGGTGGAACTACAGATTATGCCGTAGATATTTTCCATAAAGCCATTAAAGACAATTCTTACGATTGTTTTTTAAGCGAGAATACAGCCTTGCCAATGATGTATATGGATGATGCCGTTCGTGCAACTATGAGCATTATGGAAGCGCCAAGTGAGTCTATTAAAATCAGATCATCTTATAATTTAGGCGGTATCAGTTTTACACCTGATATGATTTCTAAAGAAATTAAAACTCATTTGCCTGACTTTAAAATAAGTTATACTCCAGATTTCAGACAAGCCATTGCAGATTCATGGCCAATGAGTATTGATGATTCAGCTGCTCAAACCGACTGGAATTGGAAACATGACTATGATTTAAAAGAAATGACAAACGTCATGCTAAAAAGTTTAAGTACAGAAACTGTATAAACTTAGTTAGTCAGAAAAACAAAAACGCCTCTTCAGTATGAACTATTGAATAGGCGTTTTTGTTTTTAAGTACGGCAATAATGTCAAATCGCACATCTACATCAAGATTGTTCTGAATAACGTATTCATTAGCAGCACTCACTAACAACTTTATTTTCTTAGAGTTTACTGCATCTTCAGGAGCGCTAATCACATCTGAGCTTCTGGTTTTCACTTCAATTATAGCTAAGATATTTTCTTTTTGTGCAATGATGTCTATTTCTGCTTTTAAATAACGCCAATTGGTATTCAATATTACATACCCGTTTTCTTGCAAATACTCAACCGCTAGTGCTTCTCCTTTTTTACCAAGCTCGTTATGAAATGCCATTATATAAACTTCAACTGAGTAGCAGAGTCGGTAACGTTAAATTCTACAGTTTCACCAAAATGTAACGACCGGTTGTCTTTTACATGACCTGCCGGAACATTAAACGCTACAGGAAAATTATATCCTGCCACAGCGTCAAGAATTATCTCTTCAGCAGTTTTACCAAAAGGAATATCATTATCGTGCATTTTGGTCATACCACCAACAATTAAGCCCTTCAAATTATCAAAATAACCGTTACGCTTTAAGTTCATCATCATACGATCTATATGATACAAATACTCATCTAAATCTTCAATAAATAAAATTTTATCTGTAGTATCTATAGCAGATTTTGAACCTAATAAACTGTACAACATGGATAAATTACCACCAATCAATACACCCGTTTCTTTACCTAATTTATTCCCTACTTCAAAAGGCAATTCATAGTTGTTTGGCATTCCAAACAAATCATTCTTTAAACTAGTAATAGCATCTATGGTATTACCCTCAACAGTAATTGGCATAATAGCATGTAATGTTTGAACACCTATGTTGTGTAAATGAGAATGTAATACAGTAACATCAGAAAAACCAATCACCCATTTCGGTTGTTTCACAAACTCTGTGAAATCTAAAGCATCAATAATTCGTACGGTACCATAACCACCCCGTGCACACCAAATGGCTTTTACGACAGGATCATCCATGGCCTGTTGAAAATCTATAGCTCGGTCAGAATCAGTGCCTCCATACTGGTTATCTTCTAAACCAATCGTCCTTCCAAGAACAACATTTAACCCCCAACTTTCCAATAATTCAATAGCCAGTTGTACAGCGTCTTTATCAATTTTTCTGGCAGTTGTCACAATAGCGACCAAATCACCTCTCTGTAAGGCTTGTGGTTGTTTCATATTCATAGTAGTAAAAATAACAAAACTCTCGCACTTATGACTTCTATTGTGTATTTTTGCAATTGAAAATTTTAGAACCCATGAGTCAAGATCCGAAAAGATATACCATTACAGCAGCATTACCTTATACAAACGGCCCAATTCACATTGGACATTTAGCCGGTGTTTATGTGCCTGCAGATATTTACGCGCGCTATTTACGTTTATTAGGTAAAGATGTCGCTTTTGTTTGTGGTAGTGATGAGCACGGTGTGCCAATTACTATTAAAGCCAAAAAAGAAGGTGTATCTCCGCAAGATGTGGTGGACAAATACAATGGTATTATCAAAACATCTTTTGAAGATTTCGGAATTTCTTTCGACAATTATTCTAGAACTTCAGCGAAGGTTCATCACGATACTGCTTCTGAGTTTTTCAAAACTTTAGACGCAAAAGGTGAGTTTGTAGAAAAAGTAGAACAGCAATTGTATGATGCTGAAGCAAATCAGTTTTTAGCAGACCGTTTTGTTGTAGGAACTTGTCCTAAGTGTGGAAACGAGGAAAGTTATGGTGATCAGTGTGAGAAATGTGGAACAAGCCATAACGCAACAGATTTAATCAATCCTAAATCTGCAATTACAGGTGCTGTGCCTTCTTTAAAAGAAACAAAACACTGGTTTTTACCTTTAGATAAACATGAAGCTTTTTTAAAGCAATGGATTTTAGAAGATCATAAATCGGACTGGAAATCTAATGTTTATGGACAATGTAAATCATGGATTGACGATGGTTTACGCCCACGTGCCGTTACCAGAGATTTAGATTGGGGAATTCCTGTGCCGGTTGAAGGTGGCGACGGAAAAGTATTGTACGTTTGGTTTGATGCCCCTATCGGTTACATTTCAGCAACTAAAGAATGGGCTGAGCGCGAAGGAAAAGATTGGGAACCATACTGGAAAAATGATGACACTAAACTGGTACACTTTATAGGAAAGGACAATATTGTGTTTCATTGTATCATTTTCCCTGCAATGTTAAAAGCAGAAGGATCTTATATTTTACCAGATAATGTGCCAGCAAATGAGTTCTTAAATTTAGAAGGTAATAAGTTATCAACTTCTAAAAATTGGGCAGTTTGGTTGCATGAATATTTAGAAGATTTTCCAGGACGACAAGATGCATTACGTTATACCTTAACAGCAACTGCACCGGAAACAAAAGATAATGATTTTACGTGGAAAGATTTTCAAGCACGCAATAAAGAATTGGCCGATAACTACGGAAACTTTATCAACAGAGTGTTAGTGCTTACTAACAAATACTATGATGGTATTGTGCCAGTACCTGGCGAATATTCTGATGCTGATCTAGATGCTTTAGAAGAATTAAAGAAATTTCCTGCAGATATTTCATTTTCTATTGAACGCTACCGATTTAGAGAAGCGAACTTAAAAATGATGAATTTAGCGCGTTTAGGAAATAAGTACTTGGCAGAACAAGAACCATGGAAAATGGTTAAAGTAGATGAAGAGCGTACTAAAACTATAATGTATGTTGCCTTACAAATTGCTTCGGCACTGGCTACGTTAAGTGAACCATTTGTGCCGTTTGCCTCTCAAACTCTTCAAGAGTTATTGCAACAACCAAAAACACAATGGAACGCTATTGCTAATACCACAAACTTATTACCTTCTGGTCATAAAATAAAAGAAGGAAAAGCACCTATATTATTCCCTCAAATAGAAGACGAGGCCATTCAAAAACAATTGGACCGTTTGGAGAACATCAAGTTAGAAAATGAGAAAGCAAACAAAGTAGTAGAACCTCAAAAAGAGACAGCTACGTTTGAAGACTTTTCTAAATTAGACATCCGTACAGGAACAATCGTAGAAGCTGAAAAAATGCCAAAAGCTAAAAAGTTATTGGTCTTAAAAGTAGATACTGGAATTGACACCAGAACAATTGTATCTGGAATTGCTGAAAGTTTTAAACCAGAAGATATCATCGGTAAAAAAGTAACTGTGTTAGTCAACTTAGCGCCAAGAAAATTACGTGGTGTGGAAAGTGAAGGAATGATTTTAATGACCGAAAATTCTAACGGAAAACTAGTATTCGTCAACCCAGATGAAGATGATGTTGCCAACGGTGAAAGTATTGCATAACTAATAACCACTAAATCAACTAATATGAAAAACTTAAAATTTTTATCCGCGTTTTTATTCGTTATTGTAGCTTTAGTTTCATGCGAAAGCTCAGACGATTCTTCAGATAATTCTAACGGAACTGGAGGTGGTGACAACCCAACATTTACACTATATCAGAACAACAGTTCTCCTCAAGAACTTGATGCAGTAAACTTCTCTGTAAACAGTACTAACGGCGGTTTTAATGATATTAAATGGTATGTAAACAACAACTTAATTCAAGATGCATACTATGATTTGGATTATACTTTTTTACAATCAGGAAACTTTACCGTAAGAGCAGATATTACATATTATAATAACAATGGTAATCAACAAAGTACATCATTAGAGAATATCGTTACCGTTAATGAACGCCCAAAATACTTAGTAACTGTTAAAAAAGTAGAAGTTTTAGCTTTTGATGATTTTAGCGATTATGTTTATAACCAATACGACCGTTGTTCGTTAAAATCTTATTTTGATATTAAAGAATTAGACGAATATGGAAGTGATGCTATTCAATACACTTCAACTGAAAACACAGAAAATTTAGGAGAATGGCTATATAGTTTTCAAGAAATGGATTGGGATATTGCTAGTGCAAATTATCAAGCTATAGTATATAAAACTGGTAACTATTACCCAAATAACCAATATTACAATTTCGCTATTAACTTTTATGGTGCAAGTGAAGTATATGGTACGCCATATAGTTCAATTGACGATTTTGGATATGATTTGAATCCGTATAGAAACACAAGACCATCTGAAATTACATTTAACACCTACAATATGAGTGTGAAATTAACATTAGAATGGAACTAATCACTACGTCTTAATATTACATAAAAAAAGAGAAGCTAAATAGCTTCTCTTTTTTGTTTACTTCTTTTCTTGTCTCAATATTTTATCCATTTTTCTACCCTTAGCCAATTCATCTATTAGCTTCTCAAGTTGTCGGCATTGTTTATACAACGCAAACTCGTCTTCAATGTCTTCAATTCTGTATCCGCACACCACACCTTTTATCATATGCGCATTTGGGTGCATATTTGCTTTTTCAAAAAACGTTCTATACGTTGCTTTTGCATCAATAAGAGCTTGTAAGTCTTCGTCATCAAAGCCGGTTAACCATTTTATAACTTGATGAAACTCTTCTTTTGTCCTCCCTTTTTTCTCTAATCTATTTAGGTAAAGCGGGTAAATTGACGAAAATACCATATTGGCAATTTGTTCATTTTTTTCAGCGGTAACTTTCATTTTAATATCGTTTTATCAGTTGTAACCTTTTATTTTAAATTCAATTGCCAAGAAACTCCAAATTGATCTTCAATAAATCCGAATTTTTGACTAAATCCATAATTATTTAATGGCATTAACACTTTTCCGTTTTCAGATAGCTTAGTAAACAATCTTACAAGTTCATCGTCATCCTCACAGTCAATATAGTTGGACACTGCAGGTGTGAATCCCCATTCATGAATTGGCGGGCTATCACTACACATAAACGTTTTGCCGTTTAAATTAAATGTAGCATGCATTATTTTACCTTCTTCAACAGGAGCATCTTTTTCCCAACGTTTCACCTCAATAATTTTAGAGTTTTCAAAGATGTCAATATAAAAATGCATCGCAGTTTCTGCATTATTGTTCTGAAAGGTCAAAAAGGTTGCAATCTGATTTTTCTTAACAGGGTTATGATTGTCTAACACATGCTTTAAACTGTCATTTGCTATTTGCAATGCGTCAATTTTTGCTTGGGTGTCTTTTATAGCTTTTGAGTCAGTACAACTCATAAACACTAAACTAGGCATTATTAATGCTAATATAATTCTCTTCATTTTTATATTTCTTTTATTATGTGTTTTCCTTAATATTTGTTAACAATCCTGCTATACTGCGTTTTATTGGCACGTGTTTTTTTCGTCTAACAAATGTTAAAGGAGTTCTATAACCACATGCTACTAATGTTTTTCTAGTTTGGTAAATTTTACCATCGCTAAATTTAATAATTCCAAATGAAATGAAAAGCTCATTTATTGAATCATCCTTGGCTTTGTACTTCTTTTCCCAGTCAGAGGTTATTTCCTTTTCTAATACACCAGGATAGTCAATGCAAAAATCTGTACCAATAGAAACATCTAAAGATTGATTCTGATTAAAATATTCATTTAAAAAATTCGTAATCTTTAAATTGTCTGATGTGTACTTTGAATTAGGGAAATGATTCGGAAAAAGTTTTGTGAAATGTTCAAATACTTTTGGCGAACTAATGGTTGAAACACCTACAACCTCTTTAGCTGGATAGAAATAACTAATGTTTCTCTGGGCATACCAATTACCTAATTTCCATATTACACTTTTTGGGTAATCTTCCTTTTTTAGCGCTTGACCAAATTTGATGACAGGAATTACTTTTGAAGTAAAAGGAGTTACTAATTTATCAACTTTATAATAACTAACACCAAGAATGTTCTTAGCATTTTTCAGTAACACAATATCATCTTCACATTTTACAGAAACTCTATTGTCAAAGTAGTCTTGTGTTGAATTGGGGTAATACCTTTTAATCAGGTTAGTTATTTCTTCTTTTTCGTTAAATGATAACTCGCTAGCCTTTTTTTGAGTTATTTGACGTCCCTTCATTTTTTAATCAACTTTAATACCCTTATTTATATAATGTCTGATAAAGATTTTGTGTAAGACTCGTTCGGAAAATTCACGAAGATTTCTACTGTAACACGAAAGTAGCAATTTGCATTGAATTCCGATTAGAAATTCAGCCACAATATGCCATAGATATGCATGGCCTTTTTATTTCAATCAACCTAATGTTTTTAGGTGAGCTAGTATTTCATCAGAAGCCTGAATTAGTTTGGCATCTAGTTGTGCGGTTAATGCATTCAAATTATTAAAATCGGGGTTTTCAACTAAAGTCAATTCAAGAATGGCATATTTTGGCATTTCCAGTTGATCTTTATTCCATTTTGAGTTTTTTAATAGTTCCCAATATTTGTTCTGAACTGGTATGGTATTGCCTAAAAGCCATATTTCGAATCTCATCTCTAAATGGTTTAGTACAAAGCCGAGTTTTAATTTTTTACGTTTTAAAAAATCATTGGAATAGTAGAAATAGGTATAGTCTAAATAGCCGTGAAGAATACCTGCAAATGAATAGTGGTCTGAACGTGTTTTAATGCATCTCGTTCTAAAATTCATAACCACCTTCACGAGTTCATTATAGGCAATTAAAATGTCGCCTTTTTCAAGCTGTGCTTTATAAATGGCAATATACTTATTTAAATTTTCCATTATATTCAGGTTGGGGCAATAGGTGTGAGAAGGTCTTGGCTATGAGTAGTTGTGTGAGCTGGCACTTAACTTTTAAAGTACGCACCAAACTGAAAATTCGTGAGGAGTTTCAGAAGTAAGGGAGAACAAGCAATTACTTATAGCTTTTGTTTTCTTTCCTCACATTTTCTCTTCTCATTTTTCATAGCTGCTCCAAGAGCTAGACTAGCTCCAATTCCGATAGATAATCCTATGGCTAAATTATTTGTTGCTACGCCAGTGCTAATTCCAATTCCTGTTCCAAAAATTAATCCTAATGCGATATAGTTATTTTTCATAATTTTATTATTACTCTTCGTTCTGTTTAAATTGGCAACAACGTTTAGGCTATGATTTCGTTGTGGAAAATGTCGTTAGACTTTTCCGCTTAGGAAATCAAGCCGAGTAAATGTACAAAACTTTGGTTTTAGCACAAAGCCACAATGAATTATAGCCGGTGTTGGGCACAGTAATTTAATTGAATATAAATTTCAAGGATTCTTTATTAAATCCCTTAAACCAAAATTGACAATTTTCAATTCCAAGAAATCTATTTTTAATTTCTTGTTCTTTTAATGTGTTTTCAGCAAAGTCAATTACTTTTACTCGATATTGTCCATTTTTTGAACCATTTACGAGTTTTGGATACATAAATGCTCTAGTATGAAAATCATCTTTTCTTAAACTAAATCCAATAAATATTATTTCTAAATTATCATTAAAATATCTTTCTGGGGTTTCCCAAAGTTCTCCGTAATCCTTTAATTGATTCAATTTATCAAAATTTGGAATAATTATCCATGGAGAATTATATTTAGCATATTGATGTTTTAAACTTCCAACGCAGCGATGAATATTGCCAAACCCGTAGCCTAAACTTTCAAATTCATCTTTGTTTGACTTATTTTCTTTAGTTGAACGAAACCAATCAATTGACCCATGTAATTTTAATAAAGGAATACTTTTTTTTCTATTATCAAAGTCGCTATCGTCAACGTTTAATTGATTTCTGTATTTTATATTTTGTTTGTTAAATAGGTTTTCTAATAAGGTATCCCAATTAAATGTGATAACTAAAGAATCGTTTATTTGATTTACAAAGCTTTTATAGAATTCAGGAATCTGATTGAAAATATTAAATTGTTCTTCATGGATTATTTCTCCGAGCCATTGTTTCATAAAAGCTAAAAACTTGCTACCATGTTCATTAAATTTTTCTCCTGAACTGAGAAAGGTCGATTCTGCAGCAATAAAAGAAAGAAATTCTTCTATGTTTATTTCGTTAATTTCACCATTTGAAATTTTTTCGTGAGTAATATTAAGCATTGGGTAATAGTATTGTAGTTTACTCAATAGAACTTCAGCTTGTCCCATTTTTACTTTACCTTTTGAATCATAATAATCTTTTTCTGAAGCCTTTTTATGAATTAGTTTTAATAATCCATTTGTAAGTGGCATTCCTGCTGGAAAGGAGAATCCAGCCCCAATGACAAAAACTTTTTTAATTCCAAAAACGGAACTTAATTCACCTTTCATTATGCTAGTTTTATCTTATTGTGCCCAACACTCAAATATATTGCAATACTGCAACAAATCCTATAGTGCTCTAAAATTTTTGGAGTACCTCTAAGGCTTTACCAGCTGTGGTAATATTCTCAAATGTTAGTAATAACCGTAAGCCATTTTTGGTGTGCTTTTCTTTCATTTTACAAATACGTTTATGCACCTGAACAAATTGTAACACTTTGGTAAACTGGGCGCTTTGGTAAAATGCAGAATTTTGATCTGAAATAAAATAGCCAATTAATCGGTTTTGCTTCATGACCAGTTTTTCTAAACCAATGGCAGCGGCTATCCATTTAATACGCACAGAATCTAATAAATCTACGGCTTGCGTTGGCAACTCGCCAAAACGATCTACCAGATCTTTTTCAAATTGTAATAACTCGTCTTCTGTTGTCAACTCGCCTAGTTTGTTATACAATGCCAAACGCTCTGTAATGTTATTGATATAATCATCAGGAAATAGCAATTCAAAGTCCGTATCAATTTGTGTGTCTTTTACAAAAACCTTATCTGTGTCTTTATCCACTTCATCATACAGATCTTTAAACTCATTATCTTTTAGTTCCTCTATGGCTTCATTTAATATTTTCTGATAAGTAGCAAAGCCTATTTCATTGATGAATCCGCTCTGTTCACCACCTAAAATGTCTCCAGCACCACGAATTTCTAAATCTTTCATCGCAATATTAAATCCACTTCCTAAATCAGAATGCAACTCTAGAGCCTGAATACGTTTACGGGCATCATCGGTCATAGCAGTATATGGTGGCGTGATGAAATAACAAAATGCTTTTTTATTAGAACGCCCTACCCTACCTCGCATTTGGTGTAAATCTGACAAGCCAAAATTATTAGCATTATTGATAAATATGGTATTGGCATTAGGCACATCTAAACCAGATTCAATAATAGTTGTGGCTACCAGCACATCAAACTCGCCATTCATAAACGCCAGCATGAGCTGCTCTAGTTTTTTACCGTCCATTTGCCCATGACCAATAGCTATTTTGGCATTGGGTACCAAACGTTGCAACATCCCGGCAACTTCCTTAATATTCTCAACTCTATTATGTACAAAATACACTTGTCCGCCACGCTGAATTTCATACGACACGGCATCACGTATCACATCTTCGGTAAAACGTATCACTTGTGTTTCTACAGGATATCGGTTTGGCGGTGGTGTATTTATTGTACTTAAATCACGCGCTGCCATTAATGAAAACTGTAACGTTCGTGGTATTGGCGTTGCTGTTAAGGTTAAGGTATCTACATTTTCTTTTATGGTTTTAAGCTTTTCTTTTACGGCTACTCCAAATTTTTGTTCTTCATCTACAATAAGCAATCCTAAATCTTTGAATTTTACTTTTGCTCCTGCCAATTGATGCGTACCTATAATAATATCTACTTTACCCTCGGCAAGATTTTTTAAGGTTTCTGACTTTTGCTTTGCCGTTCTAAAACGATTGATATAATCTACCGTAACAGGCAAGTCTTTCAAACGTTCAGAAAATGTTTTGTAATGCTGAAATGCTAAAATGGTGGTTGGCACCAAAATAGCAACTTGTTTGCTATTATCTACGGCCTTAAAGGCTGCACGGATGGCCACTTCGGTTTTTCCGAAACCAACATCACCACAAACCAGTCTATCCATAGGGCGTTCACTCTCCATATCTGCTTTTACAGCTTGGGTAGCCGCCGATTGATCTGGCGTGTCTTCATACAAAAACGAGGCTTCTAATTCATGCTGTAAGTAGGAATCTGGTGCGTATTGAAATCCTTTTTGTTCACGTCGTTTAGCATATAATTTTATCAAGTTAAACGCGATATGTTTAACGCGACTCTTGGTTTTTTGTTTCAGCTTTTTCCAAGCTCCTGAGCCTAATTTGAACAGCTTTGGCGCTTTACCATCTTTACCCGAGTATTTTGAAATTTTATGTAACGAATGGATGCTTACAAACAAAATATCACGCTCACCATAAATTAGTTTAATAGCCTCCTGCTGATTGCCCTCAACATCAATTTTTTGCAAACCAGCAAAACGTCCTATTCCATGATCTATATGCGTGACATAATCACCTTTTTGAAGTTGTGTTAATTCCTTTAAGGTTATAGCCTGCTTTTTAGCATAGCCATTTTTTAAATGGAATTTATGGTAGCGTTCAAATATTTGATGATCTGTATAACATACGGTTTTACTATGCAAATCAATAAATCCTTGGTAAAGCGGTAACACTACTGTTTGGTATACCACTTCTTGCTCTACATCATCAAATATATCTTTAAATCGTTTGGCTTGTTGCGCATTTGCACAGGCAATGTAATTTGTAAATCCGTCTGCTGTATTCTTATTTAAATCGTCTATTAACAACTCAAACTGCTTGTTAAATGACGGCTGAGATTTTACGTGATAAGCAATATCCGAATCTGTACTTTTTACTAATACTATTACTGTGTAATTTTTAAGCTGTTGTAACAACAAACCTGAATCACAAAATAAATCTACCGGCTGCGCATGTTTTACCGCGGTATCTAATTTTTCAAATTCCGTGGTGGCTTTGGCAAATAGTTTATCAATTTTAGAAGCAAATAATTCTTTGTTTTTAACCACAACAGTGGTTTTTGATGAAATGTAGTTTAAGAAACTCTCTCTTTGCTCCTGCAGTTGCTTATTTTCTACATTAGGAATGACGCTAATTTTTTTAAGCTGCTCTTGAGATAGTTGTGTTTCTACATCAAAAACTCGTATGCTATCAATATCATCACCAAAAAATTCTATTCGGTAGGGTTCATCATTAGAATATGAAAATACATCTACTATACCTCCACGTACAGAAAACTCCCCAGGTTCAGTAACAAAATCTACACGCTTAAAATTATAAGTGAACAATACTTCATTTATAAAATCTATAGACACCGTATCATTTACAGCTAACTTTAATGTGTTTTTATCCAGTTCTTTTTTAGTCACTACTTTTTCAAATAATGCTTCTGGATACGTGACAATTAACGCTGGTTTTTTGCGTGAATTGATTCTGTTTAACACCTCAGATCGCAACAACACATTGGCGTTATCTGTTTCTTCTATTTGATAAGGACGACGGTAACTCCCCGGATAAAACAACACATCTGTATCATTCAATAACAGTTCCAAATCATTCAAATAAAATGCCGCTTCTTCTTTGTCTTCTGCTATTAAAAGATATGGTGCTTCGGCGGTTTTAAACAAGTTAGCCATCACAAAAGGCAATGCCGACCCAACTAAATTAGAAATTTTAGTTTCTGATTTAGGGGTTGACAAACGATCTATAAGCTGTTCTGTTTGAGGAGTTTGATCAAACACAGCCAAAAGGTGTTGTTTACTCACGGTATGTCATCTTTAAAAAGCGAAGATACTTTTATTTTAACAACCAACAATTAAATAAAAACTGCTTTTCAATTTGTGGTTTAGCGATTTAAGCGTATATTTGCCTCCAATTATTTTTTAACAAATTAAATACGTTACGCTATGTACGCAATTGTAGAGATAGCAGGGCAGCAATTTAAAGTTGCAAAAGACCAAAAAGTATTTGTTCACCGTTTAGGTACAGAAGAAGGAAACAATGTTTCTTTTGATAATGTATTGTTATTAGACAATAATGGTGATGTTACTGTTGGCGCCCCAGCTATAAACGGAGCTTCTGTTGAAGCGAAAGTTTTAAGACACCTTAAAGGTGATAAAGTTATTGTTTTCAAAAAGAAAAGAAGAAAAGGTTACCGTGTGAAAAATGGTCACAGACAAGCCTTAACTGAAATCGTAATTGAAAACATTTCAGCTTCAGGAGCAAAAAAAGCAGCTCCGAAGAAAGCAGCAAAAACCGCTGATGCACCATCTGATGATTTAAGCTCAAAAACTGTAGCTGAATTAAAAGAAATGGCTAAAGCACAAGGTATAGAAGGAATTTCTTCTATGAAAAAAGCAGATTTAGTAGCTGCGTTATCTAAATAAGTATTAACAAAATAAAACCTTAAAGAGATGGCTCATAAAAAAGGAGTTGGTAGTTCTAAGAATGG
>JBMYYK010000016.1:0-47680 GCA_049609325.1 Flavobacteriaceae bacterium | reverse complement strand
GTGAACAATCAAATATTCTACAATTGGTTTTATTTGACGGTAATTATTATCACGATATAAAAACACTTGATCCTAAAAAAAGAAAGAAAGCCCCACATGCTAAAAGTTCTTTTGAAAAATATACCATGAATATTGATCTCTCTGAATTAAATAAAGTAGATTTAGATGAGAAAGGAAAAGGTATTACATACAGAATGCTAAAAATTGATGAATTAATCCCTACAATTGATTCTCTTGAGCAAAAAATAACTAACGATAATAAGCGAGACTTTGAAATCTTGTATAACGGCTTAGCTATACACACAAACTTTAACAAAAACTCAGAACGAAAAAACGATACTATAACAAAAAACAAGCTTGCACTTCATGAGGTGAATAATAGTTCTACAAATAGAAATACACCTCTAAAAAAAAGCACTGAGAAAGTTTCTAAAAAAGCATTTAAAGGCGATTATTTAGATCTTTTCACAAAACAAGAAAAAATTAAAATATTAGATCTTGCCATAAACACAAGTAATACTACTTTTAATCAAATAAAAAGTAGAGAAAATGCTTTTGAAGACAAAACCTCTAACTTAAACCAACATAAAATGGCATTGCAAAAAAAGTTTGCTTTAGCTGTGTCATGTTTCCTATTGTTTTTTGTTGGTGCTCCGCTTGGTGCCATCATCAGAAAAGGAGGAATGGGATTACCCATGGTTATTGCTATAATATTATTTCTGACCTACTGGTTTATTGGTATATTTGCAGAAAATAGTGCCGAAACAGGGGCTATTCCAACATTTATTGGTGCTTGGTTATCTACTATTATAATGCTGCCTTTAGGAATTATGCTTACTAGAAACGCTACATCAGATAAAGGCGTATTTAATACAGATGGCATTACGGTATTTTTTAGTTCCATTTGGAACAAAATTGTGAAAGACAAAAAAGAACAGTAACTTTTTGATTACATAAAACAATGACAACACTAAAAAAGAATACATCAACGCAATTAGATAGCATACATGATGCTATTGAAGACATCCGTCAAGGAAAAGTTATCATTGTAGTTGATGATGAAGATAGAGAAAATGAAGGTGATTTTTTAGCTGCGGCAGAAATGGTAACACCAGAAATGATAAACTTCATGGCTACACATGGTAGAGGTCTAATTTGTGCACCATTAACAGAATCAAGATGTGACGACTTAAAGCTTGACATGATGACAAGCAACAGTTCTGACCCAATGGAAACTGCCTTTACAATTTCTGTTGATTTAAACGGAAACGGTGTAACTACAGGAATATCTGCATCTGACAGAGCTAAAACTATTCAAGCGTTAATTGACGACAACACTAAACCTCAAGACTTAAATAGACCAGGACATATTTTTCCGTTAAAAGCTAAAACAGGCGGCGTTTTGCGAAGAACGGGGCACACAGAAGCTGCTATTGATTTTGCGCGTTTGGCAGGCTTAAAACCTGCTGGAGTCATTGTAGAAATTATGAATGAAGATGGGTCAATGGCGCGTTTACAACAGTTACTTGAAGTCGCTAAAAAGTTTGACCTAAAAATTGTGTCTATTGAAGATTTAGTGGCCTACAGAATGGAACACGATTCGTTAATTAAGAAAAAAGAGGATTTCGAAATACAAACACGATTTGGTAACTTTAGAATAAGAGCATATAAGCAAACTACCAATAATCAAGTTCATATCGCTTTAACTAAAGGCACATGGACAGAAAACGAACCTGTTACAGTTAGAGTTACTTCTACCCTAGTTAATAATGATATTTTAGATACTTTAACCTTTGACACTGGTAAAAAATTAGATCATATTTTTCAACTGATAAACAAATCTGAAAAAGGAGCCTATGTATTTATCAATCAAGAAAGTCCGTCATTAAATATTTTGAACCGTTTAAGTCAACTGAAGAAAAATCAAGGCGAAGGACAAATTAGAGCGCCTAGATTAAAAATGGATGTGAAAGACTTTGGTATTGGCGCACAAATATTACACGATTTAGGCATACATAAACTCAACCTGATATCTAATGCCGACCAACATAAAAAACGTGTTGGTATTATAGGCTACGGTTTAGAAATTGTTGATTACACAAATTATTAATATCAAAAAAAGAGCTTGTTATTCAAGCTCTTTTTTGTCTTATTTAATTTAATACGCGCTCAAGAAACTCAAAATGAGCGTTGGTATTTCTACTAGCGCTATAATTTTTTATTTTATCTATAATATGGCCTTCTGCATTAACCGCAATAAGCGTTGGTAAAGATCTAACGCCATAAGCACTATTCAATTCTTTATTATGATTTTCTTGTTCTGACGTGAAGTTGGCTTTGTTTTTCGGGAAATCAACTAATAAGAGTACAAACTCAGTAGACTTCGTTTTAAACTCTTCAGAATTAATAAAATCTTTCTTTAATAATTTACAAGGCGGACACCAATCACTCCCAGTAAACAGCATTAAGATTGGTTTTTTATACTTTTTAGATTTTTTCTTAGCGACTTCAAAATCTGTTTCCCAATGTAATTCTGCAGGTTTAGATTGCTGAGCATAAGTACTGCTGAGCATAAAAAAAGCAACTATAACTAAAATCTTATTCATTTTTTTGAGTTTTTACTTGAGTGTACTATATAAATTAATACCTCAATAATCTTACCAAATTTAATAATCAATGGTGTTTTTATCAATCGATTTTCTGACTTTCTTAAGTGTTGCAAACATATCATCTTCTGCCCTATAACCAATAGGTAAAACTAATACTGAAGATAAGCCCTTAGATTTTAATTCTAATAGATCATCATACTTTTCAGGTATAAACCCTTCCATAGGGCAAGCATCTATATGTTCAACTGCACAAACCGTTAATAAATTCCCTAAAGTGATGTAAGCTTGTTTTGTAGCCCAGAGTTTAATATCAGCATCAGATTTATTAGAGAAATCATTTATTAAAAATGATCTGAAACCATCTAAAATAGCGTCAGCAGTTCCTCTAATAGCCTTTTCATTCTCAAAACATTCCCGTATATACGACTCATCAATGGTATTTTCTATGCAAATAACCAATAAGTGTGATGCCTGTGCAACTTGTTGTTGGTTATATGAATAGTCTACCAATTGCTCTTGAAGTGGCTTATCTGAAATTACAACTAGTTTTACAGGTTGTAATCCATATGATGTTGCCGTAAGTGTAAACGCTTCTTTTAAAACCGCTATTTTATCATCTGAAACTAATCTAGTAGCATCAAACTTTTTTGTGGCATATCGCCATTTTAAACATTCAATTATGTTCATATCAACTATATTTACTGCAAAAGTAATTATTGTAACTACTTTTATTAGTATATTATTATAATAAAAATTGATGTCGCTATAATTAGAACCCTATACATGAACTTATGACTTTAGAAGATAGAATAAAACACTCTGAAACCAGAATTTTCAAAGCAGTGTTCCCTAATACTACCAATCATTACGACACTTTATTTGGAGGAACTGCCTTACAACTTATGGATGAAGCCTCATTTATTTGCGCCACAAGATTTAGCAGAAAACGTATGGTTACAGTGTCATCTGATAAAATTGATTTTGAAAAATCTATTCCCGAAGGCAGCATTATAGAACTTGTTGCTAATGTAGTTCATGTGGGTACTACCAGTTGTAAAATTAAAGTTGATATTTTTACCGAACGCATGTATGCCGATGAAAGAGAATTAGCTGTTACCGGTCATTTTACTTTTGTAGCTATAAATGAATATAAATCGCCCGTAGCTATAATTTAACTTTATGCTTCAATACAATATTACCGTATACGGAAAGGTTCAAGGTGTGTGGTTTAGAAAATACACCCAAATAAAAGCTCAAGAGTTACACATTTGTGGTATCGTGAAAAATCAATCTAATGGCACGGTTTATATAGAAGCAGTTGGCAACCAACATAACTTAACTGATTTCATCCAATGGTTAAAAACTAAAGGGTCTCCCCTTTCTGAAATTACAAACGTCACCTATACAGCTATTCAACCCAAACAACACTATACAGAATTTGATATCATAACATAAAAAAAGAGTCCTGATTATGGACTCTTTTTAGTTGGATTAATTTATTTATACTTAAGCAAATAACACCTCATTATCTAGTTCAAAATTCTGAATAAAACGAATAGAACTTTGAATATCATCATGTAGCAATCTATCAACTTCAACAAACGGCACATCATTTCTGTATGCAGCCACAAGTGTTTCTATAAAAGTTGATGATTTTAATGGCTTTCTAAACTCTAAGGCTTGAGTAGCGTTTAGTAATTCTATAGCCAAAATTCGTTCTACATTATCTACTACTGTTTTACATTTCACTGCGCCATTTGCCCCCATACTGACGTGATCTTCCTGACCATTACTAGACACTATAGAGTCTATACTTGACGGCGTACATAACTGCTTATTAGCACTCGCAATACTTGCTGCTGTATATTGTGGAATCATAAACCCTGAATTCAATCCTGGTTCTTTAACCAAGAATGCAGGTAAACCTCTTAATCCAGAAATCAGTTGATAAGTTCGTCGTTCAGAAATACTTCCTAGTTCAGACATCGCTATTGCTAAATAATCGGCTGCTAAAGCCAATGGTTGTCCGTGAAAATTCCCTGCTGAAATTACCAGGTCTTCTTCAATAAATATATTAGGATTATCAGTTACAGAATTTATTTCTGTTTCAAATGTTTTTTTAACAAACGCTAAAGTGTCTTTTGAAGCACCGTGAACCTGAGGCATACATCGGAATGAATACGGATCTTGAACCGCTTTACCTTCTTGCTCTATCAATTCACTTCCTTCTAAAAATGAGGCAATACGCTCAGCTGTTTGTAATTGTCCGCTATGTGGTCTAATGATATGAGAAAAGGCTAAAAATGGTGATTTATTACCGTCAAAGCCTTCTAATGACACCGTTCCTATTGCATCTGCAAAGTATGATAACTTATACGCTTTTAATAAATTATACACCCCATAAGCACTCATAAACTGCGTACCGTTTAATAAGGCTAACCCTTCTTTAGATTGTAAGGTAATTTTATCCCAGCCCATTATTTTGAATAACTCTTCTGCTGACATTATTTCACCATTATACTCAACATGACCTTCACCAATTAGAGGAAGTGCCAAGTGTGCCAAAGGTGCTAAATCACCCGAAGCTCCCAATGATCCTTGAGTGTAAATTACCGGAAGAATAGCGTTATTATACATGGTAATTAAACGCTCAACTGTAATTAGCTGCACGCCTGAGTGGCCGTAACTCAAACTCTGTATTTTTAACAACAGCATCAGCTTTACTATGTCATTTGGCACCCTATCCCCAGTTCCGCATGCGTGAGAGCGCACTAAATTTTCTTGTAACAGCGTTAAGTTATTACTATCAATTTTTACATTACATAATGAACCAAAGCCAGTGTTTATCCCATATATTGGAGCGGACTCTCTTTGCATTTTATCGTCTAAATATGAACGGCATTTTTTAATATTCTCAATAACTTCTTCAGATAATTCAAGGCGCATGCGTGTCGTAATAATCTCTTGAATATGTTCTAATGTCAATCGACTTGTGCTAATATAATGTGTCATAGATATAAAAATAAAACTCAAAAGTCCGTAATGCAAAAATGATTTCCAAAACAAATGTTAAGTATTTATTCATATTTGCATTTTTTATGTAATTTTAGCCTTCGCGAAAAAAACTGCTATTATAAACCTAGTTGTCAATAGCTTTAAATTTCGATTAATCAATTGATAAAATCAAACAACTCAAATGAAAAAAATTGTTTTTGCTCTAGCAACATTAGCTGTTGTTTCTTGTAAGCAAGAAGACGCTAAACCAGTAGACTATACCTTAATCTCAGGAAAAATCACCAATAAGGTTAATGATAAATTAACTATCATTCAAGGTCGAAACAAAATTAAAGAAATCGCTGTAGATGAAAATGGAATGTTTTCCGATACTTTAAGAGTTAATGAAGGGAATTATACCATTCATGATAACAACCAAGCTGCTTCTATTTATATTAAAACTGGAGACCATTTTAATATGACTGTAGACACAGAAGATTTTGACAAATCGTTAGCATTTACAGGAGAAGGCTCACAAGCCAATCAGTTATTTGCAAAAATTACTTTATTACAAGAAGAATTAGATTACGAATCTTTAATTGGTGGTAGTCAAGAAAATTTCGATTCTGGATTAGCTAAATTTAAAGCAGACTACACAGCTCTATTAGAAGGAGGAAAAGCGTTAATTGATAGTACAACGCTTGCAAATCAACATAAAACTATAGAAGGTATTTCTGGTCAATTTACACAAATGTATGCTGCTAAAGTTAAAATGAAAGCTATGATTGGGCAACCTTCTGCTTCATTTGACTATGAAAATCATAAAGGAGGAACCACTGCTTTAGCTGACCTTAAAGGAAAATATGTATATATTGATATGTGGGCAACTTGGTGCGGACCTTGTAAAAGAGAAATTCCATTTTTAAAAGAGGTTGAAGAAAAATACCATGGGAAAAATATTGAATTCGTGAGTATTTCTGTAGATAAAAACAAAGAAGCCTGGACTAAAATGGTTACTGAGAAAAACCTAGGTGGTATTCAATTACATTCAGGTGATGACAGAGAGTTCTCTAAGGCTTATGAAATTACGGGTATACCAAGATTCATTTTATTAGATCCTAATGGAAATATCGTGGATGCAGATGCTCCAAGACCATCAAGTCCTAAATTAATAGAACTATTTACTGAGCGCGGTATATAACCTCACCTACAGTTTTAAAAGGCATCATGATATCATGATGCCTTTTTTAATATCATAACATTTATCAAACAACAACTCAAATCACTAAATACCAACTGTTTACAACTTAGTTAATAACTATATAAGTATACTGTAGCAACAGGGAGCATTATTTGTAATTTAGGGTAAACCAATACTTTATAAATTATGAATAACAGAACTGATGATTTAGTAAAGATTAGATTAGGTGTTAAAACTGCAACATTGTCCGATAAAATGTCTGCAGATGAATACTTCCAAAACGCAACCATTCGCCCAGCTATTAAATTTCAAACCGATTTATTAATAGAGGCTTTTAAGAACTACATTAAAAAACACAAAGGATTTTACCACAACCTCAGCACGCCAAAAAAATTACTCTACATTGAAAACGCTATTCAAAAAGACATTAAATTTCGCAATTCACTCAAAGGCATGGTTTTAGGAGTTTTTACTGTTGAAGAATACAAGCAATACATTACAAACTCATCAGCTTTAAATAAACGCATGATGCAGCTTGTTATTGAACGTTTAAAAGATAATGCTTTGCAATTTGAAAATTCAGATAATTTATTAATTGCTGGCTAATATTGATTCCCCATTTAAATTTGTTGTCAGTACTTCGCTCATATAATCAAAAAATGGGCGAAGGGTGACAAAAACGTCTATTACTTTATCTGAAAAATCTGCAGCCATCACTTCTTCATCTGTGAAAGATTTCATGACATAGAATTGCTTTTTTCTAATCAACTCAATAGCCTCATGGTCTTTTGAAAATCCTTTTGGTGCAGTTTTCACACCATCACCTTCTATGCCATTAGGAAACATGGTTTTAAATTTTGGGGCATTAATAATCCCTAATAACTCAGAAGCGTCTACATCAAATTCTTTACGAATACGATTCAAATCTTTTGGGTTTGGTCCGTAAAAACCACCGCCAACCATACAATTTCCTGGTTCAATATTTAAAAAATATCCACCTCGTAAAGCCTCAGTAGCTCGTTTAAAACTGCCTGCAAATCGAGCTCTATACGGCGTTTTATCTTTTGAAAAACGCACATCTCTATAAATACGCATCAATTTATACGCCTCTATATCATCTGTTTCTCTCAGTTTATTCAATACAGTTTGATAAAACAACTTTACTTCATTCTCATGCGCTTTAAACGTTGTTTTTCGTTCATTAAACCACTCTCTATTATTGTTTTGTGATAAGTGTTTTAAAAATACTATGGAGTCTTTTGTGATGTGGTACATGAATACGAGATTAAATTCTAATTAAAAATAATCATTTTTAATCAAAAACATCGATAAGCCTAATATTATGTTATGACTTAATTATTGCTTAGCAATTCTTTAGCGTGGTTAATTGCAGATGCTGTTAAGTCTTTTCCACCTATCATTTCTGCAATTTCATTGACTCTCTCTTCTTGTGTAAGCTCTTTTAAGTCTGACCTAGTTTTACCAGCCACATCTTCTTTATACACTTTAAAATGTGCTACACCTTTACTTGCAATTTGTGACAAATGTGTGATACTAAACACCTGCATGTTTTCACTCATATATTGCATAAGCATCCCCATTTTATGAGCGACATCTCCTGAAACACCAGTATCAATTTCATCAAACATAATAGTGGGCAACTTCTTATATTTTGATAAAATGGCTTTAATCGCTAACATAATTCTAGACAATTCACCTCCAGAAGCCGCTTTTTTTAATTCATTAAAATTGCCCCCTTTATTTGCCGAAAACAAAAATGACAGTACGTCTACACCATTAGATAAAAATTGATCTTCGCGATTGATTTGAATCTCGAATTGGGCATTTTCCATCCCTAAATTTTTCAATATTTTCTCTAATTGTTGTTTTAGTTTCGGAATAGCTTGGATTCTTCGTTCTGAAATTTCATCAGCGATTAAACGTGTTTGAGCTTCCTGAATGTCAACATCTTTCTGCTTTTCTGAAATTTCATAATCTAAATTTGCTACCTTTCCAACTTGCTCATCTAAGTCATTTTGAATGGTTAGCAAATCAGTAACAGTATTAACATTATGTTTTTGATATAAACTCTGTAATGTATTCAATAGAGTTGTTACCTCCTCTAAACGCTGTGGATTGGCTTCTACTGCTTCTTGTTCTTGTTCAATTTCACCAAAAACATCCTCAACTTCAATATGCACAGAAGTAACTCGCTCATATAAAGCGTTGTAACTGCTTGAAAAATTAGAAATTCCTCTTAAACTATGTTTCAGTTCCGATAACAAATCTAAAACTCCAATCTGCTCATTAGCACACAACTGATTGGCTTTTAACAATTGTTGCTGAATTTCTTCAACATTATTTAATTGTTCTAATTCTTGCTCTAATTCGTCTTGATTTAAAGCTTCTAATTTTGCTTCTAAAAGCTCGTTTAATAAAAATGAATTATAATCTTGGGTGTCTTTAGCGCTTTGCTCTAAGCTTATTAATTCTTGTAATTCATTTTTTGCATTTTTATAGCTTTTTAATGCTTTAGCATACGCTTGAAGTTTAGCGTCATTTTTTGCTAAAGCGTCTATCACTTCAAACTGAAACCCATTATCTGTTAATTGTAAGGTTTGGTGCTGTGAGTGAATGTCTATTAAATGCTCACTAATAGTTTTTAACACTTGTAGTGATACAGGAGTGTCATTTATAAACGCTCTTGATTTACCAGAAGGGAGTATTTCTCTACGGATAATTGTTTGCGACTCATAGTCTAATTCCGCCTGACTGAAGAGTTTCTGTAAGTTGTAATTTTCAACATCAAACTCAGCTTCAACCACACATTTTACTGATGTATCGTTAATAACAGATAAGTCGGCTCGTTTCCCTAAAATTAACCCTAAACCGCCTAATAAAATAGATTTACCAGCTCCAGTTTCTCCAGTAATAATTGAAAAACCATCTTTAAAAGACACTTCTAAATGGCCTATTAACGCAAAGTTTTTTATCGATAACTGAGTTAACAAAATTGGTAGGTTTAAATATTAGTAATACAGTAAGATGAGTGTTTTAGAATTTAATGTTACTCCATTTAGAAGAATTATTTGGCGACACTCTGTTCAAAACCTCAACCAATTCGGTAATTTTTACACTTGGGCCACCGCTAAACATTTGTTCAATTTCATCAGATTTAGCATCAAAAAACACACGTTGTATAAATGAATTTGGACGACGTGAATTCATTTTTTTAAACTGCTTCAAACTTAAAATCACACGTTCTTTTGCTTTTTTCTGATTCTCACTCATCACATCTAAAGCTATTCTATGATAAGAATATAGCACATCTCTATACTCTGCATAGGTAGGCGATAGTATTTGATCAATCAGTTGGTATCGTGTCTGGTTACCATCTGTTGGTCCCCAACCTTTTCTCCCACTAGACTGTGCTACATTTAAAATATTTTTTGCCTGATTAAAGTATTCCGTCCCTCCTAATTTAGAATACGTATCTGCGTCTAAGCCAATAATCATATACGCATAATACGCAATTACTGAAATTAAATTTGAATCGAATTGATTTGGATTAAAGGTTAAATTTTGAAATTCAACATAATTAAAACTGAAATCTTTATCGTTAAAATTAAATACTGGTGAGCTATACGTTGAGTTAAACGCCGTGCGTGAAGATTGCACTTGAAGTGTAGCTGTAAAAGAATCTGTCCCCATTTCTATTACGGTAATCACCATTCCGCAGTTAATACGTTCTTGAGGGGCGAAGATTTTATCAGTCCATGTGGTCTTATTTATAAAATCATTTAATGAACGTTCTAAAGTTTTAAACACTTGTTCATTAGGTCTACCTGTTTGTTCTGCATTTATAGCCAAAGTACAGTTCAATTCTTGAGCAGATAGCCCGAATATGCCAAGCAATAAACAAAATGATAATAGTATTTTTTGCATCTGATTGTATAGTTTCTAAAAACGCATAATGCGTTTAATTATTGTAATTTCAGTAATAAATGGTCTAGGATATCATGAGCAACTTCTTGTTTTGACTTTAACTCAAAGTTTTGTTGTTGTTCATTAGCATCAATAATTGTAATTTTATTAGTGCTCTTTCCAAATCCTGCACCTTTATCTTGTAACGAATTTAACACAATAAAATCTAAATTCTTACGTCTGAGCTTACCTTTTGCATTTTCCACTTCATTATTAGTTTCTAAAGCAAAGCCTACTAACACTTGATGTTGCTTAACCTCTCCTAACGATGCTAGAATATCCTTTGTTTTTTCTAATTCAATAGTTAAAGTATCTGTTTTCTTTTTTATTTTCTGTGTAGCAACATTCTTTGGCTTATAATCTGCAACGGCAGCAGCGCAAATAGCCGCATCAACGGTATTAAAATAGTCATGTGCAGCAGTATACATATCTTCAGCAGAGGTTACAGAAATTACCTTAACTAATGAATTTGATATGTGTTCTTTTGTTGGTCCAGATATTAAAATAACCTCAGCCCCTAAACTAGCCGCAGCTGCAGCTAACTCAAATCCCATTTTACCAGAAGAATGGTTACCTATAAATCTAACAGGATCAATAGCTTCATAGGTTGGTCCGGCTGTGATTAATATTTTCTTGTGTCTTAAAGGTAATTTGCTTAAAATATCTTTCTCAATAAACGCTACAATATCTTCAGGTTCAGCCATTCTTCCTTCACCAACCAAACCACTAGCTAATTCACCTGTTCCAGCAGGTATTATACTATTTCCGAAAGATTGTAATTTAGAAAACGATTCAGCAGTAGACGGATGTTTATACATGTCTAAATCCATTGCTGGAGCGAAATACACAGGGCATTTAGCTGATAAATACGTTGCTAATAAAAAATTATCTGAATTCCCTGAAGCCATTTTTGACATGGTATTGGCTGTTGCAGGTGCAACAACAAACACATCTGCCCAGAGTCCTAAATCAACATGATTGTTCCATAAATCATTATCATCATCTTCATTGGTAAAAGATGACAATACAGGATGTTTTGATAAGGTAGATAAGGTAAGTGGGGTAACAAAATCCTTAGAAGCAGGTGTCATGATAACTTTAACATGTGCACCTGCTTTTATAAAATGTCTAACTAAGTATGTTGTTTTATAAGCGGCTATACCACCAGTAATACCGAGTAATATGTTTTTACCACTTAATATTGACATCTATTAGTCTTCTGTTTTTGTAGTATCTCTATAATATACTTTTTCCTCTAACCACTCTTCAACAGCAATTGCGTGAGGCTTAGGTAATTTTTCGTAAAATTTAGAGACTTCTATTTGTTCTTTGTTTTCAAAAACTTCCTCTAAACTATCATTAAATGTAGCGAACTCATCAAGTTTTTCTACTAACTCATTCTTCATTTCAGTGTTAATTTGCGTCGCTCTTTTAGATATCACTGAAATCGCTTCGTAAATATTTCCTGTTTGCTCATCTATCTCATTCTTGTTGTATGTGATAGTAGTTGATGGAGCAGTTGTATTTTTAATATCCATAATGATTATTTATTAGTATTGAAGTTTTCTAATTCTTTATTTATCTGTGCCAAATTTTCTTCTGCATCTTCTGTAAAATCAGAGTCTGAACTGACTTTTTTCCATTTATTATAATATTCTACGGCTTCTTCTAAACGCTTCTTTTTACGCCTGTCTGTACTGTTTTTAGCTAGTAAAAAAGCTGTATCGAATCTGTAATATAAGGCTTTTTCTTTGTATTTAGACCCTGGATAGTCTCTTAAAAAGTTTTCTAATGCTGTAATAGCCGCATAATAATCATCTCTGTATTGAGTTCCGCTACTTATTCTGTGGTGGTATCCTTTAGCAATGTTATAGGCCTTTTCTTGCAATTTAGCATCCATTTCTAAAGCCAAATCACTAGCTTCTTTAAAGTACTCCGATTTAGGATACGTATTCATAAAGTTTTGCAACTTTAGGATAGCTTTCTCTGTGTCTTCTTGGTCTAAACTAGATCTTGGAGATAAAAAGTAATTACTTTTAGCAGCTTTAAAAGCCATTTCGTCAATTTTCTCACTACGCGGATATGCTTTTACAAAACGGTCTAATTGATACGCAGAAGTAATATAATCTTCTTGTAAATAAAATGTATTTCCATACATATACATCAACTTTTCAGCTCCTGGTTTTCCTCTATACCCAGGTACAATTTGCTCAAATAAGCGTTGAGCTTTTTTTAGTTTACCTTCATTGTATAGTTTTTCACCTAAAGCATACTTTGGTGGAATATCATCTTTTCTAAATACTTTTTGGTATTCAGAACATGAACTCAGCGCTATTGCTATGGAAAATATGTATAATAAATGCTTCATATATAATCAAAAGATTTTGCAAAAATAATCATTTTTAACCGAACTAAAAACAATTTCTTTAACGAAGATAAGTCACTAAACAATAACGACAGCTATATTTATTAAATTTTAACTTTTTGAATGCTACTACTCTTCTTACACGAGTTCTGTTTCACTGAGTTTTGCATGGTCTAAAATTGCTGCTCCATCCGCATCGTAAAAGTAAGCTGACACAAACTTTTTATCCAATTCAAGCTGATTAAAATCATAAGAATGCAATTGATATACTTTTTGTGAAAACGAATCTTCATAATACTCTAACAATACGAAAATTTCTGCGTTTAGTTGTTTCAACTCCATATTGGTATACTTAAATAACGGACTGTCTTTATCAATTTCATGAACAATAGTCCATGTTGTTGGCAAGTACATAATTTTTTTACGTTCAAGGGGTAGTTGAAAAAACTCACGTTTATACTCACCTGATGGTACGTTTTTATTTATTGCTATGGTAACATTAATCTCTGGTTCAATCATAATGTTCTTACGTTTATTCATGAGTCGAAACATTAAAGCTCTTTCATCTTTGAATTGACGCACAACAAAGGTATCACTAAAGCGAATTGCTGCTTTTGGTTTTGAAAACCGTCCGTAAAGCAGTCCTGTAAAAAATGAAAAGGATAACAACCCAATAAATGCTTCAAATGCAGCAACAAAAGCGGCAATATTTCCGGTAGGAGAAATACTTCCATACCCTAAGGTTGTAATGGTTTGCGTGCTAAAATAAAACGCATTAAGAAAATTCTGTAAGCTACTTGAGTTTGTAACACTTAACTGATCTACACCTATAATAAAATATATAAGCCCAAAACATAAATTTATGAGTATATACCCTATGAACACTAGCAAAAAAAACTTTTTCCAAGACATCTCTATCATGTAACTGTACATTTCTGATAGTGAAAAGGTTTTATTCAAATGTTTCATATTAAATGATCCATCTGAATTTACCAATCGTTGTGGTGCCTTACCTGACCTGTAACCAAACCCAGGGTCTTTTATTTTTCTTGACATGATGATTATTTATCTTTTAAAAATACAAAAAGCCATAACATAATGCTATGGCTTTAAGACTATTTACTACCGTTTAAAGAGTTTTTATAAAAGTATCTATTTTTTGATGCAGTTGCTCACTTGCTTCTATCAATGGTAATCGCACTGTAGACTCGCATAAATTCAAGCTCTTAAACATGGCCTTTATCCCAACTGGATTGCCTTCTTCAAAAATATAATCGATAGAATCTGCTATTTTATAATGCAACTCATAAGCCGCATTAACTTCTCCTTTTAATCCTAATCGTATCATTTCAGAGAACTGTTTTGGCACACCTTCTCCAATTACAGATATGACTCCTGCTCCACCTGCTAAAGTCATTGGCAATGCAATCATATCATCTCCAGAAATCACTAAGAAATCTTTTGGTGCATGCTGAATAATTTTCATGGCTTGTACCAAATCTCCCGCAGCTTCTTTTACTGCAATAACGTTATCAAAATCATTAGCTAAACGCACAATAGTTTCTGGCAGCATATTAGATGCTGTACGGCCTGGCACATTATACAAAATAATTGGTTTTGGCGATGCCTGTGCCACAGCCTTAAAATGCTGATAAATACCTTCTTGACTAGGTTTATTGTAATATGGTGATACTGATAGGACAGCGTCAAAATTTGACAAGTTTGTTGTTTTTAGCTGCTCAACCACATCAGCAGTATTATTACCTCCTACACCTAAAACCATAGGCAAACGCTTGTTGTTTACTTGAGTAATTTTAGCAATCACCTGTTGTTTTTCTTCAGCTGATAGCACTACACTTTCTCCTGTAGTTCCTAACACCACCAAATACTCAACACCACCGTCAATAACGTAATTCACAATACGCTCTAAGGCATCGTAATCTACACTTTTATCAGTTTTAAATGGTGTTACTAAAGCCACACCAGTACCTAAAAACTTGCTCATTATATTTTATTTAAAATGGATAAATATTTTTTCAACTCAAATGTAAATGTTTTTATGTCAGAAAGTTCTGTAACCACACACAAATCGTTAATGTCATCATTCACCCCAGAAAACCCTATCTTATAGTTCGCTTTTGAACGTACAGCAGCTAAATTTAACAACAGCTTATCTTCATTATAAAAACTCAATAACACATCGAAATCTTTGTTAATAAAGTCCGTAGCCATTGAATTATTCAACTGCCCTTTAAACACTAAATTAGTATCTGTGAAAATCGGTTCAGAAAAAGTTTCTGCTACTTTTTTGTCAGGATGATAGTACAACAATTCAATAGCTCTGTTTTGTACACCAAACACCTCTGCCAATTCATTTAAAAACGGAAACGATTCAAAAACGGTAGCATCAACTAAAACACCAACTGTTCTAATTTTTGACTGATCAACCACACGCTTTTCTTGCAGCTGTTGCATCAAGTACTTTTGAGCTGATTTTCTTTTGAATCCTTTTAAAAACATTAACTTTACATTTGATTACAAAAATACACTTCAATTAGTCACTAAACAAATTGCAATAGACTTTAAATCTATGAAAACACCATATATCTTATTAGGGATGTGCTTGCTTTTTTTAAGCGCTTGCAAAAATGATACACCCGCTAAGTTACATCAAATAAAAGCAACACAACTTAAAACGGATAGTACCATTATCCCTCAACAAGCCGTGACAGATTTTATTACCCCTTTTAAAACCCATTTAAATGAGCAATTAGATGCTATATTGTGTACCTCTCCTATTGATTTGACACGAACAGACGCTGAACTTGAAAGTAGCTTAGGGAATTTAATGGCAGATATTTGCTATGAACAAGGCACCCCATTATACCAAAAACAAACTGGTAATACTGTAGATTTTGTACTATTCAATTACGGTGGTATAAGAGCGCCAATAGCTCAAGGACATATTACTGCTCGTCATGCTTTTGAGGTTATGCCTTTTGAAAACGAATTGGTGGTTGTTGAGCTATCAGGAGATAAAATTAAAGAGTTATTAAATTACTTAGCTATAAATAAAAAAGCGCATCCTATTTCTAAATTACGCTTACAATTAACAAAAGACTCCTATACCAACGTCACTATTAGCGATAAGAAATTTGATGCCTCAAAAAATTATTTTGTGATGACCTCAGATTATCTTCAAGAAGGTGGCGATAATATGAACTTCTTTAAAAACCCTGTGTCTTTACATAAAACAGGGTATAAAATAAGAACCGCATTAATTGACTACTTTAAAAAGAAAGACAGTATAATTCCTAACCTTGATAACCGATTTACATATGCAAACTAGACGTCAATTTTTACAGAACACTGCAGCCAGTTCTGCGTTTATAGGTTTAGGTAGTTTGGGGTTGAGTGCATTCACAAAACCAACCGATACAAAAATTACCATTTTACATACTAATGATGTACATAGTCAAATTGAGCCTTTACCCAACAACCATTACAAATACCCTGGTTTAGGAGGCTTTGCCAGACGCGCTACTATCGTTGATCGTATTAGAAAGGACAATCCGAACACGTTGTTATTAGACGCTGGAGACATCTTTCAAGGTACTCCCTATTTCAATTATTTTGGTGGAGAATTGGAATTTAAACTGATGTCAATGTTAGGTTATGACGTGGCCACTTTAGGAAATCATGATTTTGATAATGGTATTAACGGATTTTTAAAACAGTTGTCAAATGCCAAATTCGATTTCGTTTCTGCTAATTATAAGTTTGACAATACCATTTTAGACGGTAAAGTAAAGCCCTACAAAACATTTATAAAAGATGGTATTAAAATTGGTGTGTTTGGTTTAGGAGTGCAACTAGAAGGTTTGGTAAGTAAACGCTTATACAAGGAAACGGAGTATTTGAATCCTATTGAAATAGCTCAAGATACAGCGCGAATTTTAAAAGAAACTGAACAGTGTGATTTGGTTATTTGTTTGTCACATATAGGCTATCACTACAAAAACAATCCTGAAAAAGTGTGCGATTTACAATTGGCACGTCAAACAAAAGACATCGATTTAATTATCGGTGGGCATACCCATACCCTATTACCAAAACCTACTATTGAAAAAAACAGCATTGGCGAAAATGTATTAATTAACCAATGCGGAAAAAGTGGGGTCTATATGGGACAAGTAGATTTCTACTTCTCTACCGATGGTAATAAAACTGCCAACGGAAAATCAATTATTGTATAAAAAAACTCAAAATAATACTTATGGATAACATTCAACAACCACAGCACGCACCTGTTTCAACATTATCAGACGAAGCAAAAGTTGCCTTTTATAAAAAAACTTACGGACACGTGGCTGGAGGGGTTCTTGCCTTTTTTATAGCAGAATACTTTTTATTACAATCTGCACCCATTGTAGAATTTATGTTTTCAATGACACAAGGCTGGCGTTGGTTAATCATGCTAGTAGCGTTCATGCTCATGACTAATTACGCCGAGACTACTGCGCTAAAAACCAATGATAAAAACAAACAATATTTAGCTTATGGTGTATATATATTAGCAGAAGCGTTAATTTTTATTCCTATTTTATTCATTGCAAACTCTTACACTAATGGAGCTGAACTGCTAAACCAAGCAGCCATAGTCACCTTATCCTTATTTAGCGGATTAACCGCAATAGTATTTGTAACTAAAAAAGATTTCTCGTTTTTGAGGTCTTTTTTAACAGTTGGATTCTTTATTGCTTTAGGACTTATTGTAGCCGGCCTACTCTTTGGTTTTGACTTAGGCTTATGGTTTTCTGTAGGTATGTGTGTTCTAGCTGCAGGGTCTATTTTATACCAAACGTCTAACTTGATTCATAAATACACTAACGAACAATACATTCCAGCTGCTATAGGTTTATTCGCCTCTTTAATGTTACTGTTTTGGTATGTGTTGAGGATTTTTATGTCTAGAGATTAAGTTTTTCTAAAAACAAATAACATCTAAAGCACCCGCAAACAGGGTGCTTTTTTAATTTCAAACTAGGACTAGTCCCCTTTTCAACCCTGTATTTTAACGTGTTTTTGTAATCTGTTCAGATATTTGTTGCAACAATAATCAAAAACAATAAAAATTATGAAACAGTTATTATGTATCGCCATGTTGTTCATGTGCACGTTAGTATTTTCTCAAAGTTTAGCAACAGTTAAAAGTGGAGAATTTAAGTTTGACACCGAAACCATAGATTATGGTACAATTGCTAAAAACGACAATGGTGTCAGGTCTTTCAGCTTCACAAACACCGGAAACGCACCAATCATTATCACAAGTGTAAAAGGAAGTTGTGGGTGTACTGTAGCTACAAAACCTAGCAAACCAATCTTGCCTAATGAAACTGCTGAAATTGGCGTAAAATACGACACTAAGCGTGTTGGTTCTTTTTCTAAAACGATTACTGTAGTATCTAATGCCTCAGAAAAAAACAAAGTCTTACGTATTAAAGGCTCGGTTACAAAAGGGAATTCCACTTCAGTAGCTTCAAATTAATAGTACGGCTATTTAAAATCATGTTGTCACAAGTCTACCGTGTTTTACCGGAGTCATTGTGGCAACATTTTTTATACCACAATCTATTATAGAAATCATATATTTGTGACTCATCATATTAGTGAACATGCTCAAACAACTCCTATACTGCATCTTATTTTTTAACAGTGTATTACTTAATGCACAATTTCAATTTTCTGGAGAAGTAACACCGCAATACGCTAATGCCACAGCATATTTAACTATTGTAGATGAATATCAAAAAAGTGATGTGTTTATTACTGAAAAAATCATTCAAGAATGTCAGATAGACTCCTTACTTCAATTTACATTTTCAGGCGATTTTTTAGCTGACAAAAACTTGCTGTATAAAATATATGTTGATACTTGTAATGAGGATGTTTCCAACTATAAGCATTTGTTGAACCATTGTGAAAATAGTCAATCTATAGTTTTTATTGCTAACAATTCAGATTTTATTCATTTTCCATTAAATGATTTGTCGCAACTGTTTTGTGAAATTAAAACTACCAGTAAACAGAATACCGCAATTTTAGAACTTTACCAATTACAAGAGCAATTATTAATAGATTTACAGTCGACTAAAAGTGACGCTCAGCGCAACGTCATTTATAAACATTGCTTTCAAAAACTGCAGGAATTTAGCATCAGTTTTAACGACCCGTTAGTAGAATTGTTTGCATTTCACTTGTATGCAAATGACACCTCATTTTGCAGACCCTTCTATTTAGATGATTTGAAGCGCAATACGTATTACATTAATTTATTAGAGCGCATTTCAAACACTTACCCAAATTCAAAATACGCCAAGCAATTTGAGCACAATTTGACTACAGACAATTATACTCTACTAAAAGAGCATAATTCATCAACACATATTTTTGCATACATTCTTGGTGGGGCACTTGCTATGTCTATACTCTTGAATTTTATGTTATACAAAAAACATAAAGCTCCAAAAACAGCAACTATTCAGTACACAAAACTTTTAACCCCTCAAGAGCAAAACGTATTTGAATTAATGCATCAAAAACATACCAACAAACAAATTGCAGAACTTCTTTTTATTAGTGTGAGTACTGTAAAAACTCATATTAATAACATCTATTCTAAACTGAACATTTCATCACGAAAAGAAGTCGGTCGTTTTTTTGAGTAAGCATTATTTCAATAGATCTAAGAATTCCGTTTCTGTCAAAATAGTAACAGTTCCTAAAGCTTCAGCTTTCTTTAATTTTGATCCGGCCTTCTCTCCTACTACCAAATAATCTAACTTTTTACTTACTCCACTAATGGTTTTACCTGCATGCTGTTCTACCATATCCTTTGCCTCATCTCGTGTAAACTGTGTTAGTTTTCCTGTAAATAAAAACGACTTCCCTTCTAAAACAGCACTTGTTAATTGTTGAGCAGATTCATTTATTTCTAACTGTATTCCAGCACGTTTTAAACGCTCTAAAATTTGTAGGTTTTTGACATCATTGAAAAATGCCACAACACTTTCTGCTATGCGTACTCCTATTTCATCTACCTGTTCTAACTCTTCTTGCGTAGCATTAGCCAACGCCCAAACAGTTTTGTAATGTTTTGCTAATTTTTTAGCCACAGTTGCCCCTACAAAACGAATTCCTAAACCAAACAACACCTTATCAAAAGGTACATTTTTAGAAGCTGCAACACCATCTATTAAATTTTGAGCAGATTTTTCTGCCATGCGCTCTAACGGAATGATCTGATCAATCGTTAAATCGTACAAATCGGCATAGGTTGTCACTAAACCTTCTTTATACAATAAAGCAACGGTTTCGCCTCCTAAACCTTCAATATCTAATGCTTTTCGGCTAATATAATGCTGAATTCTACCAATCACTTGTGGAGCACATCCAAATTCATTCGGACAATAATGTTTAGCATCACCTTCAGTTCTTATCAATTCAGTATCACACTCAGGACAATGGGTAGCATAGGTGGTTTCAACAGAATTTTGACTTCGTTTACTCACATCTACACCTACAATTTTTGGAATAATTTCTCCGCCTTTCTCTACATACACATGATCATTAATACGAATATCTAATTTTTCTATTTGATCGGCATTATGTAATGACGCACGTTTTACCGTAGTACCCGCCAAAAGTACTGGACGTAAATTAGCTACTGGTGTTATTGCTCCTGTTCGTCCTACTTGATATGATATGCTTTCTAATACGGTTGATACTTGCTCTGCCTTAAACTTGTATGCAATGGCCCAACGTGGTGCTTTGGCCGTATATCCTAGTTCTTCTTGCTGAAACAAATCGTTTACCTTAACAACAACCCCATCAATTTCAAAAGGCAACTCGTGACGTGCAGTTTCCCAATACGATACATAAGCAATAATATCATCAATAGTCTGCAGCTTTTTAGCGTGATTTGGCACTTTAAAACCGAATGATCTTGCCAAGTCTAAACTTTCAAACTGCGTATTGATTGCGGTATTTCCTACGTCTTTAATCTTTAAATTATACAAATAACACTCTAATGGGCGTGATGCCGTTTCTGCACTGTCTTGTAATTTCAAGCTTCCAGAAGCGGTATTTCGAGGATTCATATATGGTTCTTCACCATTGGCCACACGAAGTGCATTCATTGCATTAAAACCTTCAATTGGTAACATGATTTCTCCTCTAATATCAAAATCAGGAGGATAATTACCTTGTAGTTGTAAAGGAACCGATTTTATAGTTTTAATGTTAGTAGTCACATCATCACCTTCAAAACCATCACCTCGTGTTACAGCTCGTACCAGTTTCCCATCTGTATAAGTAATGTTTATTGAGGCACCATCATATTTCAATTCACAAGTATAGCTGATATCTTCTGTACCCAAGATTTTTTGAATACGCGTTTCCCAATCTAACAAATCTTCTTTTGAATATGAATTGTCAAGAGAATACATTCTAAACCGGTGTTGAACCGTATTGAATTTTTTAGTAATCCCACCTCCTACTCTTAATGTTGGTGAATTGGCATCATAATACTCTGGATACTTGGTTTCTAAATCTTGTAGCTCTTTTAATTTAACATCAAACTCGTAATCAGAAATTACAGGATTATCTAACACGTAATACCTATGATTATGCTCTCGCAATTCTTGTCGTAATTGCTCTATTTGATCTTGTGGATTCATACAATATGAGATGATTTAGAAAAGGTAAATTTAAGTTTTTAACTGTAGTAATGAAATTTTCTATGTCTGATTTTTATTCATCCATTTTGGAGTTGGCAATGGCTGAAATTCATTCATTTTTTCTAATAATTCTTCTGCAGTATCTGCTACCAGCACTAAGTGTTTATATTCTGGTTTTAATAATTTTTTACCAATCATTGTGTCAATAAATTGTAGTAAATCATCATAAAACCCGTTACAATTTAAAATGCCAATAGGCTTTTTGTGTAAGCCCAATTGTGCCCATGTAAGCATTTCAAACAGCTCTTCTAAAGTTCCGAAACCACCTGGTAAGGCTACAATACCATCAGACAATTCATGCATAGTCAACTTACGCTCATGCATTGTTTCTACAGTAATTAACTCACTTAAGTTGGTATGCACTACTTCTTTTGTGGTTAAAAAATCCGGAATCACCCCAACAACTTTCCCTGTATGTTCTAAAGCCCCATTTGCCACAGCGCCCATCAGGCCTATTTTAGCACCACCATAGATCAATTCAATTTGTTTTTGAGCTAATAGTTTTCCAAAATCATACGCAACTTGATTGATTGTAACATCATTACTTTCACTCGCCCCACAAAATACAACTATACTTTTCATTGATTAATTTAAATGTTAGCAATTAGTTTTATAACAAAAATCGGGAATCAGTTATAAAAACCAATTCCCGATAATTATTTTAAACAGATTATTGTTTTATTCTTCTGTAAATTTCTCCATTACAGCATTACTCACTCCAACATTAGAGAATCCTCCATCGTGAAATAAGTTTTGCATAGTTACTTTTCGTGTTAAATCAGAAAATAAACTCACTGTGTAATCTGCACAATCTTGAGCAGTTGCATTACCTAATGGTGACATTTTTTCTGCATAAGAAATGAATCCATCAAATCCTTTAACACCAGAACCAGCAGTTGTTGGTGTTGGTGATTGAGAAATGGTATTGACACGAACTTTTTTATCTGTTCCGAAGAAATACCCGAAACTACGCGCTATAGACTCTAAGTACGCTTTATTATCTGCCATATCATTATAATCTGGGAATGAACGTTGTGCTGCCATATAAGTTAAGGCTACTATACTTCCCCACTCATTCATGGCATCTTGTTTGTATAATGTTTGCATTACTTTATGAAATGATACCGCAGACACATCCCATCCTTTATGTGTAAAATCATAGTTTTGATCTGTATAATGACGTTTTTTACGCACATTAATTGACATTCCTATTGAATGCAATACAAAATCTAACTTTCCTCCTAAGATTTCTTGTGCTTTTGTAACAAGATTCTCTAAATCTTCTACACTTGTAGCGTCGGCAGGAATAATTTGAGCTCCTGTTTTTTCTGCTAACTCATTAATTTTACCCATACGCATTGCTATTGGAGCATTTGTTAACACAAAAGTACCTCCTTCAGCATGTACACGCTCTGCAGTTTTCCAAGCAATAGAATTTTCATCTAATGCTCCAAATATAATTCCTCGTTTCCCTTTAAGTAAGTTATACATAATTGTTAGTTTTAATGACATCAAAAGTACTAAAAACAATTTTATTGATTGCACAATATCATCTTAAAATAATGCGCTGCATTATAAAATTGTTTTTTATATATTCTCGTTTGATTTAAAATTTACTGACTGTAGAATTAACCCAGATGCCGGAGCGATATATGTTATTGGCATTGGCTCTTTTGGGTGTGATAATGACTTTTTAAAGGCGTCTAATTCTACCGTTCCTTTACCCAACTCCATTAATCTTGCCATCATAATACGGATTTGATTGCGTTTAAAACCTTCTCCTACCACACGTAACAAATAACTTTTTTTAGGAAAAAAATTAGCCTGATACACGGTATTTTCTACTAACTCACAGGTAGTTATTGTTCCTATGGTATGAGTTGTTGGTGTAGGCTTGTAAGTGTAGTTTCTAAAATCATGAGTCCCTTCAAATAACTTTGCAGCTTCTTGCATTAGTGCAATATCTAATACCTCAGGAAAAGCAACCATAAACGGCGCGGCAAATGGATGAACTTTTTCATTATACGTGAACACATATATATATTCCTTTTGTTTTGCATGCTGTATAATGTTAAACTTGCCGTCTGTTTCCTCAATACTTAACACTTTAATATCTTGAGGCAAGTTTAAATTAAACAGCGGCATAAATTCTTCAAAATCCAATTTCCCTTCATCTAAAAATAATTCAATAAATGTTTCGTTTACTGAAACTTTAGCATCTGTTCGACCTGCCGCCAAGGTTTTAAACTTTTTATGTCCTAACACATAAGCCAAAGTTCTATCTACCATACGTTGTACAGTATTGACTTCTGGTTGTTTTTGCCAACCATGAAACCGAAACCCTAAGTACTGAATTTTTATTATATAATATTTTCTTTGCATGGCTTTAAACAAAAAACACTCAAATATATATTACAATATATTTGAGTGTTTAAATACGTAATGTTTTACAATTATTCTAATGTAAAAGTACTATTAGCAACTAATCTGCTACCACTAAACACATTTACAAAATAGTTTCCTTGCTCAAAACCATTTTTTGGAGCGTGAATATAATCACAAATATCTAAAGCTTTATTTGTGTAGTTAAATTCACTACCTAAACTATAATTTAGTGTTTTTCCATCTAACTCTACTTGGTAATTTTTACCTAACACATTGTTTTTAGAATCTAACACCTGCACATATAATGTTCTTAAACCTTGCTCTGCTATTTTATTTTCAGCTAAAGTAAAACAGATTTTTACTTTGTCAGTTCTTTTAGCTTTTGTAGTTGGCAGTTGCTTTCCTGAAGATTTCTGCCTTAATGGCAACCCTTTTAACCCAACAACTGATAATTGAGACGCTGTTTTTATCAAACGGTTAGCGTTAGACATTTGAGATGTTAACGAATCTGCTAATTTCAATTGAGAATCTAATTGACCAACAAGTGTATCATTGGCTTGCGACAAACGCGTATTTTGCAATTGTAACTCTTCATTATCTGCTAATAATTTTTTAATGTCTTTCTTTAGCTTAAAATAACTATTTTTATATTTTGTTAACGTTTCAACAGTTGCTTGTGATGCTCTTAATTCATTAAGAGTAACGTTTAAACTATCTCTTTTTGCTAATAAATCTTCATTTAACACTTCATTTTCAGAAATCTGAACATTCAACTTCTCAATTTCATCATCCAGTTTATCTCCCAAAACTGATATTTCAGAATTTAAAGCCGTTTTAGTTTCGTTTAGCTCGTTATTTTTTAAAAAGAACATTACTGACGCCCCTATTAATAGTAGCGCTAATATCCCTAGGGTTACTTTTAACCCTGTATTATTGTTTTTGTTTTCTTCTGACATGATTTTGAGGTTTAAATTTTTAATGTGCTAAAACTACTAAAAAGATTAACAATCAAAAAAAAATAACTGTACTTTCGTATAGATTTATGACTAGACTATGAGCCTACTAACAATTTACAAAGAACAGGATATTCTTGCGCACATCAATAAACGTAAAGGAGAAAAGAAATTTGGAGAAAAAGTTGATTTGATCTCTAATCCGAATAACTTAGATCTTGAACTCAAAAATTCAAATTCAAAATTTGTACTATTTGGTATACCTGAATCTGTAGGCGTCAAAGCAAATAAAGGCCGTCAAGGTACTGAAACTGCTTGGAACAGTACGTTAAAAAGCTTATTAAACACACAAAACTCACCTATTAACAAAGGTAAAAAAGTACTCCTTTTAGGTCATTTTAATTTTGCTGATTACATGGAGCAGTCTGCTAAACTGAATCCTGACATTCCTTCTGAACTGCAACAACTCTATAACATTGTTAGCGCAATAGACGAAGAGGTGACCAGTTTGGTGTATAAAATTGTTTCGGCGGGAAAGATCCCTATAATCATTGGTGGCGGACATAACAATGCTTACGGCAACATCAAAGGGAGTTCACTAGCACTAAACACGCCAATAAATGCGATTAACTTTGATGCACATACAGATTTCAGAGCTTTGGAAGGCAGGCATTCTGGCAATGGTTTCTCTTATGCTTTTCAAGAAGGGTTTTTGAATCGTTATTTTATTTTCGGACTTCATGAAAACTACACTTCAAAATCAATTTTAAAAGAATTAAACGCTCATCATAAGCACATTAACTACAATACGTTTGAAGCCATTGCTATACGACAAGAAACTGATTTTAAACACGAAATGCATTACGCTTTAAATTTTATTAAAACAGATAGGTTTGGGTTAGAAATTGATATAGACGCCATTCAAAACATAGCCTCAAGCGCAATGACACCTTCAGGATTTACAGTGAATAATGCCAGACAGTTCGTGTCTTATTTCGGAAAATCAAAACAGGTTGCCTATTTACACATCTGCGAAGCAGCTCCTAGTTTAGATGAATCCAATAACACGCTTATCGGTAAAGTTATCTCCTATTTAATTACTGATTTCATGAGAGCAAATTAATCGTCACATGCCGTTTTAAAATCTGATATGCTATAACGATAAGACGCATTTAAGTTATAATGCCACCACTCAGATGTTATACTCCAAAATCCATGAGATTCCATTACAGACTTCAATAATTGTCTGTTTTTTAAAGTTTGTTTTGGTAAATGCGAATACGCATGATGAGCTTTCACCCCAAAATGATCAAAGGTCGTCCCCATTTCTAATACATTCCCTAAACTATCTACTAAAGTAATATCAACGGCAGTTCCTCTATTATGATTAGACCCTTTTTTAGGATCTGCAACATAACGTTTGTCTGGAAACTTTTGCCACATTTTTTCTTGAATTGATAACGGCCTATAGCAATCAAAAAATTGTATTCTATACCCCAATTGTTTGAAATCTTTATGAGCTTTTAGCAATTGCTTTACGGTTGCATACCGCAATAAACACTCGTCACAATCATACACTTGTTCTTTTAAAAAGTTATCTGTTGTAGCGTATTTTATATCATACGTAAACGTGCTATCTATTTTACGAATTAACACAAAAGATGAATCTGTAAATTGTTCTTGTTCCTGTTGTGTATATAGTTGAAAGTGTGGTTCTCGCTTAGTTTTTACAACTAAACTGTCTTTAGTTGAACTGACTTTAATTGGTTTTTGTAACACTTGTTGTGACTGTTGCTGCGACTGTTGACAAGACAAACAACACCCTAATACCATTATATAAACCAAATATTGTAATCGCATAATTATAATTGACGCATTAATATACTTAAAATTTATGGCATAAAAAAAGCCACACAAGTGTGGCTTAAATTGTATTCGATTTATTTTTAGAACTTTATTGCTACATCAATATCAAACTCATTAGATATTGCTCTATCTTTTAAATTATCAAAGAAACTCGCTGAACCATATTTAATACCGTATGTTGTACGATCTATTTTCAATTTGGCTGTAGCAGAGTTAGCATCAGTCATTTTTAATTCAAAATTTACTGGAGCAGTTATCCCCTTAATAGTTAAATCTGCAGTAATATGATAATGTACTCCATGTCCGCTAACTTTAGTAAACTTTAATGTTGTTGTAGGGAATTTTTCTACTCCAAAGAAATCATCATTTTTCAAATGATTTTCTAATTTGGTAGCATACTCCCCTTCTATATCAGTTACTTTTATAGATGTCATGTCTACTACAACATGGCCTCCAACAAGTTTATCAGCTTCAAAAGTCAGCACACCTTCTTTTAGATTAATGGTACCGAAGTGTTCTCCTGTAACCTTGTACCCTTTCCACTTTACTGTACTTTCTTTAATATTAACGTCTTTATTAACTAATGCTGTAAATGCAAAAGAGGCAAAAGCAAAAATTGCGATTAATCCGATGGTTAATTTGTTTCTTGTGTTCATTTTTATATTTTTAGTTTAAAATTATGTTCTTAATTTTTCTAATAACGAATTTAGGAATTTTACTTTGTAATTAGCTCTTCTGTATTAATAATATTATATAAAATTCTATTAATAAAGAGTATTACAAACCCTATATAAAACAAAAAAGACCTACAGTTGCCTGTAAGTCTTTCAGTGAGCCCTAGATGAACTCATATAATAGATCGTAGCAATACAGCCATCTATTTGTTGCACAACATCATATTCTAAAAGGTCAAACCAATCAATATTTATGTTTGGTTTTAATTCGCCTTCAACTGGATCAAACCACCTCTTATTTTTGCTCATTACTTAACAACAATGATTTATTACTGATGTATAGATCTTGTAAAACAAACTTTATGGATTTGTTCTTAAAAAAAGATTTTTTGCAAATTTAAAGCTCTAATTGCTGATTCAGAAAAATTATGTGAAATAAATTATTCATAACATTACTCTATAACTTTTAAAATAGATTTAAACTCTTCTATATCAAAATCATAGTTAAATATCTTTTCAGACTTTGATAATAACTCTTTAGCTAAAGTATCAGAATATCCTAACTGAATAGCATATTTTAACACTATATTTCGTTCTTGATGGTCTAATTGATGGTCTGAGAAAATAACCTTAAAAAAATCTAATATCCTCTCTAATCTATTATCTAAATTGCTTTGAGGTATAATAGGATATTTATTAGGGGTTTCTATAATTATACCATATTCATCATCTGTTATATTTAACTTGTTTTTAAACTTTAAAATCAATCTAGTTTCAGACTCATTTAAATCTCCATCTGAAATTGCTAAGTTATATATTGCTGCAAAGTGAGCCATATTATTTCTATGCTCACTTGATTCAAATAAATCAATTATACTCATAATTCTTTTCTTTTTTTAGGTCAAATTACCATGAATACTAGGTAATATTAATATTGGTACTTTGGAATAAAAATCCCTTTTATAAATCCCTTTATTTTCTATTAGCTTATTAAAAAAGATTCTTTGATGATTAACAAATACTAATAATTGACTATCTGCATCTTCATTAACTGAAAATAAATTTGAATTTGCATCATCTATAGAATTAAAATCAATTTCAAAATCTTCTAAATAAACCTCTAAATCTTTTTTATTTTCTTCTTGTCTAGCGGATAATTCATTCTCTTTAGAAAAGTTTATCACTTCAATTGTTGGTTTATTGATAAGAGCTATTTTTATAAATTCTCTTAATTCCGAAGAATTAAAGCTTTTATTATAATCAGTTAAAAACGTAATTTTCTTTATAAAAGAATACTCATAATCATGTGGCACTAATAAAATTGGAATATTAAACCCACCTGCAATTATTTCTGATACTTTCTCTCCTATATACTTATCATCATTAGTATTAAACTTCGTAGTTAAAATTATAATATCAATTAACTTTCTATCTATAATCTTTCCTAACTCTAATAATAAATCAGAACCTAACTCTAATCTATACTTTCTATCAAACAAGGTTCTTTTATTAGACATTAATGCTTTTACTTCACTATTATGGCTATCACTAATATCAAATAAAGACACCTTAACTTTTTCCCCTTTAAAAAGGGAAATGGTGTAATCAAAAACTCTTAGAGATATTTTTGAATAATCATTAATAACTAAAACATTGTCCATACTTAAAGACTCTAAAATTCAGCCTAGGTAATTAATACCTAAGCTGAATATGATTATATTTTTTTTAAAGATTTCAATTCATAAACATTCCACTCTTCTTCATTACCATTTTCATCTTCCATTTTTTCAATTTTAATGATATAAGTTAACGAAAAGTGTTTACCTACATAATCTTCAGATTTCAGGTCATATTTAGCTAAAATTGAACTTGGTATATCATCAAACTCAACTGTCTCTTCAACAAACTCATCTTCTCCTTCAATTGTGAATGAGTATGTACCTTCAAAATAACCATCGTATACTGCATTAGCGGTAATCTCATTTTGGGTTTCAATATTAGTTACCCCAATAAATAGCATAATTAAAATTGTTATTGCTTTCATTTTTTATGTTTTTTTTAAAAAATTATTAATCATTATATCAGGATTTTTGCCACATCAAGTCCTTAACTTTTAGTAAGACCTATTTTTAGGTATTATCCGTGGTAAATTTTAATTTTTCACATAAGCTTTATAATAAACATGTCAATAACTTCAACTAAAATTAGAAGGATAATTATCCATTCCAATTTTTTACTTTCATTATGATCCATAATGTCTTTAAAGAGCTCTAAATTTTCTTTAATAATTTCTATTCTATGGTTTAGCCTCCTATATCTATCTTTTAAATCAAAAGTTACTTTAAGTTTTTTATCTAATTGATTTAGTTCTTCATCTTCCCAAATAATATCTGGAGAATCAAATATGTATAAGTTTTCTAATATTCCATTTTTAATATTTAAAACTCTACCTATAAATTTTTTTAAATTATTACCAGAAATATTTAATTTACCATTTGTTTCTAAGTAACTAGTGTATTTATTAGTTTCAATTATTAGATTTTCTGTTATCTCACCATACCTATTTAAAGCTACAGATTGTGAAGTGTACAGCATTACTAGTCTTATTATTTCTGGTTTAATTTCGGGTATAATTACTTTATTAAACTTCACTAAAACATTAGTACTGTTAATTTCAACTTCTAACTCTTCCTTTAACTTTTCTTCAAAATACTTTTTACAGGCTTTACATAGCTTAAGTATTATGGCATGTATCTCTTCTTCAGAAATTCCAAAAAAACTTACCATTCCAAATTGGAAAGCATAAATAAAGCCACTATCTCCATACTGATAAAATACTTCGTCACTATCTTCAAACAATGGATTTAATGACAACAAATCCGTACACAACTTTAAATCTAAATAAGTACCTATTTGATATGCAACTACCTTATTCATAATTGTAATTAATAAACAACATTAAATTATTAGGTCATTATATGCTTTGTGATAGCTAGATAACAAAATGTCATCTACAACAAATTTTTCATAAAACTTCAACTGTTTTGATGCTTTAATAACATTTATCCAGCTCATTTCAGAAAACTTAATTGGCTCTAACAATTTAAATTGAAATTGTTCAGGATTCAATAATAGGTAGTAATGATTTTCTTCAATTCTACTTCTTTTCTTTAACGAAAATGATGCCAGATACCTTAAATCTTTCTTTGATACTTCTGCTCCAATTTCTTCATACACCTCTCTAATTAATCCTTCTTTTAATGTTTCATCTTTCTTCACTATACCCCCTGGAAACGTATAGTTTTTCTTTAGTTCTTTTTTTAGAAGCAATAATTTTGAATCATGAAAAATGACTATTCGTACTCTTTTAATAGTTTTCATTTATAAGAGCTTTAAATGTTCTAGTTTATATATCATGAAATCATCGCTTTCAAATTCATCATAAGATTCAGAATAAGTAATTTCAAAAATCATATTAATATATCTATCAGATTTCAATTGAAACTCTTTTAAGATTTTTGAATCAATTTGTTCAAAAACTATAACATCTGCATTCTCTACAGAGAAAGAATAATAGCCGTTAAGATGATTTCTATATACACCTACAACCTGACGTATTTCTTTATATTTAGAATCATACATAATCAATCATTTATAAAATCATTAAACTCATCACTCAACATATCAAAATCTTCATCGGAAAAAATTTCCATTGCTTTAGTCAGTTTTAAACCTACTTTAACCAGATAAATTGTATCGTCAGTTTTAATTTCTATTGCTTCTATTTCTTCCCCTTTCAAATTTTTAAATCTAATGATGTCATTGCTATCATAACCAAATGGAAATCTAGTGACTAACTCCTCCAATAATTCTTTAGTTAGCTTTTTATAATCAACAATTACTCTTTTCATAATTACATATTTAATAAATAAGCAAAAATTAACGGTGCTACAATTGTAGCATCAGATTCAATTATAAATTTAGGTGTATCTATATCTAATTTACCCCAAGTTATCTTTTCATTAGGTACAGCTCCTGAGTAAGAGCCATAACTTGTTGTAGAGTCACTTATCTGACAGAAATAACTCCAAAAAGGAGTTTCTTCCTCTTCCATATCTTGATATAACATTGGCACAACACATATTGGAAAATCTCCAGCAATACCTCCTCCTATTTGAAAAAAACCTATCCCATTTTCGGAGTTATCTGTATACCATTTAGCTAGAAATGTCATGTATTCAATTCCTGATTTCATAGTGCTTGCTTTTAACTCTCCTTTTAACACATATGAAGCGAAAATATTACCCAATGTACTATCTTCCCAACCTGGAACTACCATTGGTAAATTTGACTTTGCTGCCGCCAACATCCAAGAATTATTAGGATCAATTTCATAGTATTGTTCTAACACACCAGACATTAAGAGTCTGTACATAAATTCATGAGGAAACAATCTTTCCCCATTATCTTCAGCAGTCTTCCATATTTCAAAAATGTGTTTTTGTAAACGTCTGAAAGCCTCCTCTTCTGGAATACATGTATCTGTAACCCTGTTTAACCCCCTTTCTAATAAATCCCACTCATCTTTAGGGGTTAAATCCCTATAATTAGGCACTCTTTCATAATGCGAATGTGCTACCAAATTCATGATGTCTTCTTCTAAATTTGCTCCAGTACAAGAAATAATATGAACTTTGTTTTGCCGTATCATTTCTGAGAAAATTTTACCAATTTCTGCTGTACTCATTGCTCCAGCTAAAGAGACTAGCATTTTAGACCCCATATTTAATTGCTCTTCGTAAGCTTTAGCTGCATCAACTAAACTTGCCGCATTGAAATGTAAAAAATGGGTTTCTATAAAGTTTGATATCGTATTAGTTTTCATTTTATTTATATGATTTCATTTAATAAATTTTCGTCATTATTTAGACTCTTAAATAACTTTCGCTTTAGTGTCCCTTTTGAACTTATTAATGTTTGGCACATTTTATCTATAGCTATTGTTGACAGTAGTGATTGTATATACGCATCAATTAAATCATCAATTCCTATTCCTAATGAATTAAAATCTTTTGTATCCATAAGTACTAGCCTATTAGTATCACTTTGCCAATTATTATTATCATCTTTATATGACAAATTAGTACCTAAGATATTCCAGCTCTCAATTATATCATTAATGTCATTTGGTAAAGGTTTCTTTGCTCTTCTAGCATAGGTACATAAAGGTTTGAGTCCATTACTTGTAGAATGTATCATCATTCTAATATCACACACATAAGTTTCATTACGCTTATTTGGTATTGTACCAACATGATATAACTTCGTATTTTTAAATTCACTACTCCATTCTGAGTTCCCTATTAAACTTTGAACTATAAATAAGTCATAATCAAAGTTAATAGACATGAAATCATCTAAATCTTTTTGAGTAACAATAGTATAAACACCTTGTCCTGCATTAGAATACGGTACTTTTATTACCGCTCGTCCCCCCATTTGTTTCAACCATAGGGGTATTTCATTTTTACGCACCTCCCATATGGTATTTGGAGTATTAATTTTTAAACCATAATTCATTAATTCTGCATTAAAAATATCATACGCCTTTGCAGCAACTAATTTGTTTCTACCACCTGAAATACAACTAATAATAGGGTTCATTATTTTAGTTTTAGATAAAATTGGCAGACGATTCCATGGTTTTTGAGTTAAGTATCTAAAACATGCTCTAACCTTTAGCCATTGCCCATCAGAATTAATATACATTACGTCATTTTCAAACTTAACATTTGGTTGTATATCATGATTTTTAAATGGTACTAAGTACACTTCTTCTTTCATAACATCTGCAATAGCACTTGCATAGCCAGATGCCTCCATTTGGTTTTTATCATACACCACCGCTATTACCCCTTTAAGCCTAGTACTTTTTATTTTGTTTTTAAAAGTATCTTTAATTAACTGATGATATGTTGTCTCATTTCCATAGTCTTGTAATAATGGCATAGATTTTTGTCCTGAAGGGCAAGAATTGTTCTCTATAACAACCATTTGTCTGTTTCCAGAACTAGAAGTAACATTAATTAAATCTGCACCACCCCAAACAAAATATTTGCATTTATAAGCTAGTAATTCAATTAATTTAGCCTTATCTGTAGTTGGATTTAAATGACAATATCTATTAGCTATTTGCTCAGAAGACATATCAAAGAAATGCCTAACAATAGGGTGAATAGTTGAATTTAACACCTTGTCATACCAGTGGTTATGACGTTCAAATTCATTTGGTTTATATATTTTTTGTAACATTTTTATCTTTTTTTATAATTCCTAAGTGTACAATTCTACCTCCAGAAGTATTTATAGGATTAGTACTTCTTCCAATTATGATACCTTTTTCAGGGGCTAAATATTCTTTAATTATTTCTCCAAATGGATTTCTCAAAATTGCTAACACTTCTCCTTTTTTGACTACCTGTTTTAAGTCAACTTTCATATCAAGAATCCCACCCATATCCGTATAAATCCAATACGACTTTTCACATAAAATTGCCTTACTAGTTATAGCCTTGTTTTTACTTTCATAGATGTTTAAATGATTAAACAAATTAACCAACCCCTCAACACCTCTTCTTATAAATATAGGTTGGAAAACTTGTGGATTACCATACTCAACTGTTACAGCAGGAATATTTTTTTTCATTGCTTCAGCACGAAACGTTTTAGTACTATATTCTGGAACTATTCCTGTAGAATTAAGAATAATATCTGCATCAATAGCATTAGCCATATTTGCAATTATTTTATTATCCATATCTGCTCTTACATACAAAGAATTAATTCGTCCAAAACTAGCTGTATGCATATCAACCAAATAATCAATATTGCTTAATATTTTTTGATTAATATTCCACACATACTGTTCACTTGAATTACCAGATTCTTTACCCGGAAAAATTCTATTTAAATCCTCCCCATCTGAAAATTTTCTTGTATAATTTGAAATAGCATAATTATTCATACCTGGTATTGCTACTATAGTTCCTTTAAGATTCTCAAGGTTGATATTTTCTACAAGCTTATGTATAATTGAAATTCCATTAAGCTCATTACCATGTAGGGCAGCGCTTACACCAATAACTGGTGAACTATATTTTCCTTTAATTATAATAAGTGGAATGTACCCGTCTCTAGAAAACTCATCACTATTAATTTTTAACCAAAAATGAGATATACTATAATTTTTTATAGTATTAATATTTAATTCAGATATTGACTGTTGATGTCTCATAATCAATAGATTTTATTACATTACTCATAGTTTTCATCATCAAACTGGTTATTTCTACTTACTTTTTCTTCAGAAAAATCGTGTTCAAAATCAAGCTCTTCTTTATCTAATTCAAACTTGTAGCTAAGCATCTTGTAATACAATTTTGCTGCTAAAAAATCTGAAGATTTTTCATTTTTGTGAGGGCATAACTCAACAATATCAAATCCTACAACATTCTTCTCTTTAAATACTTTTTTAAGATATTCTAAAGTTTCATACCACAACAAGCCTCCTGGTTCTGGTGTTCCTGTTGATGGCAAAATAGAGGGATCAAAGACATCTAAATCTATTGTTATAAATACATTGTTAGTCATCAAATCAATTGTATTCTCCATCCAGTAATCATCATTAACCATATCTTGAGCAAAAAACACTTTATCAAGATCCATTACTGTTTTTTCAACAGCATCCATACTTCTAATACCTACCTGAATTAAGTTGGTAGTTTGACTAGATTCATAAACTGCACAAGCGTGATTACAACTTGAACCTTCATAAGTTTTCCTCAAATCAGCATGAGCATCTAATTGAAGTACAGTTAGATTATTAAATGATTCATTAAAAGCTCTTATTGTTCCTATAGAAATAGAATGCTCACCTCCAAATATTGTTACAAACTTCTTTTTATTAATATAAGTTTTAACCACTCTATGAACATCCTCTACCATTGCTTCTGGAGTAGAGTTTTCAGTAACCGCTGGGGCTAAATAGATACCTTTTCTATAAACTTCAGAATCAGTTTCTATATCGTACAATTCCATGTTTTCTGAAGCGTTTAAAAAAGCTTTTGGTCCTTTATCTGCTCCTTTTTGCCATGTACTAGTCCCATCATAAGGAACTGGTATTAATACTATATTAGAGTTCTCTAACTTAGCATATTCATTTGGGATTCCTGCATAATTATTCATATCCTAATATGTTTAAAAAATCATTATGTGTTTGTTTTTCTTTATAAATTGTAGTTTCTAGTTTTCCTTCTGAATCTTTATTAATTAATATGTGTTTGGGTTGTGGAATTAAACAATGTTGCAGCCCTCCATAACCTCCTATACTATCTTGATAAGCCCCAGTATTAAAAAACCCTATGTAAAGCGGTGTTCCTTCTTTATACTTTGGTAAATAAATAGCATTTATATGCTGTTCTGAATTATAATAATCATCACTATCACAAGTAAGACCTCCTAATAACACACGTTCATAATTATCATTCCACCTATTAATTGGCAGCATAATAAATCGTCTGTTTATTGCCCAAGTGTCTGGTAAGGTTGTAATGAAAGACGAATCAATCATATTCCAACTTTCCCTATCATTTTGTTTTTTTTGATAAAGAACCTTATAGATATTTGCGCCACTTTCACCAACTGTATAACTACCAAACTCAGTAAAAATGTGAGGTACAGAAACTTCAGCTTCATCACAAGCCAGCTTAATTTGATTGATAATTTCATCAATCATGTATTGATAATCATAATCAAACCCCAATGAGGTTTTAATTGGAAATCCACCACCAATATTTAATGTATCTAGGCTTGGACAGATACGTTTTAGATCTATATATACCTTAAGGCATTTATTTAATTCATTCCAATAATACGCGTTGTCTTTTATGCCTGTATTGATGAAAAAGTGTAACATTTTCACCTCTGCCTTTTTATTGCTTTTTATTTCTTTCCTGTAAAAGTTTAAAATATTCTTATAACCTATTCCTAATCTTGAAGTATAAAACTCAAATTTAGGTTCTTCTTCAGAAGCTATTCTTATCCCTAATTTTAACTTCTTTTTGGTTTCTTGTTGTAACAAGTTTAACTCTTCATAATTATCTATTACCGGAATGCAGTTTTTATGTCCGTTATTGATTAACCTAGCAATATTTTTTATGTATTGGTCTCTTTTAAAACCATTGCATACAACATAGGTCTTATCTGATATCTTTCCTTCTCCTTTTAGCTTCTCTATAATATTTATATCAAAGGCAGAAGAAGTTTCAATGTGTATATCATTTTTTAAAGCTTCATCTAAAACATGTTTAAAATGTGAACTTTTAGTACAATATGAATAAAAATATTTACCCTTATAATTATGCTTTTTTATAGCATCTTTAAACCATTTTTTAGCCTGTACAATGTTTTGGCTAATTTTTGGTAAGTATGTGATTTTTAACGGAGTACCATGTTCTTCTATTGTTTTTATTAAATCAATATCATGAAAATTGAGTGTTCCGTTTTTTAAATAGAATTCTTGTTGAGGAAACTCGAAAGTTTGCTCAATTAAATCAATATATCTAGTATTCATTTTATAGAATGTGATTATGCCTTGGAGAAATACCCAAGAAAAATTAATAAATAAAACCCAGAGTGATTTTACTTAATCAAATTCTATATGCAAAGAGGTCTAATTTAGCTTTGAATAAACTAAATGATGAGATCAGAAATTGTTTTTTAGAAGCCAGCCTTATGATTCGGTTTTCAATCCCTTGAAAAGCTTTAGAACTAGACTCCCTTATGGTCCAAAGCCCGAACATGAAATTACGTTTCATTATATTTTTGGCGCTGCGTCTAGAACATATTTTATGCAATAGACTCATATTACACTAATTCAAATGTAATCTTTTTTTTAATACAAAATAAAAAAAGTGAAAAAAAATATTTTTTTATAAAACACTTAAAATCATAAACATAAGGGTATTTACTGTTACTTCAAGCAGTTTTTTAATCTACCAATCTCCTCACTAACTTTACTCTTTACCACCTTAGCATAACTATCCTGAGTTACAGTAATCTTACTATGACCCAACAACTCAGATACAACTTCCATAGACACCCCATTTAAGAGCAGTACAGTGGTTGCAAAAGTTTTTCTAGCAATATGATGAGTTAGCTTCTTTTCTATGCTTATAAGGGCTGCTATTTCCTTTAAATACGAATTAAACTTCTGGTTAGAAATACTTGGTAACGCTACATCAGAATCTTCTTGTTTGTACTTCTCTAAAATAGCTTTTGCTTGTGGTAATAAAGGAATAGCAATTGGCTGTTCAGTTTTTTGTCTAATCATATTAATCCATAAATTACCATCAAATCCTTTAGTAATATGATGAGCTCTTAAACTACTCATTTCTTGATAGGCTAATCCTGTATAACAACAGAACACAAACATATCTTTTACTTGCTGTAATCTCTTTTGAGTAAACTTGTAATTCATTAATTGCTGCAACTCTGCATCTGTTAAATACACAATAGCTCCTTTATATTTCTTGTTCTTATACAAACTAAATGGATTCTTCTGTAAGTAGTTTTCATCAATTGCAAATTGGATAATCTTTTTAACTCTCTGCATACTTCTGTAAATTGTAGCTTGCCTAAGTTTCTTTTCAGTTTTCCAATAGTATTCTAAATCCTTGATGAACTTTAAATCTAACTGATTTAGCTTCACATCAGACTTCTTATACTTACTTTTAATAAACTCAGCAACCTTACGTCTACTTTCTAGATATCTACTCCATGAAAGCTTGTTAAAATCAACCCCTATCAGCTTTTTAGTTTTTTCATTGTGCAAGTCATAAGCTCCAAGAATAGTAATTTCTGCCTTTACATCTTCTCCTTTATACTTTCTGTAAATATCATCTACATCAAAACTTTCTGATTGAACTTGTAATAATAAAAAAGCCTCACTAATCTTTTGACTAATGAGGCTTAATTGCATATTGATAATTTTATTCTCTGGATTGGGTGGTTCAGCTAGTTGCTGTTTATTATTCCAATGGTCTGGATTAATGAATAATCCTGTAGAAAATTCTTTTCTATTTTTAAGATATGTTACTCTACATCTTATAGGACATTTCCCTTGTTTATTTGTTCTTACTTTCTTTAACAGAAATAAGATTCTTATTTTGTAATTATTCATAATAGTTTAGATTTTAAATGGTACACCTGAAGTAAAAGTGGTACACCTAATTGAACACCTAAAAAGACATACTTATTTAAAAAATGGAATGAATGGAATACTTGAAAAATACTCTAAAACAGCTTGTGAAATACTACAAATGCAGTAAAAACAAAAAAGACCTACAGTTACCTGTAAGTCTTTCAGTGAGCCCTGCAGGATTCGAACCTGCGACCGCCTCCTTAGAAGGGAGGTGCTCTATCCAGCTGAGCTAAGAGCCCGTAGTTTTTTAGTTGCTACGACAACTCTGTCGGGGTGGCAGGATTCGAACCTGCGACCTCCTCGTCCCAAACGAGGCGCGATGACCGGGCTACGCTACACCCCGAATTAAAATATTGCGGAGAGACAGGGATTCGAACCCTGGGTACCCTTGCGGGTACGCTTGTTTAGCAAACAAGTCCTTTCGGCCACTCAGGCACCTCTCCAATAAGTTAATTCACAATTTGTAATTGCGGTTGCAAATATATTGCAAGTTTCCTTTTCTCACAAGGTTTTTTTATGTTTTTTTATCGCTTTTTTTTAACCAGTTAATTATCAAACGTTTTAGTCTGGATACTCAATTCGTAAATGATAAATATTAATCAACTTATGCTTTAATACCTTCTTAATTAACTCTATTTCTTTAAAGGTTATATCGGCATTTAAGAATTGTCCGTCTGATTTTTGCTTTTCTATAATTTGATCTACAAACGCGCTTATTTTTGTGTAATCTGGATTTTTAATACTTTTAGATGCAGCTTCTACACTATCACACATCATTAAAATTGCGGTTTCTTTTGAAAAAGGTTTTGGCCCTTTATATTGAAAATGCGCCATATCAACAGATTCTTGTTTAGCCTTTTTTTCTAAACTATAGAAATAATACACTAAACTGGTACCGTGGTGAGTTCTAATAAAATCTATAATCCTATCTGGTAAATTGTTCTTTTTTGCTATTTCAATACCATGCAACACATGATCAATAATAATTTTTGCGCTTTCTTTAGGCGCCAACTCGTTATGAGGATTGATATTATTGTTCTGATTTTCTATGAAATACGTAGGATCATTCATCTTACCAATATCATGATATAGGGCTCCTACCCTAACCAACATAGCGTTAGCTCCAATTTCATTTGCTGCTGCTTCTGCTAAATTGGCTACATTTAATGAGTGGTGAAATGTTCCAGGTGCTTTATCTGCCAACTGTTTCAAGAGTTTTGAATTGGTGTCAGACAATTCTAAAAGAGATACATCAGACACTAACCCAAATACTTTCTCATAAATATATATCAAAGGCTGTGCAAATAACATGGCCATGCCACACAATAAAAACAAGCCTAAGGTTTCTAATTTTAGCGTTGAAATATTCCCTTCATGAATAATAAAAAATGAAAAATAGGCAACTATGTATACCACGGTAATTTGCGCTACAGATATAAATAGATTCACACGTTTATACAATTCTGAAACCGTAAGAATTGTTATGATACCAGCAATAATTTGCAAGAACATATACTCATAACTGTTTGGTACTATAAACCCAATTAATAATACTGTAATGACATGAGTAAACAATCCTAAACGAGCATCAAAAAACGCTTTTAAAATCAATGGCAAAATACATAACGGAGCTACGTATAGAAAGTCGGGTTGAAATTTTAATATCAGTGTTGTTATACAGAACATCATTATGATATTAAAAAATATAAAGGTGAGTTTTGTATTGTTATTGTATATAGATAATCGGTATTTTTTCACAAATAACACCAACATAAGCAATGCCAATACCACTAAAATTGTGTAACCAAAAACGATCCAATTATAGTTAGATTTATTCCACACTTGCGATTCATAAATTATTTTTAACGACTGTAATTTTTGATATTTTTCACCTTCAATAACTTCCCCTTTAGAAATTATAATTGAATTTTCTTTCAGCAAGCCAATAGTTGGTAGTAACTTGCTTTTTTCTTGTTCGAAAACTTCATCATTAAATGGTTTATCATACCTTACATTCCCTCTAATATGATTGAAAAATACTGAGGTTAAATAATTAGTATATGGCTTAAAAATAGAATCTGAAAAACTTTTCTGAATCGCAGCACCTAGAGTTTCTGTAGACAACAAACTACCAAACCTACTATTTATAGCTGCATCAGAGTTTTTAATTTTTAAAACCACATCTTTATCTACCGGTAAATAAATATCTTCAGATAAAACTCCTGTACTATAAATACTAGCTATTGTTTCTTCAATTTTCAAATGTAATTGCGTTACTATACGAGTATTTAATGAATCTGGAAATGTTGTATTAAACTCTTGTATTAATCCGTCTTTGGAGGTAGTAGGAATTACAGTATCTAAAATAAAATACGCTGGTATACTCTGTTTTAATTCAGATATTTCATCTGTTAGTTGTTGGTCTGTTTTTTGAATTGGAAAATCAAACGGCGCATATAAATTTTCGTTTTGCCATACTTTACCTTTTTCAAAATTATACTTAAATGCCCCTCCTTTAGGAAAGAGATATACTATAAATATTGTAGAGACTATAAATAAAATTACTTTATAAATATCCGACTGGTATTGGTATAAACTCGCGAAGTTTTTTCTCATAATAACACATTGTTCACTCAAAAATACTAAAATATAAATGCCGATACAGATTCTTAAAATCTTTTTAAAACAAATTCAACAAATCAGCTCAAATATTATTTACAAACACGACAAAAATTCATTAAATTCGCAGACATATAATTTTATTACAGATATACAAAACATAAAGATATGAGTACAAAAGTTGTCATTGTTTCTGCTGCAAGAACACCAATAGGAAGTTTTTTAGGAAGTTTATCAACTGTTCCTGCTACAAAATTAGGAGCAACAGCTATAAAAGGCGCGTTAGCTAAAATTAATTTAGATGTTAATGAAGTAGACGAAGTAATTATGGGTAATGTTGTTCAGGCTGGTAACGGTCAAGCTCCTGCAAGACAAGCAGCTATTCATGCTGGAATTTCAGAAAATGTTCCTGCAACAACAATCAACAAAGTTTGTGCTTCTGGTATGAAAGCTGTAATGCAAGCTGCTCAAGCTATTAAAAGTGGTGATGCCGAAGTTGTTGTAGCTGGAGGAATGGAAAACATGAGTTTAATCCCACATTATTTCCATGCAAGATCGTCTACAAAATTCGGTCCATCAAAAATGTTAGATGGAATGCAGGTTGATGGTCTAGTTGATGCCTACAGCCAAGAAGCTATGGGAGTGTGTGCAGATGCCTGTGCTACGGAATACAATATTTCAAGAGAAGACCAAGATAATTTTGCTATTGAATCTTACAGAAGATCAACTGCGGCTTGGGAAGCAGGAAAATTTGACAATGAAGTGGTTCCTGTAGAAGTACCGCAACGTAGAGGTGAGCCGAAAATCGTTGCAAAAGACGAAGAATACACAAATATTAAACTAGATAAAGTACCAGCTTTACGCCCAGCGTTTACTAAAGAAGGTACAGCTACTGCGGCTAATTCATCTACTATTAATGATGGTGCTGGCGCCGTAATTGTAATGTCTGAAGAAAAAGCAAAGCAATTAGGTTTAACACCATTAGCTTACATTACAGGATATGCAGATGCTGCACAAGAACCTAAATGGTTCACTACAGCACCAGCAAAAGCACTTCCTAAAGCTTTAGACAAAGCAAATATTAACATTGATGATGTAGATTATTTTGAGTTTAACGAAGCATTTTCTGTTGTTGGTTTAGCAAATATGAAAATATTAGATTTGAATGCAGATAATGTAAATGTGAATGGTGGTGCTGTATCATTAGGACACCCATTAGGATGTTCAGGAGTTCGTATCTTAATCACTTTATTAAATGTATTAGAGCAAAACAATGCTAAAACTGGTGCCGCAGCAATTTGTAATGGTGGTGGTGGTGCATCTGCAATAGTAATTGAACGTGCTTAATTTTAAGTTATAATGCAATACGGAATTACACATTTAAGCATTGTCCCATTAAGACTTGAACCTACCGACACGAGTGAATTAGTTTCACAAGTGCTGTACGGAGATTGGTTTAAAGTTTTAGAACAACGCAAAAAATGGAGTAAAATACGTTTAGCTTATGATAATTACGAAGGTTGGATAGACAACAAGCAGTATTTAGAAATTTCAGAAGACATTTACAGCCAATTGTCATCAGAACCCATACATGTTTCTGCCGATTTGGTAGAATATATTACCACAAAAGACGGCCATTTAAACTTGATTCCATTAGGAGCAACTCTAAATGGCCTGACTCTTTTACAACATCAATATGACGGAGATGTGTTATACAATACACAGCCAAAACACAACATTGTACAAACAGCGTTTATGTATTTAAACGCTCCGTATTTATGGGGTGGTAAAACTCCATTTGGTATAGATTGTAGTGGTTTTACCCAAATGGTTTATAAGCTTAATGGATATAAAATATTTAGAGATGCTTCACAGCAAGCCAAACAAGGAGAAGCCTTAAGTTTTATTGAAGAAAGTGAACCTGGTGATTTAGCTTTTTTTGACAACAATGAAGGCGCTATCACCCATGTGGGTATTATCATGAAAGACAACTACATCATTCATGCGCATGGAGAAGTTAGAGTTGACAGACTAGACCATACCGGTATTTTTAATACTGAACGCAATACTCATACGCACAAACTCCGAGTCATCAAACGAATTATATAAATAAAAAAACGAGCTAATTAGCTCGTTTTTTCATATAGAATAACCATTAAATTTTATAATGATTCTAATAATGCTTTCATAGCTTTAAACTTCTCAGTTTCACCTAAAACACTATACATATTTTTTAACGTTTGTGCCGCACTTTCATTTTTAGCATCAATTGTTAAAACTTTTTCTAAATACGGTACAGCCAACTTATAAATTGAATTTCTCTTTTCTTGTAACTCATCATACTTCTTATTATCCGCAGATGAAGTTCCTAAAGAATTCATTTGATCAACTACAACTGTTTCTTCTTTTAATATTAAAGCAGCCATATTGAAGTTAGTATTTATATCTTCAGGGTTTAATTCTAAACTTTTTTGATAATATTCCCTTGCAGATTCATTATCACCTTGCTCAGCTGAGATAACACCTAAATTAAAAAATAACGTTCCATTATTAGGGTCTTGCTTTATAGCTTCCTGCATCAATGCCTTGAATTTATCTTTTTCACCAAGCTTTAAATACAAATTAGCCTCAGTTAAAATCAAATCAACATTTGTTGGTTCTGTTGCTCTTGCTTCTTTAATTGCAGTTATTGCCGCTTCGGTATTACCTAATTCAACATTCATAAAAGCAACATTCTTAATAATATCTGGTAACACAGAGGCAGACAGTTTTTCTGTAGGATTTATATGTGTTCCTGATTTTACCGCTAAAAGTCGCATTGCTTTATCTGAAAACACCTCTTCTTGTTTAGTTTCTTTATTATAAGCGTAAAACTTTTTCTTTACCCCAGTATACCCCTTATCTTTTAACTCATTAAATAATGGTAAGGCCGATTTATAGTCTTTAGATACAACATATGAATTAGCTGCGTGGTACAGATATTCCTGATCACCAGATAACTTATATGCCGCATGTAATTTTTTAGCAGACTCTTTTTGTTTACCAGCTCCTTGATCTGCAATTGCTTCATTAACTAGCTTAGATGTAATTTCACCTTTAAGCTGAGATATTTCCACTTCATACTTAGATGATTTATGAGCTTCAAACTCTGCTAAAGATTCACTAATCCCTTCATAATCATTACCATTAAGCATTGCCTTTGCCTTCAAGTAGTAATACTTTGCTTTGGTTTTATCATCTGCATTAGACATTACAGTCTCTGCAACAGCAATAAGCGCCTTTGCATCTGCATATTTTTCTGATTTTACAGCCTTTTCTAGAGCTTTAACTTCATTCTTTTGAGCAAATGCTACACTTGTTAGTCCTAACATAGCAATTGCCAATACTTGTTTTTTCATATTCTTGGGTTTAAATAAAAAACCACATATTGTTATAATGACGCTATGTGGTTTTATGAATTCATTTTTATATAATTTATTCTTCTTCGTTTGTAGCATTAGGTGCAATAGTTGTGCCATTGCCTTCCAATAAACCGTCTACCTCAACATCATCTTGATCTTCTGGCATTACTTTAGCCACCGCAGCTATAGAGTCTTTACCTTTAATATTAATTAAACGAACACCCTGTGTAGCACGTCCCATAACACGTAAATCAGAAACTGCCATACGAATTGTTAATCCAGATTTATTAATAATCATTAAATCATCATCATCTGTAACATTTTTAACAGCAACTAACTCTCCTGTTTTCTCTGTTACCGAAATAGTTTTTACACCTTTACCACCACGGTTCGTGATTCTGTAATCTTCTAAACTTGAACGTTTACCATAACCATTTTCTGAAACCACTAGGATGTTACTCTCCATATCATCTACAGCAATCATACCTACTACTTCGTCATTATCATGTGCTAACGTAATTCCACGAACTCCTGAAGCTCCTCTACCCATCGGACGGGTTTTGCTTTCTTCAAAACGAATTGATTTACCAGACTTTAATGCTAGCATTACTTGACTATTACCCGTAGTTAATTTTGCTTCTAATAGCTCATCACCATCTTTAATTGTAATAGCATTAATACCATTGGTTCTTGGACGTGAATACTGTTCTAACGAGGTCTTTTTAACTTGACCTTTTTTAGTAGCCATTATCACGTACTGACTATTGATATAGTCTTCATCTTTTAAATCTTGAGTACAAATGAACGCTTTAACTTTATCGTCTTGCTCAATATTTATCAAGTTTTGAATGGCTCTACCTTTAGATGATTTACTTCCTTCTGGTATTTCATATACACGCATCCAGAAACATTTTCCTTTCTGTGTGAAAAACAACATGTATTGGTGATTAGTACCCACAAATAAATGCTCTAAGAAATCTTCATTTCGTGTTGAAGAGCCTTTTGCACCTACTCCACCTCTATTTTGCTTTTTATACTCATCTAAAGGAGTACGTTTTATATAACCTGCGTGAGATATTGTAATTACAACCGGGCTATTAGGTATCAAATCTTCAATACTAACATCTCCACCGGCATAATTAATTTCAGAACGACGCTCATCACCATATTTCTTTTGAACTTCTAATAGCTCATCTTTAATGATTTGCATTCTTCTAGGTTCACTAGCCAAAATCTCTTTTAAATCTTGTATAGTAAGCATTAGTTCGTCATACTCAGCACGTAACTTATCTTGTTCAAGGCCAGTTAACTGACGTAAACGCATTTCAACAATAGCACGCGCTTGGATTTCAGATAAACTGAAACGCTCCATTAACTTACCTCTTGCTTCCTCAGTATTTTTAGAGCCTCTTATTAAAGCAATTACTTCATCTATATTATCAGAAGCAATGATTAACCCTTCTAAAATATGAGCGCGCTCTTCAGCTTTCTTTAACAAGTATTTAGTTCGTCTTGTTACAACGTCATGTCTATGCTCAACAAAATAATGTATCAACTCTTTCAAGTTTAACATTTGTGGCTTACCATTAACTAAAGCGATATTGTTAACACTAAAAGATGATTGTAGTGCTGTGTACTTATACAACTTGTTTAATACGATATTCGGAACTGCATCACGCTTTAAGATATACACAATACGCATTCCGTTTCTATCAGATTCATCTCTAATTGATGAAATTCCTTCTAACTTTTTATCGTTAATTAAGTCGGCAGTTTTCTTAATCATATCTGCCTTATTCACTTGGTATGGAATTTCAGAGACTACAATACACTCACGTCCTTGCACCTCTTCAATAATGGCTTTACCCCTGATTACAATTTTACCACGACCCGTTTTAAAAGCGTCACGTACGCCTTCATAACCGTAAATTACTCCTCCTGTTGGAAAATCTGGAGCTTTTACATGCTGCATTAATTCCTCAACCTCAATATCATTATTATCAATGTAAGCAATGGTTCCATCAACAACCTCAGCTAAATTATGAGGAGGCATGTTTGTAGCCATACCTACTGCAATACCAGAAGCACCATTAACTAATAAGCCAGGTATTCGCGTAGGCAACACTTTAGGCTCCTTTAAAGTATCATCAAAGTTCAATTGATGGTCAACAGTATCTTTATCAATATCAGCCAACATGTCTTCAGAAATCTTACGCATACGCACCTCTGTATAACGCATTGCTGCAGGACTATCACCATCAACAGAACCAAAGTTCCCTTGACCGTCAACTAACATATAACGTAAACTCCATTCTTGTGCCATACGTACCATGGCATCATATACTGATGTATCACCGTGTGGGTGGTACTTTCCTAAAACCTCTCCAACTATTCTTGCAGACTTCTTATAGGCTTTATTAGAAGTAACTCCAAGCTCATGCATACCAAAAAGTACACGTCTATGAACTGGCTTCATTCCATCTCTTACATCTGGTAAAGCACGTGAAACAATAACTGACATTGAATAATCAATGTAAGCTGATTTCATTTCATCCTCAATATTAATTGGTA
>JBMYYK010000015.1:0-49043 GCA_049609325.1 Flavobacteriaceae bacterium | reverse complement strand
TAAAATTATGGCCCAACCCTGTTCAAGGTAATTTACATATTCAAATGAATGATGCTTCAAATAGTCCAATTAACATTTCATTATATGATTTACAAGGACGTTTAGTGTATGCAAACAAATTTGACAATAACAATAGTTTATTCAACAAAACAATTGAGTTAAATACTATTGCTAATGGGTCATACATTATACAAATTGAACATGACAATAAAAAGGCAACAAAACAATTGATTATTACAAACTAATAAGTAAAGCCTAAAAAACTAAAAAGCCGAAGTTATACTTCGGCTTTTTTTATTAATGACTCACCTCACCTATACATCGACAACAGGTAAAAACATCAGTTAAAGTGTTTTAATTTCATTATATTTACAAAGTTTAACCATAAAAATTACACAACTCAAAATGAAAACAACTCTACTCAAACAAGCACTTCTTGTTGCTTTGTTTTTTTGTACAGTACAGGTGTATTCACAAAACCAAAAGCTATTAGACGCTTTAGTTTACAACACCAATGCTACAATTACACTAAACCCAAGCACAGGAGTTCCGAAATTCATCAAATTTCCGGCAAGTCAACCATTACATATCAACGCAACTACACGCCAACAAAAAGTACAGGCGTTCTTATCACAATATAAATCTATATTTGGTATTACAGATATTTCAAGTCAACTTAATTATGCGTCAAAACAAACAGATGCTAATAATTTAACTAGGTTAATTTACACACAAGTTAAAAATAATGTCCCTGTGTATGATGGAAAACTTTATTTTCACTTTAATAGTAATGAGCAATTAACTGCAATCAATGGTAATTTCATTCCAAATATTAAGTTAAACACTACGCCAAGTATTACTAAACAACAAGCAGAAACAATAGCTTTAAATACTGTAAACAACCAAGGTATAAATTACTCTAATACAGATATATTTGCACAAAAAAACACCATGTATATATTCCCTAAAGGGATTGAACGTGGTATTATGACATTACAAAAACTTGTGTATGAAATAGAGGTTAGAAACAATAATGATGTTAGAGAATACCTATTTGTGAATGCACATGATGGCAGTATTACTGAACAATTTACAGGTATGGCTCATGCAATGGATAGAATTGTGTATGAACAAAACACTGGCAATGTTGTTTGGCAAGAAGGTGACCCTTTACCAGGCGGATTAACTCAATGGCAACAAAACGAAGTTATTGCTTCTGGGCATATGTATCATTTTTTCAACAATGCTTTTGGCTATGTATCATATGATGGTGCAGATGCTCAAATGAGAACCATTAACAATAATCCTGGTATAGCTTGTCCTAATGCCAATTGGAACGGAGCAACTGCAAACTACTGTAACGGTACAGCAACAGATGATGTTATTGCACATGAATGGGGGCACGCATACACAGAATACACAAGTGGTTTGATATACGCCTACCAGTCTGGTGCTATGAACGAGTCATTTTCAGACATTTGGGGAGAAACAATAGATTTATTGAATAACTATGAAGATGCCGGTGAAGACTTATCATTAAGAACTCCATTTTGTAATAGCTCTGACCGTTGGAGAATGGGAGAAGATGCAAGTGCTTTTGGAGGAGCAATTAGAGATATGTGGAACCCACCTTGTAATGGAGACCCAGGAAAAGTAACTGACGGTAATTACCACTGTGCAGCTTCTGATGGTGGAGGTGTACATATCAATTCTGGTATACCAAACCACGCATACGCCCTTTTGGTAGATGGAGGAACCTATAATGGCTATACCATCACAGGAATTGGATTTACCAAAGCGGCTCATATCTTCTGGAGAACGCAAAGTTCTTATTTAACTGCGACCAGTAATTTTGAAGATTTAGGTAACGCTTTAGAAGCAGCTGCTAACGATTTATTAGGAGTCAACCTAGAAGGTTTATCAACTACAAGTACTCCAGCAGGACCTTCTGGTGAGATAATTACTGCTTCAGATGTTACTCAAGTGTTAAACGCCGTATATGCCGTAGAATTGAAAATAAATCCTGATGCTTGTGGCTTTGAGCCATTATTAGAACCAGCACCAGCTTTATGCGCAGCAGCAACTAATAGCAGATTATACTATGAAGATTGGGAGTCTGGGTTAGGCGCTTGGACAGTATCTCAATTACCTACAAATCCTGCAACATGGGAATCTAGAGATTGGACTATAGTTTCTTCTCTGCCAGGAAGTAGAGCCGGTAATGGAATTTTTGGAATAGATCCTATTAACGGAGATTGTTCTGCTGATTTAGAAAATGGTATTATCAGACTTGAAAGTCCAGTAATTAATATTCCTGAAGTTACAGGAGGTACATTTGAAATGGCTTTTGACCATTATGTAGCCACAGAAGCTGAATGGGATGGTGGTAACATCAAATACCGTTTAAATGGTGGTTCATGGACAATTGTTCCTAATGGATCATATTCGGTAAATCCTCCAAACGGCACTATACAACCTGTTAGCGCAGGAAATGACAACCCGTTAGCGGGTCAAGATGCTTTTACTGGTGGTGATGAAGGAACTGCAGGTTCTGGAAGTTGGGGACAAAGTGTTATAGATTTATCTTCATTAGGAGTTACGTCTAACTCAACAATACAGTTCCGTTGGGAAATGGGTACTGACGGATGTAATGGTGCCATAGGTTGGTATTTAGATGATGTTGCCATCTATAACTGTACTGGTACATTATCAATTACAGATTCTGAATACTTAAACGCTAACATCAATATTTATCCAAATCCTACTAATGGAGCCATTACTATTGACAGAATAAATTCAATTGATTTATCATCAGCTGAAATTAGAGACATAAATGGTCGTTTTATAAAAGCTATTGACTTATCTCAAATGCAATCGCAAATGACTATTGACATGTCTGAATTTGCTAGTGGGTTATATTTTATGCAAATACATTCTGATAAAGGATCAGGTGTTGTTAAAATAATAAAACAGTAAATTATTATTGTTAATATGTATAAAAAAACCGGAGCAATTGGCTCCGGTTTTTTTATACATAAACAATATCCTCTTCTAAAAGTAATTGCTCTCTACGGTACTTTAAAAATATTTGAGCAACAGCAATAGTATCCTTTTCACAATAGTTCACAATACGCTTAATGTCATTATTTTGGTAATACACTTCAGCAACCTGACTTCCGTCAATATCATCTTTAGGAGAAGGTATTCCTAAAATAGAGGTTAATAATTTTAATGAGGTGTAGTGTTTATAGTCACCAAACTTCCACAACTCCATAGTATCTAAATGCTGTATCTCCCAAGGTTTCTTACCAAATAGATTTAATATGTTAGGAATTTCAATACCGTGTATTACCATTCTACGAGCAATAAACGGGAAGTCAAACTCTTTACCATTATGTGCACATAACAAATGCTGTGGTTTAAAAAAGTGACGATCTAAAAGTGATTTAAAGTCTAAAAGTATTTGGTACTCATCACCAGAAAATGACGTTATTCTAAACTGATGTTCGGCATTTTGAATGACAAAATATCCTACAGAAATGCATATAATTTTACCGAATTCAGCCCAAATTCCTGCACGATTATAAAATGCTTCGGCGGAAATACTCTCCTGTCTTTGGTATTGGGTTTTTTGTGACCAGAGTTCTTTAAGCTCATCATTTAATTCGTTATAATTTGGATGTTCTGGAACCGTTTCAATATCTAAAAACAAGATATGTTCTGGATTTACTTTCTGTAACATACTACTATTATTTATGAGTTCTGTGCTTTATTTTCTCTTTATAGTAGTCTTTTTGGGCTATATATATCGTTTTAGATAACTCAGCAAATATCACATTATTTTGGTTTGTTATTGCTAAGGTTTTTTCAAAATCAATTTCTTTTTCTGCAATTACTCTATCTTTAATCATCTTGATTTCCTCTTCAGAAAACTGAAAATGAGCATGTGCAGTTTCTCTTGCAGGGCGCTTGTATTTTATATCAGCCGCTTTATCCCATACCACATAATCATCTCCTAAAATATTCATAAGTTGAATCATATAAATCGGGTCTGTGGCAGAAAACATACTACCTCCAAAAATAGCCCCAACATAATTTCTGTTCTTATAATTTAAAGGAATATGAACGTGTACATTATGCAAATCTTTTGACACAAATACCAGTTTACCAACAGATCTACGATACATTGGCGACAAATTAAATCCGTGCTTAAACAGTGCAGCCTCAGAAAAGAAGCGCTTTAAAAAATTAAATGCGATTTTATACATTATATTAAAGATACGTAATTTTAAAACAAGCGCTGTTGCTTACAACCTTGTTCGTGTTCTAACAACCATTTTTTGCGCCACAGACCTCCTGCATATCCCGTTAACGAACCATCTGAGCCAACGACCCTATGACAAGGTAAAATAACCCAGATTGGATTTTTACCATTAGCCGATGCTACTGCTCTTATTGCTTTTTCATCGCCTAATAATCGTGCTTGTTGTAGGTATGTGGTGGTGCACCCAAACGGAATGTTTAACAACGACATCCAAACTTTTTTCTGGAATTGAGTGCCTTGTAAATCAAACGTTAAATCGAAGTCTTTTCGGGTACCATTAAAATAATCTTGAAGCTGACTTACACATGCTTGTAAAGATTGTGGAATGTGTTCTGTAACCTCAACCGCATCGTTCAATATAGAAACTTTAGAAATACCTTGTTCACTACCTTGAATTTCACATATTCCAAGAGGAGTGGTTATTGTTGCTACATCAGTATCACTCATCATCCCCTATAATACCTAAACGTTTAGCACGTATTTTCCAGTTTTCTCGTGCCAATTGTTGCATGTCTGAATCAGTATCACTTTCATCCATAATTTCTAGACCAAGCAAGGTTTCAATAACATCTTCCATAGTTACTAAACCACTGACTGATCCAAATTCATCAACAACTAAAGCCACATGTTCTTTCTCTTGAATTAACTGCTCAAACAAACTCGGAATAGGCACTTCTCTATCTACAACTAATAAACGGCGTTTGATATCAATCAAATGCTTTTGATCAAGATTTTCAGCTAAGTTTTTATATACTTCTTCTTTTAATACAAACCCGGTAATATGATCAGGATTATCCCCTTTATAAATTGGAATTCTTGAAAAACGTAAATCTTTATTCGCTTCAAAAAAGTCTTTTAATGTGGTAGTCTCTTCAGCAGTTTTCATCACACTTCGCGGTGTCATGACATCTTTAGCGTAAATAGATTTAAAGTTCAGAAGATTTTTAATCACTTTAGATTCCGACTCTTCAAAAACACCCTCTTCCTTTGCCATTTCTGCCATAACAGAAAAATGCTCTCTACTGAGTACATTATGTCCATGGCCTCCTTTACCAAACAATTTGGTTACCAATTGCAATAACCAGATTATTCCTGTCCATTTAAAAATTAAAATCAGACCTCTTAGAAGTAAGGTTGAAATTGGCGCTAAGTTTTTCCAATGTGTTGCTCCAATAGTTTTAGGAATAATTTCTGAAGCCACTAATATTAACACGGTCATAATTGCAGATACCATGAATACCCCATTACCTTCATCGCCAAATACATTTTTAGCTTCAGAACCAACCATTATTGCTCCTACTGTATGTGCCACCGTATTCAACGTTAAAATTGCAATAAGAGGCTTATCTACATCCTGCTTAAGTTCTTCTAAATGATGCGCAAAAGCTTTGTCTTCTTTCTTCTTTAAGTTTACAAATGTTGGTGTAACACTCAATAATACCGCTTCAAGAATAGAGCAGATGAATGAAAAAATTATTGAAAGTAGAGCGTATAAAATTAATACTGTCATTCAGTTTTTTTAAGTTTTCAAGTAATAACTATCCCTAAGATAATAATTTAACTACATCCTTTGCAAAATAACTGGCAATTATATCTGCGCCAGCACGTTTAAATGCCATGGTGCTTTCAAGCATAGTTTGGTCATGATTTAGCCAACCTTTTTCAGCTGCTGCTTTAATCATAGCATATTCACCACTTACTTGATATACCGCTACAGGTACGTCAAATTCATTTTTTACTTCACGAACAATATCTAAATACGGCATACCAGGTTTAACCATTACGATATCTGCGCCTTCATCAATATCCATTTCTGTTTCACGCATAGCCTCATAACGATTGGCATAATCCATCTGATAAGTACTTTTATCTTTAGGCACATCAACTTTATCAACAGGCGCTGAATCTAATGCGTCTCTAAAAGGTCCGTAAAATGCTGAGGCGTATTTAGCTGAATAGCTCATAATACCTACATCAACAAAACCGTCATCTTCTAAAGCTTCACGTATCACTCCTATTCTTCCGTCCATCATATCACTTGGCGCTACAAAATTTGCTCCTGCATTTGCGTGCGACACTGCCATTTCTGAAAGTAAATCGGCCGTTTCATCATTTAAAATGCTACCATTTTCTACAATTCCATCATGACCGTAAGACGAATATGGATCTAATGCCACATCAGTCATCACCAACATATCTGGGCAGGCGTCTTTAACCGTTCTAATTGCACGTTGCATCAGTCCTTCTGAATTTAAGGCTTCAGTTCCTGCATTATCTTTTAAATTGTCTGGTACTTTTACAAACAACAACACCGACTTTAAACCCAATGCCCATAATGCTTTTACCTCCATATATAGTAAGTCTAAGCTATAACGGTAGTAGTTTGGCATCGACTCTATTTCTTCTTTAACTCCCATTCCTTCTACTACAAAAAGCGGCACTAAAAAATCATTTGGAGTAATGGTATTTTCTCTTACTAATGCTCTAATAGCCTCATTAGTTCTCAATCGACGGTTTCTTCTTAATGGATACATGTTAAACCCAGTTTTTTGGTTGTTGTAATACGTTAATTAATCGTTCTTCTTCACTTCCTTGTTCTGGCAAATGATTGTAATGCCATTGTACTTTTGGTGGCAAGCTCATTAATATACTTTCAATCCTACCATTTGTTTTTAAGCCAAATAACGTTCCTCTATCATGTACTAAATTGAATTCTACATAACGTCCTCTTCTTACTTCTTGCCAATCTCTCTGCGCTGGTGTATAATTCAATTCTTTTCTTTTTTCTACAATAGGCACATAACTATTCAAGAAACTGTTTCCTATTTCAGTTACAAAATCATAGCGATCCTGTAAACTAATATCATCTGTTTCTTTCAGATAATCAAAAAACAATCCGCCTATACCTCTACCTTCTTTTCGGTGGGCGTTATAAAAATAGTCATCACAACGTTTTTTATATTCTGGATACAAAGACGTGTCATGCTTGTCACAAGCATCTTTACACACTTGATGAAAATGAATAGCATCGTCATCAAATAAATAATACGGTGTTAAATCTTGTCCACCACCAAACCATTGAGTTACAATATTACCTTGCTCGTCATACATTTCAAAATAACGCCAATTGGCATGTACGGTTGGCACCATTGGATTTTTAGGGTGAATCACTAAACTCAACCCACATGCGAAAAAATCACCTTGAGAAACGTTTAATGTTTTTTGCAACTGCTCAGGTAGCTTTCCAAATACTGAAGAGATGTTTACCCCTCCTTTTTCAAACACATCACCGTTTTCAATCACACGAGTTCTTCCTCCTCCACCTTCGGGTCTGTCCCATAAATCTTCTTTAAACTTTGCTTTACCATCAACAGCTTCTAATTTGGCGCAAATGGCGTCTTGTAACTGTTGTATATAGGCTTGAAACTGTTCTTTCATTATTTTTAAAAGACTTATGCTTTATATTCTTTTACAGCATCAATAAATGCTTTAGCGTTATCTAACGGAATATTTGGTAAAATACCATGACCAAGATTTACAATATACTTGTCTTTTCCGAACTCATTAATCATTTGTGTGACCATCTTTTTTATTTCTGCTGGTGGTGATAATAAACGAGATGGATCAAAATTACCTTGTAAGGTGATATTTCCTCCAGTCAAATAACGTGCGTTACGAGCAGAGCAGGTCCAATCTACTCCTAAAGCTGAGGCGTTAGATTTTGCCATTTCTCCTAATGCGAACCAACAACCTTTACCAAATGCAATTACAGGAGCATCGTCTTTTAACGCTTCGATGATTTGATTGATATATTGCCAAGAAAACTCTTGATAATCTGTAGGAGATAGCATACCTCCCCACGAATCAAACACTTGTACTGCGTTAACTCCTGCTGCTACTTTTGCTTTTAAATAGGCTATGGTGGTGTCAGTAATTTTTTGCAATAATTGATGTGCTGCTACTGGATTAGTGAAACAAAATTCTTTAGCTTTATCAAAATTCTTAGATCCCTGACCTTGTACACAATAGCATAAAATTGTCCATGGAGACCCCGCAAAACCGATTAATGGAATTTCATTATTTAATTTTTCTTTAGTAGCTTTAATCCCTTCCATTACATAGCCTAATGCATCATTAACGTCTGGTATAATTACATTATCCACTGCTTTTTGATCACGTACCGGATTTGGTAAATATGGCCCAAAATTCGGTTTCATTTCCACATCAATATTCATCGCTTGAGGGATGACTAAAATATCTGAAAATAAAATAGCAGCATCCATCCCATAACGACGTATTGGTTGTACTGTTATTTCTGATGCTAATTCTGGCTGACGACATCTGGTAAAAAAATCATATTTTTCACGTATTGCAATAAATTCTGGTAAATATCTACCTGCTTGTCTCATCATCCAAACCGGTGGTCTATCTACTGTTTCTCCTTTTAATGCTCTTAAAAATAAATCGTTTTTTATCATAATGTAATGGTCTTTTAATTAACAAGAAATTATGCCTACAAAGATACTTTAATTGCTACTGTTGGCAATGCTTATAACAATGAATTTTTCTTATAGCTCACAAGATTTGATACTTATAAAACTGTATATTTGTTTTTATAAGTTTTCATTACTATGAGTATAATAGATATCGTTTTAGGTGCCTTACTAATTTTTGGGTTAATTCGCGGATTTATGAAAGGGCTTTTTGTTGAAGTAGCTTCTTTAGTAGCACTGGTTGCAGGTGTGTATGGCGCCATACACTTTTCTCATTATGTTTCAGATAAATTAGGTGATACGGTAAATTGGGACGAAAAATATGTAAACGTCATGGCTTTTGCAATTACATTTTTTGCCATAGTTTTACTCGTTTCCTTAGCTGGAAAAGCCTTTACTAAATTGGCAGATTTTGCAGCTTTAGGAATTTTGAATAAACTATTAGGCGCGGCTTTTGGAGTGTTAAAAATTGGATTTATTTTAAGTGTTGTACTTATTGTGTTTTCTCACACCAATAAAACTATTGAATTTATGAGTGATGACAAATTAAATCAATCTATTTTATACAAGCCTGTAAAAGGGCTAGCCTCAATGATTTTCCCTAACATCATCAAACAAGAAGAAGAGTTAAGAGAAGACTTAATGGGGGCGTAATTACTTTACCACTGTAATATTACCTCCTAATACTTCTTTAGTATCTGCAATTTTAGGATTACCATAAATTCTTATATTCCCTCCTGCTTTAACTGTTGCTTTTGCCACATCAGTCGCGTATACTTTTGCTGAACCTCCAGCACTTACATTAACTTCTGCTTGTAGTGTTTTACAACCTTTAGCATTATATTTCCCTCCTGAGTTAACCACCACATCTTGATGATCTACAACACCATTTATTGTAACTTCACTTCCAGAAACCGATCTTACATTTAACCTTTTTGCCGCAATATTCAATTCAATTTCAGACCCTTCTTGTGCTTTCACTTCTACATCAACTGCGTTTATTTGTTCATCAGAAGATATATAAGACCCTTCATTAGCATCAATTAGATGTAGTGTTTTGTAATACAACGTTACATAGGTGTCGTATCCGTTAAATGACCTTTGAGTCCTTAATCTAATTTTTAATAGCCCATTTTTATTCACCAACATCACATCATCAGCATATTTACCCGATATGACGGCTTTATTTTCATCCGATTGTATCAACTTTACAGATATGCCATCAAATGTTTTTAAATCTGAAAAATCTGCCGTGTGTTTTTCAATGTTTTGTGAGAATGTTACTATTGAAAATAATCCCAAAACTAAAGTAGTTATCGTTTTCATATCTGTTGTTTTTTATATTTTAATGTTTTTTTCAATTCCCTACCTCAAATAGTGTGCCTAATTACAAGTTTTTAATATCTGTTTGAACCAGCCAGCCTGTTGAACCGTTAGTCAGTTTAATTTTCACCCAACCATCAAACACTTCCAAAACTTTAACCTTTGTACCTTCATGTAACGTAAATGCGTCTTCACTGCTAAGTTTAGGATCAGTTTTTACTTTAGACTCTTTAGAAAACACAATTGCATATTGAGTTGTTTTCACATAAGACTCTTGTTGGTATGCAAAGGCAACAGATAACACAGATAGCAGTAAACCTGCTAATGCCGTAACGAAATAGATGCGCTTTTTTGACGTGTACTTTGATAGGCTATACAGTACAAAACATCCTACAAATAACAGCATAAAAACAATTGCTAGAATTGCCCAAGTATCAAAAGACATCATATTTACAAATGCAGAAAACAACTTTGAAAATCCACTAGTAGGAATCACGTCTATTTCATCAATACGCATATTATTTGCGAAAGCTAAATTGGTTAATACATCTTCATTTGAAGAATCTAATTGCAAGGCTTTTTCATAATTATAAATACTTTCTGCAATTTGATTTAATTTATAATGTGCATTGGCTTTATTAAAATATACGTCAACAGAGTGCTGTTTGGTATTTAAAATTTGATCGTATACCAAAATCGCATCATTATATTGCTCATTATTATACAAACTGTTTGCTTTCTCAAATAATTGCTCATTTTGAGAAAATACAATTTGTGTTACTGCTAATAAGATGTAAATTATATGTTTCATGGATTTAATAGTTTCATTCACACAATTAAATTGTTTTATCTATAGCAGAAATTACTTGCACTGCACTATTGTAATCTTGCCGCATGGCATCACTACTCATTGGTGTAAATCGAGCTAAATTACATGCTTTAATTAGGTTTATAAATTGTTGTGTAGTGTCATTTGCAATATTATTCTCTTGAAAAACTGCTGTAATTTTATCTTTACTAAACTCGGTGGTTTCTACTTGTAGCTTAGCTTTTAAATAATTATGTAATGATTTGTGTAACGACTCATAAAATAAGTCTTTGTTGTTAAGGTGTTTCTTAGCTTCTGATAAATATTTTTTAGCCAACTTATCAGCTTTTCTAATTTTACCACCTTCAACATCATTTGCTATTAATGCTTTCTTTTTAACCACTACTAATACAACTGGAATAATTAATAATGGTAACAGTAATAGACACCAAAACAAGTTAGATTTGAAAAAATGTTTTGTGTCTATAGGTGAAAATGATGTGGTGGTATGAAATGACGCAAACTGATTGTTCTTACCTACAACATTCTGCTTTTTGATTATTGGATTTGTCGTAGTTGCTACTGCCTCAGAATTTGTTGGTCCGGTTAACACTTCAACAATATGCTCTAAAGAACTTACAGTATGATACTGTTCTGTTTTCGGATTGAAATAACTAAACTCTAGTTTTGAAACAGGGTAATTACCTTTATACTGTGGTACAATTGTATACACATCACTAATCATTCCTGACATCCCCAATAGATTAGTTTTAACATTTTCTTTGTGTTCTGGTTCATAAACCTCTAAAGAACTTGGTACCACCAATTTTGGCAAATCAAATAATTTAAGATTTCCTTTTCCGCTAACTTTTACAATAGCCTGTAATGACTCGCCTGATTTTAATGCCGCTTTAGTTGTAGTAACATCAAAATCAAAATCACCTACGGCACCTGTAAAACTAGCAGGTTTTCCAGTCTCTGGGAATGGTTTAACATTAATTGTTCTACTTCCTGCGGCTACTTTATGACGTACCGATTGATATACACGACCCCCAAAGAAATCTCTTCTATTTGTTGGTACATCTACCACTACATCAATTGTTAAGGGCTCAATAGTTAATTTTCCTGTTTTCTGTGGATACATCACAGATTTACGCAACACTACAGATCGGTATTGCTTTCCTTTATATGTGCTTGTTGTGAACTTGAATTGCTTTGTATCAATATTCTGACTCCAGAAATCGGCATATTTAGGATTGTCAACAAAATCAAAATTACTAACATTAACCTGAGGACTCACATATAGCTTATACTTTACTGAAACAGCTTCATTTAAATAAGGCGTGCTATTTGACAACTCTGCCACTAAATGAATACTCTCACTAGCAATATAACTTGGGTCGTTACTGTTTTTAGGTTTATCAACCGCTGCAGTAACTTCTATGTTTACCGGTATAGTTTTATACGTTTTACCTCCAATTTCAATAGCTGCTTGTTTGATTGTAAATTTTCCGCGTTTGTTTGGAGATAAAATGTAACTGTATTTCTTTGAGAACGACCGTTTACCATTAACCCATGAGTGACTTACAGACTGACTAGGCCCTCCTACAACTGTAAACCCAGAAAATGCAGGTGGCGTAAAATTATCGCCTTCACTATTCATTTCAAAATCAATACGTAATCGCTCATTTATACCTAGCTTTTGTTTGCTTACTTGAGCGGTAAACTCAACTTGAGCGCTAACAAATTGTGTTATAAATAGTATGATAAATACTATGTGTGCTTTCAATTTCATCTGTAATATCATCTTTTTACCAATCCTTTTCATTTTTTACAGGAACACCTTTCGCTTTTTTAGCATTCATTTTTTCCTGTAATTTCTTTTCTTGGTTATTCATTGCATCTAACAAGCTCTGAACTTGTTGTGGTGATAATTGTCCCGGCTGCTGCTTAGGTTTGTCTTGCTTTTTCTGATCAGATTTATCCTGTTGCTTATCATCCTGTTTATCTTTCTTATCGTCTTCTTTTCCGTTATCGTCCTGCTTTTTATCCTTCTCTTTATCGTCTTGATTATCTGAATTCTTCTTATCATCTTCCTTCCCTTCATCTTCTTTTTTATCAGAATCTTTATCGTTTTTATTCTTGTCGTCTTTATTATCTTTTTTATCCTTGTTATCTTTTTGGTTTTGCTGATCTTTATTGTTGTCCTTATTCTTGTCGTCTTCCTTATCTTGCTCTTTCTTTTTCTCTTTAGCAAAGGCTAAATTATAACGCGATTCGTCATCTTTAGGATTGTTACGCAAGGCATTTTTATAGGCCTCTATTGCCCTAGCATAGTCTTTTTTTTGCATAAAACTATTACCAATATTATGAAATGCTTTATGTTTATCGGCCTTAGTTTCTGCAACTTTTTGCGCCTCATGATAGCGCATTAACGCTTCATCTGTTTTTTTGTTTTTAAAATAGGCATTACCCAAATTAAATTTAGACACCGCATTAACAGGGTTTTCAGAAATCGCATTTCTGTACTCGGCTTCAGCATCAACAAAATTATCTTCGTGTAATTGTTGGTTGCCCTTATAAATGTATTGCACATCTTGTGGCGGCTCTTTTTCTTGTGCGAAAGAAAGCACACTCACTAACAACAAACTATATATTAAAATTGCTTTCATTTGGTTATTCGTTAAATAGATTTAATTTTTTAATCCATTTTGTTTTCTTTTCTGACACCAATACATCTACACACAACAACAATAATCCGAATCCTAAAAACCATTGAAATTGATGGTCAAAATCAGTGTATTGTTTTGTTTCAAACTCTTTTTTATCCATTGCCAATAATTCTTCTTTAATCTGATCAACCACTTGTTGTGTGTTTGACCCATTTAGATAGAAACCATTTGCAGTTGTAGCAACTTCAGACAATACAGCTTCATTCAGTTTTGTAATAACTGTTTCACCGTTTTTATCTTTTTTATAGCTTTCAATAATACCATTTCGTTTTAAAGGAATTGGCCCTCCTGAAACTTTCCCAACACCAATGGTAAAAATTCTTATACCCTTTTCAGCTGCCAAACTTGCTGCTGAAATGGCATTTTCACTATGGTCTTCTCCATCTGAAATGATAACTAAAATTCTATTAGTTTGTTCTTCATCATTAAAATATGTTGTAGCCATTTCTATGGCATCAGAAATTGCAGTTCCTTGTGATGACAACATATTTGTATTCATATTCTGTAAGAACATTTTTGCCGATGCATAATCTGTTGTAATTGGTAATTGCGGATAGGCTTGTCCGGCATAAGCGATAATTCCTATTCTATCACTCGCTAAATTATTTATGATTTGAGTTACCAATTGTTTTGACTTATCAATTCTATTTGGCGCAATATCTTCTGCCAACATACTTTTTGACACATCAACTGCAAACACAATATCAACACCTTCGCGCTTAACAGTTTCTAATTTTATGCCAAATTTCGGATTAACTAATCCTATTGAAAAACACGCAATTATTAGCGACCATAACACTAATTTAAAAGGCTTTTTAAAATTAGATTTTTCTGGTGTTAACCGTTTTAATAATTGATGATTAGCAAATTGGTCTTGCTTCTTTTTTCTCCAAAATGAAAGCATTATAAATGCTACCAATAGTATTGGAATTGCTATTAACAGGTAGAAATATATTTTTTCCTCTAACTCAAACATTTATATAAAACTTCTAAATACTGTGTGTCTCAACACTAATTCTATCAAAAATAACACGACACTAAAAAGCGCAAAAATTCTGAATTTTTCGTCATAGTTGTAAAACTTAAATTCTTCAACTTCTGTTTTTTCTAATTTGTTTATTTCTGAATATATTTCTTTTAACTTCTTATTGTCTGTTGCTCTAAAATACTTTCCACTGGTTTTCTTGGCTATTTCTTTTAGTAACGCTTCATCAATTTCAACTTTTACTCTATCAAAAACAAACTTTCCATTAGGTCTGATTCCTATTGGGGACAGTGCAGTACCGTTTGTTCCAAGACCTATTGTGTACACTTTTATACCAAAATTTAAAGCTAATTCGCTCGCAATTTTTGGATCTATAGTTCCAGAGTTATTCACACCATCTGTTAATAGTATGATTACTTTGCTTTTAGCCTTACTGTCTTTCAATCTGTTTACAGCAGTGGCTAATCCCATCCCTATTGCTGTTCCGTCTGAAATTCTATTATCGTATTTCACTTCACTTAAAGACCCTAATACAATACTCTTATCACTCGTAATTGGTGTTTTTGTATAACTTTCTCCTGCATAAAGTACTAAGCCAATTCTATCATTTGGCCTACCTTTTATAAAATTACCCGCAACCGTCTTTAAAGCTTCTAAACGATTTGGTTTTAAATCTTTAGCCAACATACTTCCAGAAATATCTATTGCCATAACAATATCTATTCCTTTATTAGTTTTGGTTTTTGAAGATACGTCTACCGTACGTGGTCTTGCTAAGGCTATAATTACGGCAGCGATTGCTAACAAACGAAGCGCCAACAATACCGGTTTTAATTTTGGCAATAACGAGGTATCTTGAAAACCTTTTAGGCTACTAATTTGCAATGTAGCAACTTGTTGTTTACGTTTAAAAACCGACCACACAATTAGTACTGGTAATACTAATAGCAACCAAAAAAATTCCGGATTTACATATTCATAATTCCACAACATTAGTCTTCAGTTTTTTTAAGTTCAATAGAATCTACTACTTGTGTAACAATTTGCTCTGCATACTCGTCATCTTCTTGATAAAACACCATAACCTGTTGTATAGCTTTACCTTGTTGGAAACTTAATATTTGATACTGGCTTGATTGAACCTGACTTGTAACAGGGTTTTTAATATTTAAACTTCCATAAGCTTTCATACCTGTAAAACCGTTGCCATTATCATAGTCTTCTTGTTTCACCACTAAATCCGTTGCACCTTGTTGCTCCAACAGTTGTAATGACATTTCATTGATCTGCTCTAAATCTATCTGCTGATCTTCATCTTCACCATTAGTTCCACTAATTTGCTGAACTCCAAACTGAGCTGTATCTGGAATACTCGTAGTATTTAAAATTAGTCCGAAATTACTTGTCAAACTACCATAAGCAAAACTTTGTGTATTCGTCGCTTCAAGTTGCTGATTTGACACGCGCTTTAACACTCGTGGTGTGGTGATAACTATAGACGGACTCCCGTAGGCACTTCTAATCCATTTGCTCTCTAATAACTCTTTTGTAGGGTGACCAAACACTTCATCCTTCATGGTTGAAAATCCGTATTTGACTCCTAAGCCAATAACAGTTAATATGATTAACGCTACACCAGTAACTGATGCATATATAATCTTCTGCTGTTTCTTTTTACGCGCTTGTTCTTTTCGGTACTGCTCATTTAGCAACAACTCTTCTTCAGTTGGTTCTGGTATGACCTGTTTCGTTTCATGCAGCATTTTTTCAATGGTTCCTCTATCTACTTTTGCTGTACCTTCATCTGGTTGAGACTTGGCGAACTTTACCAAATCTGATGTGCGTAATACTTGGGTTAATTCTGAAATAATTTCTTTTGAAATTGGTAACTTACCTGAATCACGAAGTAATTCTAATTTCTCAATCAATTCGTCAGATGTACTTTCCAAAGCATTGTCATATACCTTTTCATCTAAATAACGCTTTAGAACATCGGTAAGTTCTGAATAGTATTTTTTATACTCCTGATTTGCCAATAACTCATTGTCATCAAGAGCTTTTAAATGCTGAATAGCTTCTTCAAACGGCGGTAATTTTTGTTCTGCTTCGCGTTCATCTTTTGATGTTCTGAAAAACAATACATATACAATACCTGCAATAACAACTAATCCGATTAAAAGATAAATGATCCATTTTGGAAATCCTTCAGATGGCTTTTCAACCTCAATAATAGGTTTAATATCATACAGTTTTTGTTTAACCGTGTCTAACAACACATCTCGCACTTCTACTTGTAATGAATCGGTTTTAAAAACTTTACCGTTTATATTAATTTTTTGTTGAGGCACCACGTAATGCCCAGAATCAAATTGAGTTAACCCGTAGGTTTTATTTAAAATATAAGATTTTGAATGTTTTAAGGTATCGGTTTTATACGATTCAATTACCTCAAGCAAGCCCATAGATTTTACTTCAGGAAATACCACTAAATCTGTTGAATTTGCCTCAACAGACAGCATCAATTTTAACTCTTCTCCTATCTGTATAGACGTAGTATCAATAGCAGTTTTAACCTGTTGCGCAAAAGAACCGGTTACAAAAAGTAACGCACAAAGAATTATGAACGATACTTTTCCGTCTTTTAAAATTTGATTTATATGAGTTGCGATAAGCTTACAATTCATGTTGTTACTTCTTTAACCTCTGTTTTTAAAATACCCTAATAATTTTTTTACATAGCTTTCATCAACTCTAGTTGCTATAACTCCTGATCCACTTTTTCTAAAAGCGTCTTCAAAGTACGCTGCTTTTTCTGTATGGTATTTTGCATAATTATCACGCACTTTTTTTGATGATGTATTGATGGTTTTTATTTGATTTGTCTCGCCATCTTTCATCTGTACCAAACCTATGTTTGGTATAGATTCTTCGTTTTTATCATAAATTCTAATCCCAGTAACATCATGCTTTTTACCCACAATTTTTAAAGTCTGTTGGTAATCGTCATCTGTAATAAAATCAGACAACACAAAAACGATCGCCTTCTTTTTCACTACGCTTGACAAAAATTTAAACGCCCCTGCAATATCTGTTTTTGTGCTTTGGGGTTTAAATTCTATCAGCTCACGTATGATGCGTAACACGTGTGAGCGTCCTTTTTTAGGCGGAATAAACAACTCTATGTCATCTGAAAATAAGATCAATCCAATTTTATCATTATTCTGCATCGCAGAAAATGCTAATGTTGCTGAAATTTCCGTAGCCAGTTCATCTTTAAACTGATTTTGAGTTCCAAAGAATTTTGAACCAGAGACATCTACCATTAACATCATAGTCAACTCGCGCTCTTCTTCAAACACTTTAATATATGGCTCGTTACTTCTTGCCGTAACATTCCAATCAATTGCACGAACATCATCACCGTATTGGTACTGGCGCACTTCAGAAAATGTCATACCACGTCCTTTAAACGTAGAATGATATTCCCCTCCGAAGATATGATCCGACAAACGTCGTGTCTTAATCTCTATTTTCCGAACTTTTTTTAATAAGTCTTTAGTATCCATAGTCAATGTGCCTTTTCAGTTATTTGATGTAACAAACAATGGCTATTATGGTACTTCTATATGATTCACAATTTTATTTACTAATTGCTCAGAAGTAATGTTTTCCGCTTCTGCTTCATAAGTAATCCCAATTCTATGACGTAACACATCTGTAACTACCGCTCTTACATCTTCTGGTATAACATAACCTCTCCTTTTTATAAACGCATAACATTTAGCTGCCGTAGCTAAGTTGATACTTCCACGAGGTGACGCGCCAAAATTGATTAATGGCTTCAATTCTTCTAAACCATATTTTTCAGGATAACGCGTTGCAAAGATGATATCAAGAATGTATTTTTCTATTTTCTCATCCATATACACTTCTCGCACCGCTTCTTGAGCACGTTTAATCTGTTCAATAGATACTACCTCATTTACATCTGCAAAACTTCCTTTTAAATTTGCTCTTACAATTAGTTGTTCATCTTCTAATTTTGGATAATCAATAACTGTTTTTAGCATAAAACGGTCAACTTGTGCTTCTGGCAACGGATACGTACCTTCTTGCTCCACAGGGTTTTGTGTGGCCATAACCAGGAAGGGCTTTTCTAAAACAAACGTTTCATCACCAATAGTGACTTGCTTTTCTTGCATAGCTTCTAACAATGCCGATTGCACTTTAGCTGGCGCACGGTTAATCTCATCTGCTAATACGAAGTTTGCAAAAACAGGACCTTTTTTGATGGTAAAATCGTTTTCCTTAATATTATAAATCATTGTTCCTACAACATCTGCAGGCAATAAATCTGGTGTAAACTGAATTCTACTAAAACTTCCTTTTACAGCTTTAGACAAGGTGTTAATTGCTAAGGTTTTGGCTAATCCAGGTACACCTTCTAATAAAATATGCCCCTGACCTAATAAACCTATTAATAATCGTTCAATCATATACTTCTGACCAACAATTACCTTGTTCATTTCCATAACAAGTAAATCTACAAAAGCACTTTCTTTTTCTATTTTTTCATTTATCGCTTTGATATCTATCGTTGCTGTCTGTCCTTCCATATATTTAAAAATTTTAGCTGTGAAAATACTATTCCTAATTGAATAGTGCAAATTGAATATTTTATCTTAATTTCTTTGTTAAAAATTGGTTAAAAACGAATAACTTTAAAGAAATTATAACATTTTTCAAAAGCTTTAGAGAATGCTTAACAAACGTCTGCTTATCAAAAGATTACTTACTTACAATGATGAGAATAGTTTTTATGATAAGAAACGCCAATTAAACCTTCACACCAAAGTTGGTAAAGGAAAGTTTCTAAAACACATTTGCGCTTTAACCAATGCAAACCCAAACAACAATTCTTATATTGTTGTAGGTGTAGAAGATGAAGATAACGCTTTAACTGGTGCTGACTTTTTTGATGACAGCAAAATACAAAACTTGGTTAACGCCTACTTACATAATCCGCCAGAAATTCTGTACGAAAACATTCCTTTCCCAAAACTCCCAAAAAGTAAAGTAATTGGGCTAGTGACCATACTTCAGAAAGAAGTTCCAAAAATTACATCATTCAAAAAAACCATTCATAAGTACTACTCAGGATTTACCTATAAAAGAATTGGAAGCAACTCATCGTTAATGCTTGTTGATTTTAAACTTAAAGATTCCAACTCTACTATTGTTACAACCATTGAAAATAGCTCTAAAAACAACATTAAACACACCTTAGACGGGGTATTTGATTTTATGAACAGACACGCAGATAACAACCCAAATTACAAGGTGTTTAAGGAACAATTTGTGCTGTGCTGGTCTGGAGTTAAAAAAACCATCAAAACGGAAACCTATTATTCAAGAGTTGATATTGAAATGGTGACTGAGCAAGTTAAACTCTTTTACTCATCTTTAGATGAAGTTGACATTCATTATAACGACAACTCTTTTATAATTACTGAATACATCAGTTTAGGTCTACACAACGACGTAAAGCGGTACCCTTTAGAAAAGAAAGTATTGCATTTTTCAGATAATGGCAACTATAAAATTATTTCTGAATTTATTTTTAAACCACCTCAATACGATAAAAAAACGCTATTTCATTTAAACAACTCCAACAATGCATTGATTGACAAAATAACACAGAATAGTCAATTAACACAACACGATTTAAAAGACATCATAAAATTGCCATCCATATGTCTTATTTTAAGTTTAAATGGTTTTACTGTAGCTAAAGAAAAATTAATTAGCATCAAAGGGTTTTTAAAAGCCCACTCTGAAGACATCTATCTTGAATACAAAGAGGTGTTGCGAATTTTACGAAAAGTACAGTACCATTAAAACAAAAAGCTCGGTAGTACTACCGAGCTTTTTGTTGTTATATAATTGATGTTTAATCTAAGTAATAAATATACCCAAAGTTTAACCATACATTCCAATCGTTAAATTTATCAGATGGTGCATTATGATCTAAACCATCTGCAAAATCTGTAAAATAGTATTGCCATCTTAAATCTAGCATTAAATCTGATAACGGTGTTAATTTATAACGTGTACCTACACTCCAAACTAAAGACCAAGACGAGAACCCTTCATTTGTAGCCGAGTCTTCTAAGAAAATAGCATTGTTAGCATAACCTCCGTTATTCGGATCTGCATTAGATGTTTCTACAATTTCTGCAGCTGTTAATTCACTTAAATCTTGATTAGCTTCTGGCGAAAAACTATTGTAATGCGCTCCTAAACTAATAAATGGCGCAAATGCATAACCTCCTGCAGCAAAATCACGAATACTATAAGGGAAAAATTCTATCTGCGATCCTAAATCAAATACATTGGCCTTACCAGACATCCCGCGTAATCTTCTAGCTATAGCAGAAGTTCTATCTGGGTCAACCCACTCACCAAAATGTTCTAATGACGTAGTGTTATACGAAATTTCATTACGTAATTTAAAGTGATCATTAAAATATGTATCCTTAGTATAACAGTTACAGTCTGCTCTATATGCAAAGTTTATGTAATGAATTATCCCTACTCCAAAACCAGTATTACCAGCGTTTGTTTCAAAATCTTTTCTAACTCCATAATCTGATTGAAATGCCACAGGTCCTGTAATTGCCCCTATTTCATGTGAAAACCCTAACTGCGCTTTAACCGTTTCTACAGAAAAAGCGATCAACATAATCACCAAAAGATATTTTTTAATCATCCCTTCTACCTTATTAGATTAGAAAACAAATATATAAAAACTGCTTTAACAAAAAAATTAAATACTACTATGTTTAAAAAAAGACGGAAATAACCTTTATTTATATCTTTGATATAATGAATATCTGTATATTTGTTCTGCTTTAAGCTTTTTACATTAAGAAATTAATCACAATATAATGAAAGATAGTGTTAAGAACTTTATCAACATCGTTGATAAAAGAAATCCAAATGAACCAGAATTTTTACAAGCGGTAACGGAAGTTGCTGAAACTGTAATCCCTTTTATTGAAGAAAATCCACAATACAACCAGGCCAAGTTATTAGAACGCATGACTGAACCTGAGCGTGTACTTATGTTCCGTGTGCCATGGACTGATGACAGTGGTGAAGTACAAATTAATAAAGGGTATAGAATTGAAATGAATTCTGCAATTGGACCTTATAAAGGAGGATTGCGTTTTCACCCGTCTGTAAACTTAAGTATTTTAAAGTTTTTAGCCTTTGAACAAGTATTCAAAAACAGCTTAACTACACTTCCTATGGGTGGTGGTAAAGGTGGTTCAGACTTTAACCCTAAAGGAAAATCTGATGCTGAAGTTATGCGTTTTTGCCAAAGTTTCATGACAGAATTATCAAGACATATTGGCCCTAACACAGATGTTCCTGCAGGAGATATTGGTGTTGGAGGACGAGAAATAGGATATATGTTTGGTCAATACAAACGCTTACGTAATGAGTTTACTGGTGTATTAACTGGTAAGGGAATGTCTTTTGGAGGGTCATTAATTCGTCCAGAAGCTACAGGTTATGGTGATGTGTATTTTGCTCAAAGTATGTTAGCTACAAAAGGTGATTCTTTTGAAGGAAAAACTGTTGCTATTTCTGGATCTGGAAATGTTGCTCAGTATGCTACAGAAAAAGCTACAGAATTAGGTGGTAAAGTTGTAACATTATCTGATTCTTCTGGATACATTTATGATGCAGACGGAATTGATGCTGAAAAATTAGCTTTTGTAATGGAATTGAAAAACGTAAAACGTGGACGAATTCACGAGTATGTTGAAAAATACCCTTCTGCAAAATTCTTTAAAGGAGAGCGCCCATGGTCTGTAACTTGTGATGTTGCTTTACCATGTGCTACTCAAAATGAATTAAATGCAGATGAAGCCAAAACATTAGTTGCGAACGGATGTATTTGTGTTGCTGAAGGAGCAAACATGCCTACAACTCCAGAAGCAATTGAAGTATTACAAAACGCCAAAGTATTATTTGCTCCAGGAAAAGCTAGTAATGCCGGTGGGGTAGCAACATCTGGATTAGAAATGTCTCAAAACTCATTACGCTTCAACTGGACAAGAGAAGAGGTTGACGCTAAATTGAAAAACATAATGAAAGACATTCACGAATCTTGTGTAAAATATGGTACACAAGAAGATGGATATATTGACTATGTTAAAGGTGCAAATGTTGCCGGGTTTGTTAAGGTTGCTGAAGCAATGTTAGCACAAGGTGTTGTTTAATGCTTTTATAGTACTACAATAATTAAAAAGTCCTCAATTGAGGACTTTTTTTATGAACAAATAATCTATTTATAGCGACTTAGCTCTAAAATGAATATATTTGGAGTATTATTCTTATAAACACCAACAAATGTATATTAAAGCATTTTTAGCAATACTCTTTATCAACTCATTTATTTTTGCTCAAGATTATTCTGATCAATGGGAAGGCCATTTTTCATACCTAAATATTTCAGGGATAGCAACAAGTGAAGATCATGTTTTAGCCTCATCACAAAACACCATATTTAAACACAATACACAAACTCAAAACAATACAAGTAATTCTACAATTAACGGATTAACAGGAGAAACCATTTCATATTACTACTATAGTGAAACTGAAGAAACTTCAGTTATTGGTTATGAAAACGGCCTCGTAGATATCGTCACTCCAACCCAAGTATTAACCGTTGTTGACATATTTAACAAACCTAGCATAGCTCCAAATATGAAACGCATTAATCATATTTTTGAGCATAATGGCGTAGTATATTTATCCTGTGATTTTGGTATTAGCACTTACAATTTAGAAAACTTAGAATTTGATGACAGCTATTTTATTGGAAATTCTGGTGAACAAATTTCTGTAAAACAAACCACTGTTAAAGACGATTATATTTATGCTGCAACGTCTCAAGGAATAAAACGAGCCGAACTCAATGACGCAAACATTATTGATTATTCGCTATGGGAGGTCTTACCTTCACCAACAACTGATTGGAAAAACATTGTAACTTTTAACAATACTATATACGCTATAGATTCAAACAATACTTTATATGAATATAATGGTACTAGCTTTAATAACCTAACTAATTACGCTACAGTATTAGATCATAGAGCTAATGCTAATCACATGATAATTACCACAGCTAACAACTGTTATGTTTATGAAAATGGTTACACAAACACTATAACAATACCGTATCAACCTACTTACCAATCAACATTTACAGTAGCAGAAATTACCAACAATACTGTTTATATCGGAACGGAAAATGACGGAATTTATAGTTTTAATTTATCTGATGGGAGTAACTTATCACAAATAAAACCTAACGGCTTATTAGAAAACAACGTATTTACAGTAAACGCTGGTAATGATGAGGCTTGGGCTGTGTATGGAAACCATAGCTTATACTTCAACCCATTTCCTCCCAAAAGTCAAGGTATTAGTCATCTTTTTAATGACAGCTGGAACAACACCCCATTTAACGACTTATTAAATACTAGAAATATTATTGATGTTGCTATAAACCCATTCAATCCTGATCAAGTTTTCCTAAGTTCATTCTTTGATGGTTTATTAGAACTAAACAACAATGTTGCTACTACATTATTTAGCATTAACGATTTGCCATTAGACACTTGGGGACCATATACGTCAACACCATCATACCTGCGAATAGGAAAGTCTACCTTTGACAATAATGGGAAATTATGGTTTACCAATGGTAAAGTATCAAGCCCATTAAAGTCTTATGACCCACAAAACAACACCTGGCAATCCTTCGATTTCTTAAGTGTTATAGCTGACTTTAATGCAGAAAACGGGTTTGAAGAAATTGTGATTGATCAAAACAACACCAAATGGATAGGCTCTATTAAAAATGGTGTTATTGGTATGAAAGAAAACTCTGGAGGAGTTCAATTAAAAAAACTAAACGTAGCAACAGGAAATTTACCTGCAGATGAAATAAGAGGCTTAGCTATTGACAACGATAATAATTTATGGGTTGGTACACGCTTAGGTTTACGCGTACTTTATAACACTTCTGGGTTTTTCTCTTCTGCCAACCCACAAGCAGAATCTGTTATTATTTTAGATGACGGTATACCAAAAGAATTAATGTTTGGGCAATTCATCACCGATATTGAAGTAGATGGTGCAAACAACAAATGGATAGCTACTTTTGATGCGGGAGTTTTTTATTTATCAGCAAACGGACAGGAAACCATTTATCATTTTACAAAGGACAATTCTCCGCTACCATCTAACGGAATTACTGATATGGCTATTGACCATTCTACTGGTGAGGTTTATTTTGCAACAGAAAAAGGAATGGTGTCATTCAACTCTAATGCTACAGCATCTGCTACTAATTTAGAAAACGTCTATGCCTTTCCTAATCCAGTTAGACCAGAACATATGAGTGACCCTAATTTTAGGTTGAAAATTAGAGGGCTTGTAGATGGTTCAAACTTAAAAATAACAGATATATCAGGTAATTTAGTTTATGAAACTACGGTGACAGGAGGAACTACATTTGATTGGAATATGACCGCTTTTGGAAGTCATAAAGTTGCTTCTGGTGTATATATTATTATGGTAACTACAAAAGACAACGAAGAGACAACTATAGAAAAAGTAATGGTAGTAAACTAATGATTTCTACAACAAAAGCTATTGTTCTTTCAACAATTAAGTATAAAGACAGCTCTTTAATTGTCACCTGTTACACTAAAAACCATGGTGTACAAGCATATATTTTGCATCATATATTAAAATCTAAAAAAGGGAAGATAAACCCTGCGTACTTCCAAGTATTATCACAATTAGAATTACAAGTAAGCTATAAATCAAATCAAACATTACAAAAAATATCTGAAGTTAAGCTGCAACATTCTTACACATCATTACAAACTAATATTTACAAAAGCACCGTAGCCTTATTTCTTGCAGAGATATTACATAATTGCCTTAAAGAAGAAGAAGAAAATCATGATTTATATAATTATTTAGAAGCTTCATTACTCTGGTATGATATTCATGATTTTAATGCCAATTTTCATTTATTATTTTTGATAAAGTTGTCTCAACACTTGGGTATTTATCCTGACGAACATATTTTACAACAACACTTTTTTTACTACGAAAAAAATCAAGTAAAAATAGACGCTCTAAAACTCTTGTTTGGCGTAAATTTTGATGATTTACACCACATCAAATACAGTGCTCAAATGCGACAAGATATATTGAATGAAATTTTACAGTATTTTAATGTACATTTGGGCGTTTTTAAACAACCTAAATCTCTTAAAATACTACATGACATCTTTAATTAACCTAAGATATTTAATTTTAAGTACGCTCATATTATATTGTTTTCAGTTTAATTATGCGCAAGAAATTACTCTTAAAGATAGTAATACAAACGAAGTAATTATTAACGTTGCAGCGTTTAATAAGGATCATTCTAAAAATACTATTTCTGATTTTGATGGAAAAATTGACATTTCAAAATTCAATGCTACAGAAATAATTTATTTTTCACATATCAGCTATAAAAATTTCTCTCTTCAAAAATCAAAAATCAAAGCCATTATATACCTTGAAAATGATTCTGATGAACTCTCTGAAATTACATTATCCGTGTCAAAATCAAAAGTAAAGAAATCACGTGTCGCTGAAAAAATAGAAGTGTTAACACGCAAAAATATTCAGGAATTAGCCCCGCAAACTTCAGCTGATATCCTAGCGGCAACACCTGGGGTTAGAGTTCAGAAATCTCAAGGAGGTGGTGGTAGTCCTGTTATTAGAGGATTTGAAGCCAATAGAGTTTTATTAGTCATGGATAATGTACGAATGAATAACGCTATTTACAGGTCTGGGCACTTGCAAAACGCCATAACAGTAAACCCTAATTCACTTGAACGTACCGAAGTTATTTTTGGGCCGTCATCAGTAATTTATGGTAGTGATGCACTGGGTGGTGTTGTTCATTTTTACACCAGAACTCCAAAGATTAATAATTCCAAAACATTTACAGGAAATTCAAGCATACAATTTTCATCAGCAAATAATGAATTTACTCAAAGTTTTGGTGCAGAGTTAAGTTTTAAAAAATGGGCGTCTTACACCTCGTTTTCTACATCAAAATTTGGGGATTTACGAATGGGTAAAAACAGAACACATGGTTATGATAACTGGGGTTTAGTCCCTTACTATTCTGATAATAACGGCAACACCTACAATGATGTTCCTGTAATAAATAATGACACGAATATTCAGAAAAACACTGGATATAACCAATTTGATGTATTGCAAAAAGTCAATATCCAAACGGGAGAAAACAGTAACTTAATTCTGAATTTCCAACTATCAGAATCTACTAATATTCCGCGTTTTGATAAACTGACAGAGCTAAAAAATGGTTCCTTAAAATTTGCCGAATGGTTTTACGGCCCTCAAAAAAGACTGTTCATTTCTCCACAATATCAAATAAACCCAAATTACAAATGGTTGAAATCTGGTACTATTACTGCGGCTTACCAAAATGTAAAAGAATCACGTGTGAAAAGAAAATACGGGAGTTTAGAGCGTGACCATCAAGAAGAAGATGTTGATGTATACAGTTTTAATACAGACTTTAAAGTACCGCTATCAAACAACAGAGATTTATCCTATGGATTAGAGTTTACTCATAACGATGTCAAATCTAACGCCTATGGTGAAGAATTAGCGGTTAGCGGCAATAACATTATTGGTGTTTCTGGGCATACAATTGTGCAATCTAGATACCCTGACGGCGGATCAAAATACACCACTGCTGCGGCGTATTTAAATTACAGGCAAGACATCAACAAGCAAATGACATTAAATACTGGAGGGCGTTTTACCTATACAAAACTTAAAGCCAGTTTTATTGACCAAACCTATGTGAGTTTACCCGAAACTGAGTTAGAATTAGACAACTCTTCGTTTACTGCCAATTTAGGTTTAACCTACAGACCTACAGACCTTACAAGATTTAATGCCGTGATTTCATCAGGATTCAGATCACCTAATATTGATGATATTGGTAAAATTCGTGAAAAAAACGGGTTACTTACTGTGCCTAACGTGACTTTAAGACCTGAATATGCGTACAATGGTGAACTTGGGTTTACTAAATTTCTGGGTAGCAAAAAAAATCAAATTTCAATTAATGGGTTTTACACCTTGCTGAATAACTATATTTATAGAACAGATTTTGTTGTAGAAAATGACACCTCTACTACTGATGAATCTACTGTAATGTATGATGGTGATGAAGTAACCACTATTGCTAATGTTAATGGAGAAACAGCATACATCTACGGAGGAACTATTGATGTGAGTGTTGCACCTATTGAAAACATCACTCTAAACGGAAACATCACTTACACCAAAGGAAAAGCTAACGACACTGGAAATAACCTACCATCTATAGCGCCTTTATTTAGTAGTGCTAGTATTATATACCGTAAACATAAAATAGATAGCGGTTTACATTGGAGGTATTCTGCCCAAAAAAACGCAGAAGACTATAGCCAAGGTGGTGAAGACAACTTAAGTCAAAGTCCATTGATTGATCCTGACCCTACTGTTGATGGTGATGAATATTATGCTGGTAGCCCTTCTTGGAATATTTTTAATGCGCATTTGGGTTATCAAGTTACCGATACCTTGAAATTACAACTCGGTTTAGATAATATTTTTGACATCCATTACAAAGAGTTTGCGTCTGGCATCAGTTCACCAGGAAGAAATTTCAGAGCCAGTATGCATTTAAATTTCTAATAATTTATATAGTTGTATCTTTAATACATGTTTGCTTTAGTAGATTGTAATAATTTTTACGCCTCCTGCGAGCGTGTTTTTCAACCACAATTCAGGACATCACCAATTGTTATTTTATCAAATAACGATGGGTGTGTCATAGCACGTAGTGACGAAGCAAAAACAATAGGGGTACCTATGGGCGCTCCTGCTTTTAAATACAACGCCTTTTTTAAAGAACATCACGTACAGGTGTTCTCTTCAAATTATCCGTTATATGGTGATATGAGCAGTAGAGTGATGAGTATTCTAAAACAATTTTCTCCTAATGTAGAAACGTATAGCATTGACGAAGCGTTTATGCTACTTCATTCAAAGGAGGATTATAACACTCTTGGTCATCAAATGCGAAATCGTGTACTGCAATGGACAGGGCTACCAACGTGTGTTGGCATTGCTCCAACCAAAGCCTTATCAAAGGTGGCAAATAAAATTGCACGAAAATTTCCTCAAAAAACCGGTGGAGTCTATGTTATTGATTCAGAAGACAAAAGAATAAAAGCATTAAAATGGACTAAAATTAAGGACGTATGGGGTATTGGCCGTCGTATAGAAAAACGTCTATCTCAACAAAATATAGTTACCGCATATGATTTTACTCAACTATCAGACAATTGGGTGAAAACACAATTGTCTATTACTGAATTGAACTTAAAAAAAGATTTAGAAGGTATCGTAACCTTAGATTTAGAAGACGATCATCCGATTAAAAAATCTATTGCAACTACACGAAGTTTTCAAAAATCGCATACAAACATCAGAGATATTAAAGAACGTGTAGCGACCTTTGCAAACAGTTGTGCAGAAAAGTTAAGAGCACAGAATTCAAGTTGTAATATGCTTATTGTACTATTACAGGGTAGCAGATTTGACAAAAACCAACAATCCTACAAAACCAGTGTTACCGCAGTTTTGCCATATACCACAAACTCCTCTATAACCATTGTTAAAAATGCCATTACAGCTGTTGATCAATTGTACCAAAAAGGAGTGAAATATAAACGTGCTGGTGTTATTGTAACCGGACTTGTGCCAACAAACAATCATCAATTAGATCTATTTTCTAATGAAAACCCAAAACATCTGCCCTTAATGAAAGCTATTGACAAGCTCAATAAAAAATATGGCGATGACAAATTAAAAATAGCTAACCAAGATATACAGAAAACGTGGAAAATGAAGCAAGAGCATTTATCTCAACAATATACTACTCAATTTAATGACATTCTTATTATAAAATAAGTATCTTTATCCTATGACAACGCAAGCCCTTACATTTTTCACCCCTGATACTCAAGAGAGTGAAGGCGCTATTTTTTTTGACACAGGAATTTCCTGCGGCTTTCCTTCTCCTGCTGATGATTTTAAACAAGATCGTATTTCATTAGACAGAGAATTAATCAAAAATAAAGACGCTACGTTTTTTGCACGCGTTAGCGGACAATCTATGATTGGTGCGGGTTTAGAAGATAATGACCTGTTAGTCATTGACCGAAGTATCCCTCCTACACACAATAAAATTGCCGTTTGTTTTTTAGATGGTGAATTTACCGTAAAACGCTTACGTGTAGAAAATGATGGAGTATGGTTACAACCAGAAAATCCAGATTACCAACCCATACAGGTTACCGCAGAAAACAACTTTATTATTTGGGGCATTGTAACTAATGTGGTTAAAAAATTAGTCTGATGTTACCACTTACAAAATGGGTTCAAACTCAATTGTGAATTGTAATATCTCGCATCTCCTGTAACTTCTTCTCCCAACCATATTGGTTGTTCAAAAACTTCATCTTCTGAAGTTAGCTCTACCTCAGCAATAATTAAGCCTGTATTGTCTGCAAAAAATTCGTCAACCTCAAAAATGTGATCCCCCATTTTTACCTCATAACGAATTTTATCAATAACCCCTTGTTTACAAATTTTCAATAAGGATTGCGCTTCTTCTACTCCAATGTCCTTTTCCCATTCAAAACGAGATGTTCCCGATGCATTTGATGCGCCTTTAACTGTTAAAAATCCTTGCTCACCTTTAACGCGGACTCTAACCGTACGTTCAGGGTCTGTACATAAAAATCCTTGAGTAATGCGAGTTTCTTTAAATGCGTCTTGTTTAAATGCATCAGAAAGCACTAAAAATTTGCGTTCTATTTCTATCATCATAAGTCAAAGATATAGTATTTTTGAATGAATCAACACTACATTATGCCATTCGATTTTCCGCTTAGAAAAATTATTCATGTTGATATGGATGCCTTTTACGCCTCTGTAGAACAAATGGATAATCCTGAGTTAAAAGGAAAACCTATAGCCGTTGGTGGTGGCGGCAAACGCGGTGTGGTAAGCGCCGCAAGTTATGAGGCTCGTGTTTACGGTGTACGAAGTGCTATTAGTGGTACACTAGCCCGAAAACGTTGCCCTGAACTGATTTTTATTAAACCTCGGTATGACCGTTACAAAGAAATTTCTAAACAGATCAGGCAAATATTTTATGAGTATACCGATTTAGTAGAACCATTGTCTTTAGACGAAGCATACTTAGATGTTACTGATAATAAAAAAGGAATGTCAAGTGCTTCTGTTTTAGCAAAGGAAATCAGAGAACGCATATATAACGACGTAGGACTCACTGCTTCTGCAGGTATTTCAATCAATAAATTCATCGCTAAAGTTGCAAGTGATTATAACAAACCAAACGGACAAAAAACTGTAAATCCTGATGAAGTTCTAGAATTTTTAGAAGCCTTAGACGTTAAAAAATTCTACGGTGTAGGGAAAGTCACTGCCGAAAAAATGTATCGATTAGGCATTTATGAAGGTAGAGACTTGAAGCAAAAAACCGTGGACTATTTAACCACTCATTTTGGCAAATCTGGCACTTTTTATTACAACGTTGTTAGAGGTATTCACCACAGTAGTGTAAAGCCAAATAGAATTCAAAAATCTGTTGCGGCAGAACGTACGTTTTACGACAATATCAGCTCTGAAATTTTTATGTTAGAAAAACTAGAACACATCGCAGAAGAGCTGGAGCGGCGTTTAAAGAAAAGTAAGGTATCTGGAAAAACAATCACCTTAAAGATAAAATACAGTGATTTCACACAACAAACCCGCAGTAAAACCATTCAATACTTCATATCAGACAAACACTTAATTTTAGATGTTGCCAAAGAATTATTGTTTCAAGAAAAACCAAAAAATTCTGTGCGTTTATTAGGTATCTCTCTTGGAAACCTCAACAACACCTCTAAAAAAGAGCAAAAAATACCTCAAAAAAGCATGTCTGTACAGCTCAAATTTGATTTCTAAAGCTAAAGTGATCTATTAAATACTCTGTGTTCTGCTGGAAATTTCATAACTTTAGTACAAACCAATTCCATATTATTATGAAATTATTTTTTTCAAAACTTGTGTTATTTGCCACATTAGTTTGCTTTTGCAGTTTAGGATTTGCACAAGAAGAAAACGTCACAGTCACTAACGACACCATAGTGAAAGACAACATGTTACTTTATAACACAAATTGGAAGCTCGATAAAATGAGTCCAAAATTTTCTAGTGACATTGGATTAACTCTAACTTTTGACAAAGCAACAGAGCAGTTAAAAGTTTTAAAAACTCTTAAATCTGAACCTGTTTTAAAAGGTACAAATTTAGTTACTACTAAAAACGAATCCGTTGAAGTGTATCAATGGTCATATGCCATTAAAGACGCTGAATATGATGGTGACAACGTTAAACATGTTGATTATAACTATGACACTATTGAATTAAAAGCTGAAGGTTATGCATTTAAAATTAATACCATAAGTGAGACGTCATTGGTTTTAGAAGTACTCAAAGCGCCAAAAGTGATATTTGGAAATTCAATTTTAACACATCAAAAACTATATTTTAAAAAATAATATGTTTTCAGGTTAATTGCGCCCATTCGGTCCATGAGCCATCATAAAGTGCTTTGGTGTTCTGTAACGCTAATTCTGCAGCTAAGAGTAAAATACAAGCTGTAATACCAGAGCCACAACTAAAAATCAATGGGTGATTCTTAATTTCAAAACGCTTGAAAAGTTCAATCAACTGTTTTGGTGTTTTGAATTTACCATGGTCTAAAACTTCAGTATACGGAATATTAATTGAGTTTGGTATGTGTCCGCCACGTAACCCTTTTCTAGGTTCTGGTGTTATGCCTTTAAATCTATTCGCAGAGCGCGCATCTATAACAAGGGCGGTTTTCAGAATTAAGTTTTCAGTTAAAAAATTAAAATCTCTAACTTTACTAGAATCAAATACAGCATTAAAATCACCTCGTTTAAATAGTGTTTGTACTGGCTTTTGTGTCGGATATCCTTGTGCTATCCAATCAGGTAAACCGCCATCTAACACGGAAATATCTTCAAATCCCATGAGTTTAAACATCCACCAAACTCTCGGACTAGTATATATGCCTAAATTATCGTACACTACTATTTTACTCGAAGTATGAATACCTAGTTCACGACATTTTTCTTGAAATTCTTCTAGTTTTAAAAGTGTATTCGGAAATGGACTGTTGCTACAGCTAAACGTGTTTTTTATATCAAAAACTCGTGCTCCAACAATTTGTAGATTACCTGAACTTGCTACTAATCCTGCCTTATTATCTTGCTGACTTGCATCAAGAATAATCAAATTAGGGTCAGATAAATTCTTTTGTAACCAATCTGACGATACAAGTGGACTGCTCATTATTTACAAATTACTCTATTACAGAAACTCTTAATGTATTTACCATCCCTTTTTTAACAATTGGCATAGCGGCAAGGTTAATTAAATAATCTCCTTGAGTTACAAAACCACGGTCATATGCAATTTGATTGACGTCTTCTACGGTATCATCTGTACTCACAAATTTGTCATAATACATCCCTTTTACACCCCACAATAAACTTAATCTAGCTAAGATGTTTTTATTAGAGGTAAACGCTAAAATGTGTGCATTAGGGCGCCAAGCTGATATTTGAAAAGCTGTATAACCAGAATTGGTTAATGTACATATGGCTTTGGCATCAATCTCATCTGCCATATGTGCAGCGTGATAACAAATAGACTTTGTAATATAGCGCTCAGTTTTTACATGTGGCGGACGCTCTGGCACTGTAATTAATGGTGAATTCTCAACACTCTTAATTATTTTTGTCATGGTTTGAATAACTTCTACCGGATATTTTCCAATAGACGTTTCTCCAGAAAGCATAACGGCATCGGCACCATCCATAACAGAGTTTGCAACATCATTAACCTCAGCTCTTGTAGGCGTTAAACTTGAAATCATAGTTTCCATCATTTGAGTGGCTATAATTACAGGTATTCTGGCTTTTTTGGCGCGCAACACTAAACGTTTTTGTATTAACGGTACTTCTTCTGCTGGTATTTCTACTCCTAAATCACCACGAGCAACCATTAAACCGTCACAAAACGCAATAATTTTATCGATGTTTTTAACTGCTTCTGGCTTTTCTATTTTTGCTATAATCGGAATTTTATAATCCGAATGTTTATTAATTAAGTCTTGCAACTGCTCCAAATCGTACGCATCTCTTACAAAAGACAGGGCAATCCAATCTACTTGTTGTTCTACAGCAAAAATGGCATCTTTAATGTCCTTTTCGGTTAATGCAGGTAACGAAATATCAGTATTTGGTAAATTAACCCCTTTCTTAGATTTTAATGGTCCTCCTTGAATAACAACAGCTTCTACCTCATCTGTACCATTGGTGCTTTTTACTTCAAAGATTAATTTTCCGTCATCTAATAAAATACGCTCTCCTGGTTTTACATCCTCAGGGAACTTTTCGTAATTCATAAACACCCTGTTTTCATCACCATTAAACGGTGTTCCTGTACAGAATTTTATCACATCACCATCATTAACAACCACATCGTGTTTCATAACACCTACACGAAGCTTTGGGCCTTGCAAATCTCCTAAAATAGCAGTGTTGTATTTATACTTTTCACTCAATTCTCTAATGATTTGAATGCGTTCTTTAACATTATCATAATCCGCATGAGAAAAATTGATTCTAAATACATTTACTCCTGCTTTAATCATGTCATGTATCACTTCTCTACTTGAACTTACAGGACCAAGAGTAGCTACTATTTTAGTTTTTTTGAATTGTGGCATTAGTAAAAATTTAAGTTATTTTTTGATTTTAGGTTAGAAACATCTATTGCAAATGTAGTGATGACTTGCGGAAGTGCTTTCATCTTATCAATTATATTTTGAACATTATATGTATTATCTGTCATCTTAACAAGATAATCTACTTTTTTATACTCTGGCAATACATACACCGTTTGCTCAGCATTCATTTGAAATAATCCTCCAGAATTATTGTCGTCTACTTGAATTTGTTTGACTGTTTTATTAGAAATAATATTCCACAACATCTTATTCTTTTCATCATCAAATTCATAAAACTCAAAATCATCAACATTTTTTTTACGTTCAAACTGAATATCAAAATTCTTATTCATAAAATAAGCCAAATGGTAGCACTCTAAAGTAGTATGTACTCCTAACAAATCGTAATTATCGTCATCACAATCATTTAAATCTAGTTTATAAACAGCCATATAGTTCTACTTAAATTGCAAAGTAAAGATAAAGTAAGTACCCTAAACATCTGTTATATATCTGTTAATTCTTTAAAAAACCACCTGTGATAAAGATTTTTATTATCTTGTAAACAACCAATTTAAAATTAAAAGAAATGGGCATTTTTGACGAAATTAAAAAGAAATTAAGCCACGAATTTATTGATATAATTGAATGGCTTGATAGCACAAATAACACTATAGTCCATCGTTTTGAACGTTATCAAAATGAAATTAAAAACGACGCAAAACTTATAGTGCGTGAAGGACAAATTGCAGTGTTTATAAATGAAGGACAATTGGCCGATGTTTTTAAGCCAGGCACCTATACGTTAAACACAAAAAACTTACCAATATTAGCCACTTTAAAAGGATGGAAATACGGTTTCAACAGTCCGTTTAAAGCAGAAGTATATTTTGTAAGTTCACGCTTGTTTACTGATGAAAAATGGGGCACAAAAAACCCCGTAACTTTAAATGATGACCGTTTTGGTTTTGTTGAGGTGAGAGCCTTCGGAACTTATGCTTTTAAAATTAATGATGCCGGAAAGTTTATTACAGATATTGTTGGGACCGACAATAATTTTACAAACTTTGAAATTAATGAACATCTCAAAAGTTTAATCTCAACCCGTTTTACAGACACTATTGGAGAGGCAAACTTACCAATAGAGTTGTACGCCGCAAATACTAATGAATTATCAGACACATGTTTAGAAGTGATGCAGCCTGAATTTACATCTGTTGGTATTTCTTTAGAAAAGTTCTTTATCGAAAACGTGTCAATGCCTGAAGAATTGAAAAAAGAAATTTTTGAATACAGCAGATTAAACACTTTAGATTTAGACAAACTTACTAAGTTTAAAGCTGCGAAAGCTATGGAAGTAGCAGCAGCAAATGAGTCTGGCGCAGCCGGAGCAGGTATAGGAATGGGAATGGGCTTTGCAATGGCACAACAAATGGGAGGCATGTTACAACAACCTCAGCAATCTAGCACATCTAATGCTGGTGCTGTACCACCTCCATTACCTCAACAAACTCAGTATTTTTATGCGGTAAACGGTCAGCAATTAGGACCAGTTTCTTTTGAACAATTAAGCCAATTGTTTGCCGGAAGAACCGTAAACGCAACTACATTAGTTTGGAAACAAGGCATGGTAAATTGGGCAGCTTTAAACACCGTTACAGAGCTACAAGTACTATTAGGTTCTGCCCCACCACCATTACCAAACAGTTAAAACTAGAGTACAAACTACTATACTGCCCTTTTATTTTTACATAAAAGGGCTTAAACGTGTAATGTTATTATTTATTAAAGTAACATGAATCAAGAACCTTTAAAGACATCTGAGCAAAAAAAATCATGCAGTAATTGTGGTGCTGAACTCAAATATAAACCTGGGACTTCAACAATTACATGTGAGTATTGCAATCATGAAGAAAGCATTACTGCATCTAAAAATGCCTTTGAAGAGTTAAAACTCAAGCCATATCTTGATAAAATGGGAGGGCAATCTCATACTGAAAAAATCAGTATGTTACTCTGTAAAACATGTGGTGCCAATCAACATGTAGAAGACAACTATAAATCCTTACATTGCGTCTATTGCAGTCAGCCTTTAATTGTTGAAGATGCCCATTTAGAAGATTGGATATTACCAGGTGCTGTATTACCATTTCAGTTAACACGTCAACAATCACATCAAATATTTAAAGAGTGGGTTAAGGGCTTATGGTTTGCCCCGAACAAACTAAAACGTGCCGCTCTTGATCCTGAAAAAACAAAAGGACTATACATGCCATATTGGACTTTTGATGCAGAACTACAAGGAGAATATACTGGTCAGCGTGGGGATTATTATTATGTAACCGAAAGTTATACCACAACGGTTAACGGAAAGAATGTACGTCGTACAAGACAAGTGCGAAAAACCAGATGGAGCTATGCCTCAGGTAACATACAAGGGTTTATTGACGACACCTTAATTTGTGCTTCAGAACAAAAAAGCAACACTATTCCCGAGAAAATCACACAGTGGAACTTAGAGCAATTAGAATCCTTTAATTCTAGTTATTTAGCAGGTTTTGTTACCGAAAAATACACCTTGTCTCTTGAAGATGGCCATTTAAAATCTAACCAAAAAGCGCGTGAAATTGCAACCACATGGGCCAAGCATGATATTGGTGGAGACACACAACGAATTAGCAGTTTAAATATGCAGTTGAGCAAAGAAACATTTAAACATATTTTGCTGCCAGTGTACATCTCTTCATATGTCTATAATAATAAAAAATACCACTTTTATGTTAATGGACAAACAGGAAAAATCTCTGGTGATAGACCTTACTCTTTTTGGAAGATATTCTTTTTAGTTTTGGCAATTGCTACTACAGTTGCTTGCATTATTCTTTTTCAAAATCAATAAGACATGAAACACAAATTACGTTTAATAATTGAAGATAACACGAGTAAAAAAGGGCGAGTTTTTGATTATTTCATTCAAGCTTTAATACTACTTTCTTTAGTTGCTTATGCAATTGAAACACTTCCTAATAATCCGAAATTTGTTGTTCAATTGTTAACATTTTTTGAGTACTTCTGTATCTTTATTTTCTCAATAGAATACTTATTACGAGTGGTAATTTCAAAAAAACCATTGCGCTATATGTTCAGTTTCTTTGGTTTAATTGATTTATTAGCAATTCTACCGTTTTACCTAAGCGGTGCTATTGATTTGAGAGCATTAAGAGCGTTTAGAATTTTCAGGATATTTAGAGCTCTTAAACTAATAAGATACAATAAAGCTTTAAATAGATTTCATATTGCTGCAAATATTGTAAAAGAAGAAATTATATTATTTTTAATAATCACATCTATTTTTATATTCCTCTCTTCGGCTGGAATATACTTTTTTGAAAATGAAGCTCAACCAGAAGTATTCACGTCTATTTTTCATAGTGCTTGGTGGTCAGTTGTAACACTAACCACAGTTGGATATGGTGATGTATATCCCATAACTATTGGTGGTAAAATTTTTACTTTTTTCATTTTAATTATTGGAGTTGGTATCGTAACAATTCCCGCAGGATTAGTTGCTACTGCATTATCAAGAGCCCGAGAAATTGAAGCCCAAGAATTGAAAAATGAATAACTTATCAAACATCATATCAATTTTCAATAAATATGCTGATAAGTATCAAGAACAGTATATGGATGTTGAATTGTACAAATCTACTTTGCAACAATTTTTAAATGAGCTTCCTATAAACTCTAATGTAATTGATTTGGGATGTGGCCCAGGAAACATCACACATTACCTATTACAACAGCGCCCTGACATAGCTGTTTTAGGTATTGATATTGCGCCAGATATGATTGCTTTAGCCGAAAAAAACAACCCTAGCGCCAATTTTAAAGTCATGAATGCTTTAAACATTACTAGTATCAACACACAATATAATGGTATAGTTTGCGCTTTTTTATTGCCATATTTATCTAAAGTACATGCCATAGAGCTTATCAAAACCATGGCTAAATTATTAATGCCAAATGGCGTGCTTTATCTAAGTACTATGGAAGATTTAAATTCTAATTCAAAATACCAAAGCTCTAGTTATGATACAAAAGATCGGTTATTCATCAACTATCATGAAAAATCCTATTTAACAGATACTATACAGGATTGTGGCTTAACATTACTTTCAACTACCCAACAAGAGTATACACACAAAAACGGAACAACAACTACAGAGGTCATCATTATTGCTAAAAAATAATTGCCCTAAAATTCTATATTTGTCGTAGATATATAACCATGAGTTTTACACTGCTTTCATCGCCACTACAAGGGTTCACAGATTTTCGTTTCAGAAATGCATTCCATGATTTTTTTGGAGGTATAGATACCTTTTACGCACCTTATATTAGACTAAACGGCAAACTAAAAATTAAACCCTCATATGAACGCGATTTACTTATAGAGAACAATACGGTACCAGAAGTTATTCCGCAGGTGATGACTAATGATGCTGATGAGTTTTTATTTGTCACCAAATACATCCAAGGGCTAGGTTACAAAGAACTGAATTGGAACTTAGGCTGTCCGTATCCTATGGTTACTAAACGCGGGATGGGCTCAGGGTTGATTTGTAACCCTGAAAAAATTGACCATATCTTACACCGTGTGCATTCAGAAACCGATGTAACCGTATCTATGAAAATGCGTATGGGCTATGAAACTCCTCATGAAATTTTAGATGTATTTCCAATACTGGAGAAATATCCTATTAAAAATATTGCCATTCATGCCAGAATTGGCAAACAATTATACAAAGGCGGTGTAGACTTAGATTCTTTTCAACAATGTGTAAATCACTCTAAGCACAAACTATACTATAATGGCGATATCACTTCTGTTACAGACTTTAAATCTCTACAAGAACGGTTTCCTACTATTGACCATTGGATGATTGGGCGGGGCTTAATTGCTGATCCGTTTTTACCAAATATGATTAAGAATGGTACTACAGAATACCCGAAAAACCGCTGGGATGTTTTCAGCGCCTTTCATGATAGAATTTTTCAAGAATATGATGCAGCATTATCTGGCCCAACCCCAATTAAAATGAAAATGTTAGGGTTTTGGGAGTTCTTTTCTCAACGCTTTGATAATCCTAAAAAAACTTATAAAAAAATTAAAAAGGCTAGCAATGTAAAAGCATATCAGCAAGCTGTTTCAGAAATCATCGCTGCAGAACGACACTTATAAATCGATGTCTTTTAAATTTTCTATTCTGTTTCTTTCTAAAAAGTCGTCAATAGTTTCAAAATGCTCAATAACACGTTGTTCTTTAAATTCAAATACTTTTTGAGACAAGCCTTGTAAGAAATCACGGTCATGAGACACCAATATCAGTGTGCCATCAAAAGCTAATAATGCTTCTTTTAAAACATCTTTTGATTTCAAATCTAAGTGATTGGTAGGCTCATCTAAAATTAACACATTCACAGGTTCTAGCAATAATTTCACCATCGCCAAACGCGTTTTTTCACCTCCAGATAAATTGGCTACCTTTTTATCAATATCATCGCCACTAAACATAAAACGTCCTAAAATATTTTTTATTTGCGTACGCACATCACCTTCAGCAACTTCATCTACAGTTTGAAATACGGTTAACTCGCCATCTAATAACGCTGCCTGATTTTGTGCAAAATACCCCACTTGAGCATTATGCCCTAAAGCACATTTACCTTCAAAATCTATTTCACCCATAATGGCTTTAATCATGGTCGATTTCCCCTCACCATTTCGTCCAACAAACGACACTTTTTCACCGCGTTCAATGGCCATACTTGCCCCTGAAAACACAACATGATCGCCATAAGATTTCGACAAATCTTCTGCAATTACCGGATAATCTCCCGAACGCATCGCAGGCGGGAAACGTAACTTTAACGCCGAATTATCTACTTCATCAATTTCAATAATCTCCAATTTTTCTAGCATGCGTTCTCGTGAAGCCACTTGATTTGTTTTTGAAAACGTGCCTTTAAAACGCTCGATAAATGCCTTATTATCTGCTATAAATTTTTGTTGCTCTTGGTAGGCTTTTATCTGATGTGCCATACGCTCTTTTCGCAATTGTAAATAATGAGAATAGTTGGCCTTATAGTCATAAATTTTCCCCATTGTCACTTCAATGGTTCTATTGGTGATATTGTCAATAAAGGTTTTATCATGAGAAATAACCACTACAGCTTTGGCTTTGTTTATTAAAAAATCTTCCAACCAAATTACCGATTCAATATCTACATGGTTTGTAGGCTCATCTAATAAAATTAAATCTGGTTTTTGTAACAGTATTTTAGCCAATTCAATTCGCATACGCCATCCTCCTGAAAACTCACTTGTTGGTCGGTTAAAATCAGTCTGCTTAAATCCTAAACCTTTAAGTGCTTTTTCTACTTCGGCTTCGTAGTTGATTTCTTCTAATGCATAAAACACTTCACCAAGTTCTGATACCTTTTCAATAATTTTCATGTAGTCATCAGAATCATAATCTGTACGTGTTTCCAGCTCCTTATTTAACGCCGCCATTTCATCACGCATTTTGAACACATGGTCAAAGGCTTTAGCAGCTTCTTCTGCTACTGTGCAATTATCATCGGTAAGTAAATGCTGTGGTAAATACGCAATAACCGCATCTTTTGGGTGGCGCACATGACCTCTAGTTGCTTGTTGAACTCCAGCTATAATTTTCATCATAGTAGATTTTCCCGCCCCATTTTTACCCATCAAGGCAATTTTATCATTTTCATTAATCACAAAATTTACATCACTAAACAAAGTGTGTCCACTAAACTCAACCGCTAAACCGTCTACAGAAATCATATACTATTATTTATTAGCGCAAAACTACACAATTGTAAGCCTACCAACAAGCCTTAAGTATTGATTATCTATGTGATGAAATACTATATAAAATCGTACTTTTGCACCATCCAATAAAATCAATTGCATGAGCGTTTTAGAAAAAAAATTACACACAAGAAGTCAATCTAACTGTGAGTTGTGCACATCTGCAGATCACCTAACGGCGTATACACTTCCGCCGGCAACAGATAAAGGCGACCTAGTTGACCAAAGCATTTTAGTATGCGGTACGTGTTACAGTCAAATTGAAAACCCTGACACGATGAATTCTAACCACTGGCGTTGTTTGAATGACAGCATGTGGAGTGAAGTTCCTGCTGTTCAAGTGATGGCCTGGCGTATGCTACACAGATTGAAACAATTTGGTTGGAGTCAAGATTTATTAGATATGATGTATTTAGATGATGAACGTCTTGCTTGGGCTAACGCCATGGGTGATGGTGATGAAGAAGATGAAAACAAAGTGGTACATAAAGATTGTAATGGTAATATTTTAAATGATGGAGATTCCGTAGTTTTAATAAAAGATTTAGTCGTAAAAGGTGCCAATTTTACAGCTAAACGCGGCGCTCCTGTACATCGCATTTCCTTAGTTTGGGATAATGCCGAACAGATTGAAGGCCGTGTAGACGGACAGCATATTGTGATTTTAACTCAATATGTTAAAAAAACTAAAGAAGGTGCCTAATATTACAAAACCCGCTCATAATCAGTGGGTTTTGATTTTCATTTCATTTTCAGGTTGATTTATATCACTAAATATGATGATATAAATATCACTACCTATAGCCATTTTACACCTCTATACTAATCGTTAACTTTGTATTAGCTATCTGCTAAGCAGTAGATAGGCAATTACTCTATTCAAAATGTTAGTATATAAAAGTCCATATTTAACCGTTACACATGAAGTAGACAGAAAGCTTTTTCTGATGCAGTGGATCAAATCACCAGAAGATATTCCTACGTTTAAACGCGAAATGGAAAACTATACTATGCATTACAAAACACATGAGCCTTCATATGCTTTATGGTTACAACATAATTTTTCATTGGTTTTAGATGATATCACCAATGAATGGATAGAACATCATGTTAACGAACCTTGTCTTGAAGCTAGAAATGAAAAATGTGCTTTTGTGGTGAGTAAAGATATTTTAGTGCATATTAAAGTTATTGATGTATTTGACAAATACAAATCAGTCGTTAATGTGAATCATTTTGCTTCTGAAGACTCTGCACGACAATGGCTTTTTAATAATGAATTAGCTCAGCCAACAAATGGGAAACCAAAACCTCAAGTGACTTTAGAAGGTATTGATGCAGACGGGAATATGCTTATTAAAATACCTTCTACCAATATTAAGGCGACACTAAAAGCTTTAAATCAGCAATTATCTCACCATAATTTCATGAGCGTTTATCGAGAAAAATATGATTTGCTCACTAAACGAGAAAAAGAAGTTTTAAGCCATATTGCCAACGGTAAAACACATTCTGAAATTTCTGACATATTATACCTATCATCACATACCGTTAGTACCCATTGGCGTAACATCAAAAAGAAATTAGACATTAAAAAGAGTGTTGATGCTTTAGTGTTTCATTACAATTTTCAACAATAATTGTATTTTTATGTGTTAACCAACAAATTTCATCACTCTTAATAATATTGATTATATGAAAAACGTATTGCTTATAGCCTGCCTATCTTATGTCTTTTTAACAGGTTTCACCCAACAATTGCATCATATAAGCTTTAAAGACACAATTGTGTATGTCTGCGGAAAAAGCAAAATATACCATAAAGTCAAAACACATTCTGCTCTAAGTAGGTGCAAGTCTGGTATTACTGAAGTTACCGAAACTGAAGCTATCAATGCCGGAAAACGAATTTGTAAATGCCGAGGCTAGTACAGATAGTTATATTATAAAAGTGACTTACCATCATATCAAGATTTCTTATTTTTGACAGATGAATTACTATTTTACATTAGGATTGTTATGCGTCATGTTGAGTTGTACCGACAAGCAAAATACGACTCCGAAAGCAGAACTACCAACTACAAAAATTGGTTTAGGAAAACGCTTATTTTTTGACCCTATGTTATCATTAGACCAATCTGTGTCTTGTGCAAGTTGCCATCAACCTGAATTTGCTTATGCTGACAATAAAGCATTCTCTACTGGTGTAAATGATAGTGTCGGTACGAGAAACACCCCTTCTGTGATGAACATGGCTAGTAGGCCTTATTTTTTTCACGACGGAAGGGCTGCAAGTTTAGAAGCTCAAGCTATCATGCCTGTTGAAAATCCTGTTGAAATGAATTTATCTTTTAGCAAGGCTATTGAACGTATCCAACACAACGAACTGTACACTACTCTGTTTAAAAACATTTACAATTCAGCACCTAACTCAAGTAACATTACCAATGCCTTAGCAGAATTTCAACGCAGTTTGGAGAGTGATGGTAGCGCACCACATGACCTCTGGATGAATGATATAGATACTACCGCCATGACCTTATCTCAACAACGTGGTAGGGCTATTTTTTTATCAGATGAATTCAAATGCTTTGAGTGTCATTTTGGCCCTGATTTTACAGGTGATGAATTCAGAAACATTGGCCTTTATGATGGTAAAACGCTAACCGATATGGGACGTTATAACATCACTAAAGACTCTGCTGATATTGGAAAATTTAAAACCCCTGGACTGCGAAATATTGCTCTTACTGCACCTTATATGCATAATGGGATGTTTACAACTTTAGAAGATGTTATTGATTTTTATAGCAATCCGTATGATGTCGTACAACAACCTATAAACATTGATAGTTTAATGGTAGAGCCGTTACATTTTACAGACGAACAAAAACAAGATCTTATCAATTTTCTACACGCATTAACCGATCAGCATATTCCTCACAAAGTGTCTGAAATGAATATGCCATAACAAAAAAAGGCTTCACTTAAGTGAAGCCTTTTTTACTATAATTTAATGTTGATTATCGACTACAAATCAAATTTAATTCCTTGTGCTAAAGGCAATTCATCTGAATAGTTTACAGTATTTGTTTGACGTCTCATGTATACTTTCCAAGCATCTGAACCAGACTCACGTCCACCTCCAGTTTCTTTTTCACCACCAAAGGCACCACCAATTTCTGCACCAGAGGTTCCGATGTTTACGTTAGCAATACCACAATCAGAACCTGCATATGATAAGAATTTCTCTGCTTCTTTCATGTTTTCTGTCATGATTGACGATGATAATCCTTGTGCTACACCATTTTGTATTTCAATGGCATTTTCAACATCTCCAGAATATTTCATTAAGTATAAAATTGGTGCAAAAGTTTCATGCTGTACAATTTCAAAATGATTTTCTGCTTCAATAATTGCTGGCTTCACATAACATCCGCTTTCATATCCTTCACCTTCTAATACACCTCCGTCAACTAATACATTACCGCCTTCAGCTTTTGCTTTTTCGATAGCAGCTAAGTATGTATTTACCGAGTCATGGTCAATTAATGGTCCAATATGATTCTTCTCATCTAATGGGTTACCAATAGTTAACTGCCCGTAAGCACCAACAATTGCGTCACGTACTTTATCATAAACAGATTCATGAATGATTAAACGACGTGTTGATGTACAACGCTGTCCGCAAGTTCCTACAGCACCAAATACTGCTCCTGGAACCACTACTTTTAAATCTGCAGTTGGGGTGATAATTATAGCATTGTTACCGCCTAATTCTAATAATGATTTACCAAAACGCTCCGCAACTGTAGCTCCTACAATACGTCCCATTCTTGTAGATCCTGTAGCAGATACCAATGGAATTCGTGTATCCGTTGTAATATATTCTCCTACTTTATAATCACCGTTTACAATACAAGAGATTCCTTCTGGTAAATTATTGTCTTTTAAAATTCCTGCAATGATATTCTGACAAGCTACCGAGCATAATGGTGCTTTTTCTGACCCTTTCCATACACAAACATCACCACAAATCCATGCTAATGCAGTATTCCAAGCCCAAACAGCTACTGGAAAGTTAAATGCTGAAATGATTCCAACAACACCAATTGGATGCCATTGCTCACGCATAACGTGCCCTGGACGTTCAGAAGGAATTACTTGTCCGTTTAACTGACGTGATAATCCAACTGCAAAATCACAGATGTCAATCATCTCCTGAACTTCACCATACCCTTCTTGAAGAGATTTCCCCATTTCATAAGATACCAACTTTCCTAATGGTTCTTTTAACTCTCTTAATTTGTTACCAAACTGACGTACAATTTCGCCACGTTGTGGTGCTGGGATTTCTCTAAATGTTTTAAAAGCCGATGTAGCAGCTTCCATTACCTTATCATAATCTTCTCTTGTAGTGGTCTTTACTTTTCCTATTAATTGCCCATCTACTGGTGAATAAGATTCAATAATTTCTCCACTAGAAAAACTATTTGAACCTGTTGAAGTTCCATCATTTATGGCACTTAAGCCTAATTGCGCTAAGGCTTTATCCATACCAAAATCTGTTGCTACTGTTGACATATGTTTAATTGTATTTATAACGATTATTGTTAGTTTTAAGATGCAAAATTACGATTATTTTTTGAGTTATACATTACATCCTATTTTAGCGCTATATTATGTAAATTTAAGCTCTAATTTAATTCTCTCTATTACTTATGAACTTTACAGAAGCTAAATATGTGGTGATTTTCACATCTAAACGAACTGATGATGATAACGGTTATCAAGAAATGGCGAAACAAATGGAACATCTAGCAGAACAGCAATCTGGTTTTTTAGGAATGACTTCTGTAAAAGATGCTATTGGAGTAACTTTATCTTATTGGAGTAGTCTTGAAGCCATACAGTTATGGAAGGCAAATTCTTCACATTTATATGCTCAACAGAAAGGACAACGTGATTGGTATGACTGGTATAAGGTAGAGGTTTGTGAAATTAAAAGAGCATACGAATATTCAAGTAACCCTACTGATATCACTTAAACAAACACCCAATTAATGCTTTGGAGCACTTGGGTATGGTATCATTGGTCGTTGCTTAATATCCGTCAATTTTAAATACTTTGTTTGTCCGTTTTCAGAATAACTTATTACCGCTTCACCTTTTTGTAATTTAAATGGCGACTGTTTAATTGTGGTTGAGCTTTCATTTGCAGTGGTAGTATCAGTTTTTAAAGCTATATTCCTATCTTCCATTGTATTAGCATCACCTTTAAAATACCCGATATAATGCGTTTCATTCTGTTCAATACGCACAAACTTGTTCATATAATACATGCTATCAACCTTTTTTATATGATTAAGTATTGCTTTACTTATAAACACATTTGTACCTGAGCCACCACCTCTAACACCAGCAACCCAATGTTGGTAATATGTATCTGTATTTTGAACTTGAATAGTCTTTGATATTTTTACTGCAGTACACTGCGAAAAACCTAAACTTAGAAACATTAAAAAAATAATAGGGAGTTTAACTAACATTGTAATGACTTTAAATTTAACATACAACTTCAATAAGTATACCAATATAAAAAAACCTTCACTGATAGTGAAGGTTTTTTTATATTATTAGGTTAAATAATTTCTTAATTATTTAGTGCTTCCGCTCCACCAACAATTTCTAAAATCTCATTAGTAATTGCGGCTTGACGTGCTTTATTGTATGTTAATTTTAATGCATCTCTTAACTCAGTTGCATTATCTGTAGCTTTATGCATTGCCGTCATACGTGCGCCATGCTCTGCAGCAAATGAATCACGAACACCTTTATACAATTGTGTTTTTAACGACTTAGGAATTAATGTTTCTACAATCTCTTCTTTAGAAGGTTCAAATACATAATCTAAGTTCACTTCTTCCTCAGTTTCTTGAGAAACAATTGGTAAAAACTGCTCAGTCATGATAATTTGAGTAGCCGCATTTTTAAACTTGTTGTATACCAATTCTATTTTGTCATAAGAACCATCAACAAATTTTTCCATTAACAATTCTGCAATTTCAGAAACATTGTCAAAAGTTAAATCATCAAAGATTTCGCTTTTATTAGCGATAACTGTTACCTTTTTTTCAAACGCATCATTAGCTTTCTTACCAATAGCCAAAACATCTACTTGTTTACCTTCATAAACAGTGTCTATTAAGTGGTTGGTTTGCTTGATAATGTTAGAGTTAAAAGCACCACAAAGTCCTCTGTTAGAGGTAATAGATACCAATAACACTTTATTAACTTCTTTTTCTACAGAGTAAACACTTCCGCTATCTGCATCTAAAGTAGCACTTAAGCCTTGTAATAATTCAGTTAACTTGTCTGCGTACGGACGCATTGCTGTAATAGCATCTTGAGCTTTCTTTAACTTAGCAGCCGATACCATTTTCATAGCACTCGTAATCTGCATTGTAGAAGAAATAGACGATATTCTATTACGTATTTCTTTTAAATTTGCCATTCTATGTTAGAATTGAGTATTGAGTATTCAGTAGTGAGCAACATGGTTACTCACTACTCAATGCTAAAATCTAATTAAGCTTTATACTTAGCTGATAAATCTTTAGCTACTGAAGTTAATGTATCAGTAACCTCATCAGTTAATTTACCTTTCTTTAAAGTATCTAAGATGTTTCTGTGCTTAGCGTTTAAGAACTCGATAAAATCTCTTTCAAATTCTTTTACTTTTTCAACAGGTACATCTCCTAATAAGTTTTTAGATCCTGCGTAAATAATAGCAACTTGATCTTCAACTGTATAAGGGTCGTTTTGAGCTTGCTTTAAGATCTCTACGTTACGCTTACCTTTGTTAATTACATTTAACGTTGCTGCATCTAAATCTGAACCGAACTTAGCAAATGCTTCTAATTCACGGAACTGAGCTTGATCTAACTTTAATGTACCAGATACTTTTTTCATTGATTTAATCTGTGCAGATCCTCCAACACGAGATACAGAAATACCTACGTTAATTGCCGGACGTACACCAGAGTTGAATAAATCTCCGTCTAAGAAGATTTGTCCATCTGTAATTGAAATTACGTTAGTAGGGATATATGCAGATACATCTCCTGCTTGTGTTTCAATAATTGGTAATGCTGTTAAAGATCCACCACCTTTAACTTTACCTTTTAATGATTCAGGTAAGTCATTCATAGTTGCAGCAATTGCATCATCAGCAATAACTTTTGCAGCACGCTCTAATAATCTTGAGTGTAAGAAGAATACATCTCCTGGGTAAGCCTCACGTCCCGGTGGTCTTCTTAATAATAAAGATACCTCACGGTAAGCTACCGCTTGCTTAGATAAATCATCATAAATAATTAATGCTGGTCTACCAGTATCTCTGA
>JBMYYK010000014.1:0-50499 GCA_049609325.1 Flavobacteriaceae bacterium | reverse complement strand
AACGCAAAATGCTGCATGATATACGGGAATCCTTGATTTTCTTCACCCATTAAATTTGACGCCGGTATAACCACATTATCAAAAGCTATTTCTGCCGTGTCAGACGCACGCCACCCTAACTTATCTAATTTAGTAGCTGAAATTCCTGGCGTATCTCTGTCCATTACAAAAATACTAATTCCTTTACCTCCTAACTCTGGTGACGTCTTAGCAGCGACTACTAAATAATCAGAATACACCCCGTTAGTAATGAATGTTTTAGACCCATTAATTACATAAGTATCCCCTTTTTTAACCGCCGTTGTTCGCATACCTGCAACATCAGATCCTCCAAAAGGCTCTGTAATACACAAGCACCCTATCATATCACCTAAAGCACTTGGCTCAAGATATTTCTTTTTAATCTCGTGATTTCCTTCTTTATTTAAATGTGTCATTGCTAAATATGCATGCGCCCACATATTTGCAGCGAAACCACTTGAATTAATTTTTTGTAATTCTTCTAAAAGAATCACAGTATAAAATAAATCTAAGTTTAACCCACCGTATTCTTCTGGTGTTGCTAAACCAAAATACCCCATATCACCAAACTTCTTCCAAATAAATCGCTCAACAGTTCCCGTTTCCTCCCATTTATCAATATGTGGCACCACTTCTTTCTTTAAAAAATCTTGTAGACTTTCTCTAAAAAGCTGATGTTCTTCTGTAAAATATCTCTTATCCATTGTGTTGTAGTTTAATTTAATGTCAAATATAACTTTATACGTTCTAATTTTTCAAGCGGAAATCCTTCCACAAATCGCAATTCATCCAAGCTCTTAAATCCTTCTCTTAGCACACGTTCATCAACTATATTATTAGCTAGATAATCATTTATATACCCTAAAGATGATAATTCTTGAACGGTGGCTAAATTAATGTTAATTTTTTTAATTTCAGGGATAGTTGTCAATTGAAATTTCTGCTGCACTTTTTCTACATCTTCAATCGGTAATTTATAAACGTCTTTTAGTTGTTCAAAAGACAAAAAACCACCCAACTCATTTCTAAAGTTAATTATTCTATACGCTAATTTGTACTCTAAACCTGTTGCCTTGTGCACATCAATAGCTTCGGCTTTATTAATATCTTTTTGATAGGAGTTAGCCGACACTATTTTTTTAGTTTTCTTAGAAACCCAATCTGGAAATTTAAAGTTAGGTTTTAATATTTCTAATAATGAATCTGACACTTTCGTGACTTCTTGAAACTCTTTAGCAGAATTCACATACTTGTTTGATTGCCTATAGTCGTGTAACCGATCAATTTCTTCAACCGACATTCCCAACATATAACCTTTATAATCTGTTATAAAATTAGGATTGTAAGGATGAATTTCATACTTCTCAGACGCCTTTAACAATGCCAAACTATCCACCTCTTTTTGAAAAGTGATTATCTTTTGACGCTCGGATTCTGACAAGTTAACATCAGATGAAAAATCAACATAAAAATACACACATTGCAAAGCAACAATCAGTACCAATAATGCAAAAATCCCACGACGTTGTTGTTTTGTAAACACGAAGTGGGATTTGATATGTTTCATTGTTATGAAATTATTTCACTGACTTAATAGCTTTAAGGTATTTTGCTAATTCCTCTCTAACCTTTGGGAATAATATAAAACAACCTATAATGTTTGGTACAGCCATTGCAAAAATCATAGCATCAGAAAAATCTGTTACTGCACCTAAACTTACAGCTGAACCAATAATTATAAAAATACAGAATATTATTTTATACGAATAATCTGCTGCTTTAGACTTACCAAATAAGAACATCCATGATTGTAATCCGTAATATGACCATGATAACATTGTAGACAATGCAAACAATACAACAGCCATTGTTAACACATACGGGAACCAAGGTATTACCGAAGCAAATGCCTTTGATGTTGCTAATACACCATCTGGAGCTTTTACACCGTACTCCATAATACTTCCGTCACCATTTGTAATGATTATAACCAAAGCAGTCATTGTACACACTACAACCGTATCAATAAACGGTTCTAATAATGCTACTAATCCTTCGGATGCTGGGTATTTAGTTTTTACTGCTGAATGCGCTATTGCTGCAGAACCAACTCCTGCTTCATTAGAGAACGCAGCTCTTTGAAATCCTACGATTAACACTCCTAATACCCCCCCTGAAATTCCTTTAGCATTAAACGCACCATCAAATATTTCACCAAAAGCAGATCCTATACTACCAATATTAGCAACTAATATAATTATAGCCGCCAAAAAGTAAATACCCACCATAAATGGTACTATTTTTTCAGTTATACTACCAATTCTTTTAATACCACCTATAATTACAATAGCAACAATAATTGCCATAACTATACCAAACACAACACCTGCAGAAGTAGATTGCACTCCTAACATTGTATTAAACTGTTGTGCCGCTTGATTAGCTTGAAACATGTTTCCTCCACCAAACGATCCTCCAACACACATGATTGCAAATACCACTGACAACACTTTTCCTAAACCAGTTTTACCAACATCTGCTAAACCTTTTTTCAAGTAATACATTGGACCACCGTAAACCGTTCCATCTTCACCTACATCTCTGTATTTCACCCCTAATGTACACTCAACAAATTTTGATGACATTCCTAGTAATCCTGCAATAATCATCCAAAACGTTGCTCCAGGACCTCCAATTGAAATTGCAATTGCAACCCCAGCAATATTTCCTAAACCTACAGTACCAGATAATGCTGCAGTTAAAGCCTGAAAGTGAGACACCTCTCCTTCATGTCCTTCTACTGCAATAGTATCAACCGCATCACCGTCAACAACATTCACCATCGCTTTTTCATCAACTGTGTGGTGATCTAAATCATCATATTTTCCTCTTAAAATATTAATAGATACCGGGAAATTTCTAATATTAACAAACTTAAATAGTATTGAAAACAACAATCCTGCAGTTAACAACATGATAATTACGATAGGCATACTTACTGATTCGCTGAACGTAATTGGATAGAATACTATACCTCCCCAAGCGTCTGCAATTGGTTTAAATGCCTCATTAAATTGTTGATCTAACCCTTTGTCTTGCGCAATAGCAAACACAGGTAATATTGTTAATAATAATGATAGAAAAGCTTTCTTCATTTTGTAAGTTTTAGTTGATTAAATTATCCTTAAGTTTTTTTGGTGTAGCAATATGGTGAAAAAATAACGGATTTGAAAATTTTTATTGACAAAAGCTCGCGTTTCTCTACAAGTCAAACATCTTATTTAATGCTGCAATTTGCTCAGAACGCCCTAAGACTATTAATTTTGAATTTGGTAGTAAAAGAGTATCTGCCTCAGGATTAATTATATATTCTCTCTCTGGTGTTTTGTATCCAATAATACTACACCCCGTTTTGTTTCTAAAATCTAAATCTTTTATAGTTTGTGAAACTGGACTTGATGTAATAGCCTCAATGGCCACCTCTTCAACATTCACCTTCTTATCATCTATAATTGATAAATTATCCAGAAACTCAACCAAATCTGGCATCACAACCAATGATGCCATATGATCTCCTCCTATTTTATCTGGCATGATAACATTATCTGCTCCAGCTAATTTTAATTTTTTATATGAGGTTTCTTGTGAGGCTCTGCTGATAATTTTCACTCCTTTGTTTATTTGTCGGGCAGACAATACCACAAACAAATTATCTGCATCATTTGGCAACGCCACAATAATACTATGAGCACGTTCTATTCCAGATTCAATAAGCACTTCATCTTCATTTGCATTCCCGTGTACAAACATGAACTCATCATCATACCTCTCAATTAAGCTTTTATCTTTTTCAATTATCACAAATGGTTTTTTATACCCCGCTAATTTCTGCGCTGCTTGTTTCCCATTTCTTCCAAAACCACATATAATGATATGATCAGACAACTTATTAATTTCTTTTTTCATTATCCTGTTTTTAAATTGCTCAAATGAATTTTTATTCACCAAGTACTCGGTAATTACTGATATGGAATAAGCTACTGTAATTGCTGAAGCAGCTATCAACCCTATGGTAAACAATTTTCCTGCTTCATCAAGCGGTACAACTTCTGAAAACCCTACAGTAGATATAGTAATCGTTGTCATATACAACGCATCTACCCAACTATAACCAACAACAAAATGATAGCCACAAACTCCAAAACTCATTACACAGGTAATAAGAATTATTGCAATTCGAAATTTAGATTTAATTAAATTAATCATAGTTATAGATCAAAAACTGAGCTGCGTTTTGTATAGACCAAATCCTTTAACTTGAGTAAAAAAGCGGTGATTAAATAAATAACAAAAGATACTCCAAATGTTGCAAAAGTTAAATAGATGAAAAACAGCCTTACATTTTTAGCTCGCATTCCTAAACGATCTGCTAACCTAGAAGACACAGCAAATCCATGCTTTTCAAAAAAATATTTCAAGTTATTTATCAACTTCATACTGCATGCAAAATAACAATTTTATAGTGGATATAATAATTTATTTCCTATTTCACATTGTAAACATTTATGTAGATCACAAAATTGGGTTTTTAACTCTATTAAAGCTTGTGAATCTGCAGAAGTGCTCACATCAAATTTAAGTGTTTTAAACTTGTTAATTATACTATTGTTCTCTGAAGGGATTTCTGCATATAAGCTTAATAAATACTCAAAGTTATCCTTCCCTTGTGATTTTGCGAACATAAATTTAATTGGGATAATTACATTTACAAGTAATACATCTATAAACGCTTTACTTAATTTTTTAGAACGCTTGGATGACGCCTTACCAAATGTATAATGTGTATCCCAGTATGACGAGGCACAAACCGACAATAAGTCTCTTAACTCTTTCAAAGTCTGTAATTCAATTACTTTCATAAACAGATTACCATATTGATAATAAAGCATTGCTAACTGAGCTAAACGCACTGTAGGAAATCCAGATGGGCGCATTCGGAAAAAGCGCAATTGAACCACACTATTTTTCAACTGGTATTTTTTTCTCAAATAATTAAATTGTTTTTGAAGTTGCACAAAGTACGGGTCTTCACATTTTTCATTTAGTAAATTTGCTTGCCCATATAACAACGCTTCAATATTTTCTAAAGTGGGTAGTTCTTTTTTCACAACTTTAAACGTTATTGACCTTGCAATTTGTAAAAACTGATCTGAATTTAACTTCAACCCAAAGCCTTTAGCTAATTGATAAAACAGTAGTGCTTCCCAGTCATTACCCAAAGTCTCCAGCTGAGTTTTTAACTTCTTACCTTTATCTTCTAAGCGTTTAATAAGTAGTTTTTCTTTCCAAAACTTCAATGTAAAGTCATCTATCAGATGTATTTGACTTTCACAGTTTATCCAAGTCTTACTCTGCAACAATCTATCATACGCATTATACACGTCTTGGTTAACAACAGGCTGCACCTCTAATGTTGCCATATTGTTATTGCTTGCATCAAACACAACAACATCATCTTCCCAAACTACATGTAGTATAACGTTTTTATAAGCTTTATCGTTATGATGTTGATGCACATACCAATCTGAAGATTTTATATGCATCTCAACCGCACCTACCCAAACCTGATCCCCAATTTGTAATTTTGCATTGTAAAAATCTGGACCGGAATTAGTATTGTGTTCACCTACAGACAACACTTTCACAACTTCTCCAGACACAGTTAACAACTTGTTGCTGGAAAACTTCTGGTATTGCCAGACATAATATAAAAACTCTTCGCGCATTTCTCTAAGTTACGAAAAACCACACTTATAACACTAAAAAAGCCTGCATCTAATTGACACAGGCTTTTTTAAAATTGCTATTTGAAAAGGATTACTCTATATATCCCATTTCTTTCATCCAATCGTTATTATACATTTTAGCAACATAACGGCTTCCGTGATCATGAAACAACACTACAACCACATCATCTTTTGTAAACTTCTCTTTCAATTGCAATAATCCTTTTGCTGCAGCCCCTGCTGAATTACCTAAAAACATTCCTTCTTCCTTAGCTAATTTTTGAGTATATACCGCCGCATCTTTATCGGTTACTTTGGTAAAACCATCTATAATACTAAAGTCAACATTTGCAGGTAATATATCTTCCCCAATGCCTTCTGTAACGTATGGATAAATTTCATTTTCATCAAACTCTCCAGTTTCATGGTATTTTTTAAAGACTGAACCATAGGTGTCGATTCCCCATATTTTAATATCAGGATTTTGTTCTTTCAAATATTTCCCTACTCCAGAAATCGTTCCTCCAGTTCCAACACCAGCTACAAAATGTGTGATTTTTCCTTCAGTTTGCTTCCATATTTCAGGACCAGTACCTTCATAGTGTGCCTTAGCATTACTCGGATTATCATATTGATTTACATACCATGAATTAGGCGTTTCTTCACCTAAACGTTTTGATACAGAATAATACGACCTTGGATCTGTAGGCTCAACATCAGTAGGGCAAACTATAACCTCAGCGCCATGAGCTCTTAAAATATCACATTTTTCTTTTGACTGCTTATCAGATATAACAAAAATACACTTATAGCCTTTCACGATAGCCGCTAAAGCCAAGCCCATTCCTGTATTACCAGAAGTCCCTTCTATTATTGTACCTCCCGGCTTTAAACGACCATCTGCCTCAGCATCTTCAATCATCTTTAGCGCCATACGATCTTTGGTAGAATGTCCTGGGTTAAAAGTTTCATATTTCCCCAACACCAAACATGGTAATTCTGCCGTGATTTTATTTAATTTTACTAAAGGTGTATTACCTATAGTTTCTAATATATTTTCTGCGTATTTCATAAACTTGATAAATTGACTGCAAAAGTAGTATAAAGTTATTTAGCAACAAACAATCATTCAAACCTAATCGCTTTTACTGGAGAAATTTTTGTTATGATTTGCGATGGAATCAAGAGTAATAAAAAACAGATTAAAAAAGTTCCAACATTTAACCCTAACACATACCAAATGTTCATATACACCGGTACTTCGGTTACGTAATAATTTGATGGATCTAAAGGAAATAGTTTAAAGTTTTGCTGTATAAACAACAGTCCCAACCCTATCAAATTACCCCAAAACAAACCAACCAAAACTATATACGACGCATTATATAGAAATATCTTTCTTACACTCCAATTATTACTTCCCATTGCCTTCAACAAACCTATTAATTTGGTTTTTTCTAATATCAATACCAATAACATAACGCTCATATTGATGACGGAAATTAAAATCATAACCCCAATAATGATGTATATATTAAAATCGAAAATTTTAATCCATTCAAAAATGGTATAATACTTATCTTTTATAGATGTCACTTTTAAGAACGAATGGGTGTTCTGGTATATCTCTTTGGTTTTTTCATCTAATTGATCAAAATCATCTAAAAACACTTCAAAACCACCAACCTCAGTATATGCATTAGCATCATTTTTTCGCCATTTATTCATCCGTTGCACGTGCCTGATATCAGTTATTAAAATGGTTTTATCAAAGTCTTGAAATCCTGAATTATATACACCAACTACTTTAAAGTTTCTAGTATTGGGTAATTTTTCTAAATCCTCTTTCGGAAAGTGAGTGGTTACTGCAGACCCTAATTTAAAACCTAACCTATTAGCCAAATACTCAGAAATTAACACTTCTGAGTTTTCTCGTCTATCATTTACATTTGGCAAACGCCCAGCCACCAAAAACTCTTGAAAGTAACTCCAATTGTAATCTTTACTAACACCTTTTAAAGTAATGCCTTCAAAATCAGTTTCCGTTCGTATAATACCAGCCTTATTAGCAACGGGCTGCACATACTTTACCCCATTAACAGAATTAAAATTCGGATAAAAATCTTGTTGTAAAGCAATAGGCTGCGCAGACACATCTGAGATATTATTATCATATTTTGAAATGACTATATGCCCATTAAACGCGGCCACTTTTTCTTGAATTTTTTCCTGTAAACCAATACCAGCAGCAACAGCAATTAACATCATAATCATCCCCAAAGCAATTGCAAGCACTGCAATTTTTATTATTGGCGAGGATACACTACTTTTATACTGCTTTGCAGCAATGATGCGTTTAGCTATAAATAATTCAAAATTCAATGCACAAAATTCTTTTAGTCAACTTCAAAAATACATTTTTAATCGTTTTGACCTGTCTTTTTTCCTTAGGAAGTTGTCAGTCGCAAAAAAATGAACAGCCGAAAAAAACTTCGCTACCCGAAAAAAACTTAAACACTTCTATAATTGTTGGAGCTAATCAAACCGGTAAATATCTACCTTTATTAAAAGATAGAAACATTGGTATAGTTGCCAACCAAACAAGTGTGATTTTTAAGAATACTGGTTTTACACATTTGGTAGATTCATTACACGCATTAAACATTAAAATTAAACGTGTGTTTGCTCCTGAACACGGCTTTAGAGGAAAGGCGGATGCTGGTGAACATATTGCTAATGGCAAAGACGCAAAAACTGGCATTGATATTATATCTATTTATGGTAAAAACAAAAAACCAACAAACGAACAATTAAAAGGCCTCGATATCATAATTTTTGACATCCAAGATGTAGGAGCCCGTTTTTACACATACATTTCATCATTACATTATATCATGGAAGCGTGTGCAGAAAACAATATTCCATTATTGGTATTAGACCGTCCCAACCCAAACGGACATTACATTGACGGCCCAGTTTTAGAACCAAAACATAAAAGTTTTGTAGGCATGCATCCTATACCAGTAGTTCACGGAATGACCATTGGTGAATATGCTCAAATGATTAACGGAGAAAAATGGCTAAACAACAACATCAAATGTGAATTACATATTATTAGCTGCAAAAATTACACTAAAGACAAACCGTATTCTTTACCCATAAAACCATCTCCTAACTTACCAAATGATGCTGCTATAAACCTATACCCTAGTTTGTGTTTTTTTGAAGGCACAAGTGTTAGCGTGGGTCGTGGTACCGAACAACAATTTCAACTATTTGGCGCACCATTTCTTAATAAAACTGATTTCACTTTTACACCGCAACCTAACGAAGGTGCAAAATACCCGAAACACGAAAACAAGATTTGTTATGGTTATGATTTATCACAACAGCAACCACTACATAAATTGAACTTAAACTGGTTAATTCAAGCTTATAATGAATCGGCAAATTCAGATGTGACATTTTGGAATAATTTTTTCACAAAATTGGCAGGTACTGAACAATTGCAACAACAAATCACAAATGGTGATTCTGAAAAAGACATTAGAGCTTCATGGCAAGAAGGACTTCAGAAATACAACACCATGAGGTCTGCATATTTATTGTATTAAGGCTTTAAGCTTGTTAGGATAATCTGTGATAATACCATCAACACCATAAGATAATAATCTGTTCATATCAGAACTATCATTTACAGTCCACGGCAACAGTTCATAGCCCAAAGCTTGATATTTCTTAACATTTGCGCAATCTAAAAGTTTAAAATATGGCCCCAATATTTCTGGACGATACTCTAGTTGTTTGAGTTTAGCGTCAATCAATTCGTCTTTATTAACCAATAAAGATATGCGTTGATTTGGTTTTTGACATTTAATCTCATTCAAAACAGCGACATCAAACGATTTTAACACCACTCGGGTTCCCAACGAAAACTCTTGAAGTTCTTTTAAAAGTATTTGCACATAACTTGGAGGCTGAGGGTAAAATTGACCATACCATTTAGGCTGACTTTTAATTTCAATAATATACGTTACAGTTGTATTTAACGATTTTGCGTAGTGCTCACACTCCTTAATCACTTCAGACAATAATGGTTTGTAGGCTTCTAAAGATTGTTGTGATGGAAATTTATCATTACCTTTTTTTCCACAATCAAAGGTTTTAATTTCAGCATAAGGCATTTTAAACAAGTTAAACGCTTTGTCTTCTTCGGCAGTAATTTCATTTCCACAAGGTTTCAAGCATGTTACTCGAGACATGAATGGCTCATGAGACACTACAATTTTTCCATCACCAGATAGGACTACATCTAGTTCTATAGCATATACACCCATTTTTATCGCTTCTTTAAAAGCAATAATTGTATTTTCAGGAAGCACTCCTCTACAACCACGATGGCCAATTATTTTCATAATCACAAAACAATAGATAGCACCTTACTAAAATACAATATTTATACAGTCATTAGCGAACTTTAATCTTTGTTTTCATCTTTTCTACAATATGATATACCGCAGGACATATTTCAACATTATGCAATGTCAAGTCTAAAATAGTTTGGAACTTTCTCCTATTGGTATGCGGATATTCACTACAAGCCTTAGGGCGCACATCATAAATCAAACAATAATTATCATCTGCTAAAAAAGTACATGGTGACGATTTTAACACATGAAAATTATCTTCATCTACGCGTAAATATTGCTCAATAAATTGATGCTCTTTAATTTTAAAATGCTTTGAAATTCTATTAACATCCTTATCTGTAAAAATTGGACTGGTCGTTTTACAACAATTCGCACAGGTTAAACAGTCGGTTTCTTCAAATTGTTCATCATGCAAATCTTGCATTGTATAATCTAAATCTTTAGGCGGATGCTTTTTTAGCTTTTTAAAAAACTTTTTGTTTTCTATATGCTTATCTTTGGCCAAACGTGGAAGGTCTTCTAAAAAGTCTTTCATAGTAATTCAGTATTAATAGCTCTTATGCAGAGTACAAAGATATCATTATGACAGACATTTTAGGTCATGCCTTATTAGATTACTACCACAAACGATACACAGAAGATATTATTACTGAATCTACCATCTCAGAGGCAGATGAAATGCCTTTACCATATTTATTCAGAACTAATAATGAGATGCCTCGAATAGAGCAAAAAGCCATGCAATTAGCTAAAGGTAAGGTTCTAGATGTAGGTTGTGGTGCAGGTAGCCACAGTTTGTATTTACAAAATGTTAAAAAACTAGATGTTACTGCCATTGATATTTCTGAAGGGGCAGCAAAAGTTGCGGCTTTACGTGGTGTTAAAAACACCGCATGCAAAAACCTGTTTGAAGTTACAGAAAAGTACGACACCGTTCTTTTACTCATGAATGGTATTGGACTTTGTGGTAAACTAGAGCGTATTAATTTGTTTTTACAACACCTAAAAAGTATTTTGACTCCTAACGGACAGATATTAGTAGACTCTTCTGATATTTCTTACATGTTTGACAAAGATGATGAAGGCGGGTTTTGGGTAAACCCCGACGAGTATTATGGCGAAGTAGAATTTACCATGAGTTACAAAGGCGAAACCTCAGCATGGTTTGATTGGTTATACCTAGATTATAATACCTTACAGAACGCTTGTCATGCCAACGGTTTAGAATGTAACTTAATACTAGAAGGTGAACACTATGATTTTTTAGCGCGTATTACAGTTATAAATAACTAAGGTATATTCATATACTTATGAGTTTGTAAGGACATTTTCCATTTAGGATTAGCCATTACATAATCAACCATTAATGGTATCATTTCATCTTTTTTACTCCATTCAGGTTGCATGAACAGCATACAATCTTTACCTACTCTTGCGGCTTGTTCTTCAGCAAACTTAAAATCGTTTTTGTTATAAATGATAACTTTTAGCTCATGCGCAGCGTCACAAACTTCTTGTGTTGGTAGTTTTGTTTTTTTAGGCGATAGACAGATCCAATCCCACTCCCCTGTTAATTTATATGCTCCAGAGGTTTCAATATGTGTTTTTGCACCACGTAATTTTAGTGCTAAGGTTAACGGGTTCATATCCCACATTAAAGGCTCACCACCAGTTACCACAACAGTATCTGAATATTTAACCGCGCTTTTAGCAATTTCAGACGTTAATGTAGGCGGATGCAATTCGGCATCCCAACTTTCTTTCACATCACACCAATGGCACCCCACATCACAACCACCTATTCTAACAAAATAAGCGGCAGTACCTTTAAAGTACCCTTCACCTTGAATGGTATAAAACTCTTCCATTAACGGAAGCATTTCTCCTTTATTAACTAATTTTTGAGTTTCTTTCTGCATATCTGCTGCAAAGATACATTTTAACCCGTAAAATTCTTTACTTTTTAAATCTTTCCATTTTTTAGTTGAAGGCAGTTATTGTATTTTTATCAAAATTATTTCTGAATTAAATGAGTACTACCGATACATTTTTCAACCACATAAACAATGGTTACACCACAAAAGGTGATTTTATCACGCTTGGTGCCGCAATGTTAAACGGGGAAGCACTTACAAACGCCTTTGTAAAACTCCCTCTTAAAACTTTAAATCGCCATGGGTTAATTGCTGGAGCTACGGGTACAGGAAAAACAAAATCGTTACAAGTTTTAGCCGAAAATCTTTCTGACAAAGGTATTCCTGTATTATTAATGGATATGAAGGGAGATTTAAGTGGTTTGGCTCAACCAAGTCCTGGACACGAAAAAATAGATGAGCGTCATGAAAAAATAGGCTTGCCATTTAGCGCCTCAAAATTTCCTGTAGAGATATTATCGCTTTCAGAACAAGGTGGTGTGCGTATGCGCGCAACAGTATCTGAGTTTGGTCCAATTCTTTTATCGCGAATATTAGACTTAACAGATACACAATCTGGCATTGTATCAGTAATTTTTAAATATTGTGATGATAATCAACTAGGCTTATTAGATTTAAAAGACTTTAAAAAAGTACTACAGTATGCCACTGGAGAAGGAAAAGATGAGTTTCAAGACGCCTATGGTCGCATCTCTACAGCATCAACTGGAGCTATCCTCAGAAAAATTATTGAATTAGAACACCAAGGAGGCGATTTGTTTTTTGGTGAAAATTCGTTTGATGTCAATGATTTAACTAGGATTGACGATAATGGAAAAGGCTACATCAATATTTTACGTTTAACCGACATACAGGATAAGCCTAAATTGTTTTCTACGTTTATGTTAAGTTTACTTGCTGAAATTTATGAGACATTCCCTGAACAAGGTGATGCCGATCAACCAGAATTGATTTTATTTATAGATGAAGCCCATTTAATTTTTAAAAATGCCTCTAAAGCTTTACTCGAACAGTTAGAAAGCATCGTTAAATTAATTCGCTCAAAAGGCATAGGTTTGTATTTTGTAACACAAAACCCAACTGATGTTCCAGAAGGCATCCTAAGTCAATTAGGATTAAAAATTCAACATGCACTTAGAGCCTTTACTGCCAAAGACAGAAAAGCGATAAAACTAACTGCCCAAAATTATCCTGACTCCGACTTTTATGACACTACTGACGTGTTAACCTCATTAGGTATTGGAGAAGCTTTAATTTCAGCATTAGACGAAAAAGGACGTCCTACTCCATTAGCTGCAACATTATTACGCGCTCCTATGAGTAGAATGGATGTACTTACCAACACCGAGTTAAAACATCTGATAGACAACTCTGATTTAGTAGACAAATACAAAGATGAGATTGACAGAGAAAGTGCTTATGAAATTTTAGAAGATAAAATAAAAGCTTCTGAAGAGCAGAAAGCACGAGAGCAAATCAGAGAAGAAAAAGAAAAAAACAACAAACGTAGAGCTTCAAGACGAAGTACGCGTCAAAATCCGTTAGTAAAAGTATTAACCAGCGCTACCTTTATTAGAAGCGCTTTGGGAATTTTAAAGAAATTTTTATAAAAACACTCACACATGAAAAAAGTACTATTAATTGCACTAGCAAGTTTTACATTGATCCAATGTTCTAAAGACGAGGACCGATTTTTAATTCAAAAAGATCAAATTGGAATATTAAAAAAATCATACACTCTTAAGCAAATAGACTCGGTATTTAAAAACGACTCTGTGGTTAAACAAAATTCTAAGAATCCTCTTTTGAACCGAAATACCGACATCGAAGTTTATGAAAAAGGGGGCGCACACTTACTGTCATTATCTCCTGATAACAGCTCTGAATCTTCAACTATCAATATTGTAACCATTAGAGATGATCGTTTCAAAACTGCAAAAAACGTAGGACTCATGAGTACATTTAAAGACTTTAAAAACAACTATGAGGTGTCTAAAATTGATCGTATTTTAAACAACATCAATGTAGAATTTAAAAATGAAGATTTTTACATCACTATTTCTGTTGATGAATTGCCAAGTCAGTATAAATTTGATTATAGTACAACCATAGAAACTGCAAGTATACCTGATAACGCAAAAATAAAAGACCTACGTTTGGACTGGTTCTAGAGCAACTAAAATTAATTACATCTTAAATTAAGGAATCACATATTCTTCCGACATAGTTACAAATACTATGACTATGAGGATTAATGTGATTCCTTTTTTATGCCTATTAACTTTTATCTCTTGCTGTAACTTTAGCAACTCACAAGAGCTAAACACCAAAAAAATAGAAACCGCCTATTTTGCCAGTGGTTGTTTTTGGTGTGTAGAAGCTATTTTTGAAAGTGTTCATGGCGTTGAAGATGTTATAAGTGGCTACTCTGGCGGCCATACACAACACCCTACATACGAGAGTAGCAATACCGGTTTAACTGGTCATGCAGAAGCAGTTGAAGTGCATTATAATCCAAATAAAATTAGCTTCAATACTTTGATTGATGTGTATTTTGGTTCACAAAATCCTACACAATTTAATGGTCAGGGTCCGGATATAGGGCCGCAGTATCGGTCAATTATATTTTATAAAAATGCTACTGAAAAAGACCTCATTTTAAAAAAGAAAGCTGCATTATCAAAACAACTAAATGCTCAAATTGCCGCGGAAATAAAACCTTTCAAAATATTCTGGAAAGCAGAAGACTATCATCAAAATTACAAACGTTTACACCCAAACAACTCATATATTAAAGCAGTTTCTGTACCGAGATTACAAAAATTTAAAAAGCAGTTTTCTCTTTTACTTAAAGCTCACTAAAATTAATCACAAACTCACTTCCATTTACATCACTTTTTACCGACATTTCTCCATTCAGTTGTCTTGTAAAAGAGCTTATTAATCGCTGACCCAAAGAATTAGAGTTGTTTTTAAAAACCTCAACATCAAAGCCTTTCCCATCGTCTGAAACTTTCAATTCATACCTTGAATTATTGGTGTTTTTCAGCGAAATATACAAATGGCCAACATTATTATCAAAAGCGTGTTTCAACACATTTATTACTAATTCTGTAATCAATAAACCAATATATAAAACCGTTTCGTTATTGAATTTTAAATTATCACTTACTTTAATATTATATTGAACATTTAAGTCTGTTTTTATTTGAAACAAATCCTCTAACAATTCTTCTATATAGTTATTCATATCTAGGATTTCTAAATTTTCAGACTGGTAAATTTTCTCATGCAGCTTGGCCATTGTAATTATTCTCCGCTCAACTTTTTTTAGTGTGTTCAATGAATTTTCATCTTTTGCAGCACGATATTGCATATGTACCATACTATTAACCATCTGTAAATTATTCTTTACCCTATGATGAATCTCTTTCAATAAATTAGTTTTCGTTACATTTTGCGCTTCGATTATTTTATACTGTTTTTGGAGCATCAAATTTTTATGTACAATACTATTGTTGACATCTTCATTAAATCTTATATATTGAAATACAATCATAAATGTAATTATCAAAATAAACCCTGTATCAATAGCTCCTGACAAATGATCTATTGCTTCATAGTTTTGCATATTTACGCCGTCATTTTTTACCACAACATACAAACTATATAAAATATTTATCACCCCAAAAAAAACTGCAACCAAACGCCACTTCTTTCCTAGAATGAACAAGGCTAGTAATGACAAAGCAACAATCCATAAATTATTAGTCATATATGGGTCGCCATAAAAAGAAATAAAAAATGGTGTAGGCAACCAATTTGCTAAAATGAATATCACCGATACTACATTCATTTTGGCTTTTTTCTTTAATAAACTTAATAAACCTGCATTCACAATTAGTGCATAGATATAAAACCCTATTAACTCACCTGCAGAAAAAACTACTGAAAAGACAATTGACATTAACTGCATAACAACAAATACAGTCAATACATTAGACAATAATTTTAATTTGTGCTTATGCAAGATATCAGTTGTTAACTCTTCGGAAAAAAGAAAGGACTTTAACTGTTGTATTTTACTTGGGATACTCATCTAATTTAAATATACAACTTTAAAATTTAAACAGTTACAACATATCCACAAACAAAATCGTAATTTCCACTATTTTTTATATTTTTACAAAACACTGTTTCAAATATTAAAACAACAAACAATGTCAACAGCATTTCAAGCCACTTTAGATTACGCTAAACAACTAGATAAAGAAGATAAAATAAATCATTTAAGACACGAATTCCATATTCCGAAAGATAAGAACGGAAAAGAATGGATTTACATGTGTGGAAACTCTTTAGGTTTACAACCAAAATCAACAAAAGACTACATTAACCAAGAATTAACAGATTGGGCTAACTTTGGTGTTGAAGGGCATTTTGAAGCAAAAAACCCTTGGATGCCTTATCATGAATTTTTAACGGACTCCATGGCTAAAATTGTTGGTGCTAAACCGATTGAAGTAGTCATTATGAATACGCTTACTACCAATTTACATTTGTTGATGGTGTCATTTTATCAACCTACTGATAAAAAATATAAAATAGTCATCGAATCTGATGCCTTTCCTTCAGATCGATATGCGGTAGAATCTCAATTAGATTTTCATGGTTTTCCCCCAAAAGAAGGACTAATAGAATGGAAACCAAGAGAAGGAGAAGAATTATTAAGAATGGAAGATTTAGAAACCATTCTTGATGAACAGGGTGATGAAATTGCGCTGTTATTAATTGGAGGTGTAAACTACTATACTGGTCAGTATCTAGATATAAAACGCATTGCTGAATTAGGTCATGCAAAAGACTGTATGGTTGGTATAGATTTAGCTCACGGAGCAGGAAACATATCACCTAACCTACATGAATCAGGTGTAGATTTTGCAGCTTGGTGCACTTACAAATACTTAAATTCTGGACCAGGAAGTTTAGCGGGGTTGTTTATTCATGAAAAGCATGCTTATAACAATGATTTAAAGAAATTTTCAGGTTGGTGGAGTCACAATAAATCTACTCGTTTTAATATGCGTCAAGATTTAGACATCATCCCTGGCGCAGAAGGGTATCAATTAAGCAACCCTCCTATTTTATCTATGGCTGCAATTCGTGCATCACTAGACATGTTCAATACTATTGGCATGGACGCTTTGCGTCAAAAGTCTGAAAAGTTAACCGGGTATTTCGAATTTTTAATCAATCAAATTGATACAGATCGAATTAAGGTTATTACTCCAACAAATCCAAAAGAAAGAGGTTGTCAATTATCAGTTCAAGTAAAAAATGCTGATAAAAGTTTGCATAAAGCTTTAACAGATCATCATATTATAACAGATTGGAGAGAGCCAGATGTTATTCGTTGCGCTCCTGTACCTATGTACAACTCTTTTGAGGATGTATTTAGAATGGCTGAAAAATTAAAGAGTTTATTATAATGGCTAAACAAGAACACATCATCATTATCGGAGCTGGACTATGCGGCTCGCTATTAGGTTTACGATTGGCTCAACGAGGTTACAAAGTGGACTTATACGAAAGTAGACCAGATTTAAGAACAACAGATATTTCTGCTGGACGATCTATCAACTTAGCGTTATCAGACAGAGGTATTAAAGCCATGAAGCTCGTGGGTATTGAAGACAAAGTAGAACCACTTTGTATTCCAATGTACGGAAGACTGATTCACGATACAGAAGGCAATACGTTTTCATCAAATTATTCAGGAAGAGATGGTGAATACATCAATTCTATTTCTAGAGGTGGCTTAAATGGTTTACTCCTAGATGAAGCTGAACAACATGAAAATGTAACACTTCATTTTAATAAAAAATGCATTGGTGTAGATATTGAAACAAACACTGCTCATTTTAAATGTTATGAATCAAAAGAAGAATTTTCAATTACAGGTGATGTTGTTTTCGGAACAGATGGTGCGGGCTCTTCTTTAAGAAAAAGTTACTACCTAGAAAAGAAGTTCCTATTTAGTTACTCACAAAATTATTTGACTCATGGCTACAAAGAATTAGAAATTCCAGCTGATTCTAATGGTAAACACTTAATTAGTAAAGATCATTTACATATTTGGCCACGCGGACAGTATATGCTAATTGCCCTACCTAATTTAGATGGAAGTTTTACAGTTACTTTATTTTTAAGTTATGATGAAGGTGAGTACAACTTTAATAATTTAACTACTATAGAAAAAGTAACTGAGTTTTTTGAAACTCAATTTCCAGATGCTTTAGAGCTTATCCCAGATTTAGACAAAGAATTTTTTGGTAACCCAACTGGAGCTTTAGGAACGGTGAAATGTAGTCCTTGGCAATACAAAGGCAATACCTTGTTAATGGGTGATGCTGCCCATGCCATTGTACCTTTTTACGGACAAGGTATGAATGCTTCATTTGAAGATGTAGTCGTTTTTGATGAAATAATGAATCAACATACAGGTAATTGGGAAGCTACATTTAAAGCTTATGAAAAATTACGAAAAGCTGATACGGATGCTATTGCTGATTTGGCTATAGATAACTATTACGAAATGCGCGACCATGTTGCCAATCCTATTTTTAAGGAAAAACGCAAGTTAGAAATGGATTTAGAGAAAACATTCCCAACAGAGTATTTTTCTAAATATTCTATGGTGACATTCAATGAAAACATAAATTATGCTAAAGCTATGAAAATAGGTAGAGCTCAAGATAAAGCCCTATTAAATATGATAGCCGATAAAGAAATTGATACTACAGAAAACCTAAACAATATTTTAAAACAAGTACAACAACATACCAACGAGATTCTTGAAGAAGATAAAGTAGCTGGGCTAAAATAAACAACTATGAACAAAGGAAAATTAATAGAAGGTAAAGCAACTCCAAGAGGAAAGTTCCCGCATGTAAAGCGTGTAGGTGATTTTATATACGTATCTGGAACCAGCTCTAGACGTCCAGATAACTCTTTTGAAGGTGTAGAAGTTGATGAGTTCGGAACTACTAATTTAGATATTAAAGCACAAACTAAAGCCGTTTTAGAAAATATAAATGACATTTTAAAAGAAGAAGGTGCTAGCTTAAAAGATATTGTAGATGTAACTTCTTTCTTAGTAAACATGAATGACTTTGGAGGTTACAATCAAGTATACGCTCAATATTTTGATTATGATGGTCCAACAAGAACAACTGTTGCGGTTCACCAATTACCTCACCCGCATTTATTAATTGAAATTAAAGTTGTGGCTTATAAAAAAGCATAATGAGTAACGAAAAGAAAATATTAAACACCTCTGTAGAAAAAGCATTTAAGATTTTAGATTGTTTTAGTATTAACGATCAAGAATTGGGTGTTACAGAATTGGCTCAAAAAATGGGAACCAATAAAAGTGCTGTATACCGAATGTTAGCAACCATGGAGGCTTTAAATGTTATTCAACAAAACTCAGAAAACGGAAGATATCGCTTAGGTTTAAAATTGTTTGAGTTAGGACAAAAAGTTCCTATTAATCAAAATTTTATTGCCAAGGCTAGACCATATATGGAAGCACTAGCTAAGCAAGCTGGAGAAACTGCTCATTTAGCCATCTATAAAAATCAAAAGGTGTACTTTTTAGATAAAGTAGTTGGTAGACATGATTTACAAATCAATTCACAAATTGGATCAGAAAAACCTATTCACTGCACTGGGCTTGGTAAAATTATGCTCGCCTTTGGTGAACCAAATTATGGGAACGTAATAAACTCATTAAACTTAGATTCAATTACTAAAAACACTATCACTAATTCTAAACAACTAATATCAGAAATTGACAACATAAAAGGTCAAGGATTTGCATTAGATTTAGAAGAAAATGAAATAGGACTCGTTTGTGTAGCTGTTCCTGTATTTAACAGAAGAGGGCAATTCATTGCCGCTATTAGTACATCCGGTCCTTCAGCTAGATTTAATGAAGATGAAATACAAACCTATACTGGCGATTTAAAAAATACAGCTCTTGAGCTACAAAACATATTTAGTTAATATGAAAAAGGTCTCGACTGCGCTCGACCTGACAATAGAGATATGGAAAAAATACTAAACTATATAAACGGAGAACTGGTTGCACCAGAAGAAAACAATTGGATTGACAATTACAACCCTTCAAACGGAGAAGTGTATAGCCTTATTCCAAATTCTTCAGAACAAGATGTTGAAAAAGCTTATCAAGCAGCTGCTGCGGCTTTTCCTTCTTGGTCTAACACAACCATAGATGAACGTAGCAAAATATTATCTAAAATTGCTGCGCTTATAGAGGAAAATCTTGAAGAATTTGTTGCGGCCGAATCTAAAGATAATGGTAAACCATTAAGTTTAGCCAGAGCTGTAGATATACCTCGCGCTTCAAGTAACTTTCAGTTCTTTGCTAATGCTATTACTCAATTTGCAAGCGAATCTCATGAAAGTGTAGGTTTAAATGCCTTTAATTTTACTCTTAGAAGCGCTATTGGTGTTGTAGGATGTATTTCTCCATGGAATTTACCATTATACTTATTTTCTTGGAAAATTGCTCCAGCTTTAGCTGTTGGAAATACGGTTGTTGCTAAGCCTAGTGAAGTCACTCCTATGACTGCATATTTACTAAGCAAAATTTGTAATGAAGCTGGATTACCTAAAGGAGTTTTAAACATTGTTCATGGTTTAGGTCATACAACTGGTCAGGCTATCGTTGCTCATGAAAAAATAAAAGCAATTTCCTTTACTGGAGGTACTGCTACTGGAGCTCATATTGCTAGAACAGCAGCTCCAATGTTTAAAAAGTTATCGTTAGAGTTAGGTGGTAAAAACCCTAATCTAATTTTTGCTGATTGCGATTATGATAAAATGTTAGCAGTAACACTTAAATCTTCTTTTGCTAACCAAGGGCAAATTTGTTTATGTGGTTCTCGTATCTATGTAGAACGATCTATTTACAACAAATTCAAATCAGATTTTGTTGCCAAGGTTAAAGCTTTAAAAGTTGGTCACCCATCAGATGCAGAAACTAATATTGGAGCTTTGGTATCAAAACCTCATCTAGAAAAAGTAAAATCATATATAGATATTGCCGAACAAGAAGGAGGTAAAGTATTAGCTGGAGGTAACTATGTTACTATTAACGGTTATGAAAATGGATACTATTTAGAACCTACAGTTATAGAAATAAGCAATCCTATTTGTAGATTAACTCAAGAAGAAATATTTGGACCAGTAGTCACTATTATGCCTTTTGACACCGATGAAGAAGCTTTAGAACTAGCTAATGGTGTACGATATGGTTTATCAAGTACTATTTGGACTAACAACTTAAACAGAACTATGCATTTAGCTAAGTATTTAGAAGCTGGAATTGTCTGGATAAATACTTGGTTAATGCGTGATTTAAGAACGCCATTTGGAGGAATGAAAGATTCAGGCGTTGGCCGTGAAGGAGGTCTTGAAGCTTTACGTTTCTTTACAGAACCAAAAAACATTTGTATAAAATATAATTAAGTATTGTCTCCTCGAGCGTAGTCGAGAGGTTATTAAATATAAAAAATAGGTCTCGACTGCGCTCGACCTGACACTAAACTATAATTAACAAAATTCCCTAATACTTGGGAATGACATAATAAAATTAGTAATGAACTTAGATTTAACAAATAAAAACGCATTAGTGTGCGGAAGTACACAAGGTATTGGTAAAGCTTCTGCTAAAGAATTAGCATCTATGGGAGCAAACATTACCTTAGTAGCTAGAAATGAAGAGAAATTAAAACATGTATTGAGTGAATTAGACTCTTCTAAAGGTCAAAATCACAATTACATTGTTGCAGATTTTCAAAATCCTTCAGAATTAAGTGCTAAAATTAATGGAGCTAATCAAAGTTTCCATATCCTAATCAATAATACTGGAGGACCAGCTGGAGGACCTGTTTTTGATGCTACTTTAGATCAGTTCGAATCAGCTTTTACGCAACATTTAAAATGTAATCATGTATTAGCACAAGCTGTAGTTCCTTCTATGAAAGAAGCGAGTTATGGTAGAATTATCAATATTATCTCTACATCTGTAAAACAACCATTAAATGGGTTGGGTGTTTCTAATACTATTAGAGGTGCTGTTGCTAATTGGTCTAAAACCCTAGCTAATGAATTAGGTGAATTTGGAATAACGGTAAACAATGTATTACCAGGTGCTACTGGGACTGAACGTCTGAATGAAATCATTAATAACAAAGCAAATAAAACTGGACAATCGGTTGAAGAAGTATCAAATACTATGAAGGCTCAAGTTCCTGCTAACCGATTTGCTAAACCAGAAGAAATTGCTAATGCAGTTGCGTTTTTAGCATCGCCAGCAGCTTCTTACATTAATGGAATTAATGTTCCTGTTGATGGCGGACGTACAAAATCATTATAACATTCAATTGTTTTAACTAACTTTATACCATTAAAACACTAACCACCATGAGCAAACTAGTATCACCATTAAATTTTAAAACTTGGATAGACGAAAACCGTCATTTATTAAAACCACCTGTAGGCAACAAATGCGTCTGGGATGATGGCGAATATATCGTAATGGTTGTTGGAGGCCCTAATAGCCGTAAAGATTATCATTATAATGAAACCCCTGAATTTTTCTACCAAGTAGAAGGAGACATGGTGTTAAAAATTATTGAAAATGGAGAGCAAAAAGATGTGCATATCAAAGAAGGTGACATCTATTTATTGCCAGGGAAAATCCCACATTCTCCACAACGAGGAGCTAATACTGTTGGATTGGTTATTGAAATGCCAAGAGCAGAAGGTGTTATGGATGCTTTAGAATGGTATTGTGAAAACTGTAGCGCTCCCCTGTACAGAGAGGAATTTGCTTTAGATAATATTGTGACAGACATGCCTGTTATTTTTGACAAATATTATAATGACAACAATAAATGTACATGCTCAAAATGTGGAGCTGTAATGCATGAACCTAAAAAAATCAAGGTATAGATGAAACGTAAACTTCGAATTAATGGCCATTCGCACCTATTACCTTATCCTGAGGAAATTCCGCAATTCTTAAAAGATAAAGAAATTTTTTGGGTAGATGATGAGCGCAAATACATGCTGCAAAAAGGATGGAAACGCCCCGTAACAGACTCTAGTTTTTTCTTAAATGAAAAATTAGAGTGGATGGCAAAAAACAAAATTGATCATGCTGTTGTTTTAAATTTATCACAACTATATGGTAATGGTTTGCGCTTGGAAGAGATGAAACACGCCTTAAAATTTCAAAATGATTTTAATGCAAAAGTGCAACAAAATCATCCTTCAAAATTCACTTGTGGTTTTGTAGTTCATCCAGGATTTATAAACGGAGCTCTATGGGAAATTGAACGTTGTGTTGAAGAATTAGGCATGAAAGTATTATGCTTACCAACACATTACATGGACTCCATCGGACAATGGCGCTGTATATTTGATGAAGAAAACGATCCTATTTTTGAATTGGCTAATAAATACAAATTGGCAATTGAAGTGCACCCATATGATGGTGATAAAATGATTAAATTAGCAAATACAGCTTGGCGTTTTCATTTAGTTTGGATGCTGGCCCAATGTGGTGATGCCTATCATTTTTACACATTAAATGGTATGCAAGAACGCTACCCAAACATAAGAACTTGTTTCGCGCATGGAGGCCAGTTAGCCCAAATGAATTTAGGTAGACGTATTCAAGGTTTTGATGGAAGACCAGATTTATTTGAAGGAAAAGTCCACCCTAGAAAAGCAGTTGGACATAAAAATATTTATTTTGACACCCTAGTACATGATACCGATTCTTTAAAACTAACTTTTGAGCGTCAAGGCACAAAACAAGTCATCATGGGGTTAGATGATCCTTATCCTCTAGGAGAAATGGAAAGTGATGCCCAATCATCGTATCCAGGAAAGTTATTGGACCTAGCTAAAGAACGTAGTTTAATTACCGATAAAGAATATGATGACATCTGGGAGCATAATGTATTAAACTGGTTGTTTGGAGAAGACGAGGCTGCTAAAGAAAAATTAGTACAGAAAATTTTATCCTAATTATATTTGATATTCATTACATATTAAACCTCACATTTACTTTATATTTGTGAGGTTTTTTAATTACAGCGTTGTATGCATTTTATACCTCAAGAATTAGACGATTATGTAGTTGCTCACTCACAACAAGAGCCAGAACTGCTACAGCAATTAACACGAGAAACCTATCAGAAAATCTTACAACCAAGAATGCTGAGCGGCGCATTTCAAGGACGTATTTTAAGTATGATTTCTAAATTAATTAATCCGAAGAATATTTTAGAAATTGGCACCTATACTGGTTATTCTGCACTGTGTTTAGCCGAAGGCATGAAGCCAAACGGACAACTTCACACCATTGACGTCAATGAAGAGTTAGTTGATTTTCAAAGAAAATATTTTGATCAATCTAGTTATGGGAAACAAATACATCAGCATTTAGGTAACGCAATTGACATTATTCCAACTCTAAATACTACATTCGACTTGGTATTTATTGATGCTGACAAACCCAATTATGTCAACTATTTCCATACAATAATAGGAAAATTGAATCCTGGTGGAGTTATCTTATCTGACAATGTGTTATGGAGTGGAAAAGTACTTGAGGCTTTAAAACCTAATGACGTATCTACAAAAACACTTTTGGAATACAATAAATTATTAAATGAAGATTCTAGAATAGAAACCGTGTTATTACCAATTAGAGATGGCTTAACAATAAGTAGAGTATTGTAGTTATTTAGAAACGGCGTTTTATAGGCCCCGTTAAATCGTCAAACTCATCTTTTACTTTATTAATTTCTTTCGTCACAGAAGTGCCTAACTCGGTATCTACACCATAATCTTTTGCACTGTTATTAATTTCAGATTTAATTTCATTAGTCGCATTACGCAACTGGGTCATCCCCTTACCTAAACCTCTAGCAATTTCAGGTAATTTATCTGCTCCAAAAATCATCACAACTATAAATAGAATGAAAATTATCTCTACACCACTAATAAATAAAACATGTGTTTGCATACTGCAAATATAACGCTTATTCTCTATTTTACGTATCTTGCAGACTAATATTACACTATGAGTAAAAAAATAAAATTGATCTGGGAATTTAGAGGTCCTACTGCTGCTAAAACTGCTGAACATCATGTTATTCATCTAAATGATTATATCGCAATAGAAAACATCGCTCTAAAAAACACCTCTGTTGAAATACATGGTGAATTTGCGGCATCTGCTTATATGATTATTGAAGAACATGATTTGCGAAAAATTAAATCTGACCTGAAACCTCATCGCGGTCAATATTACAATGACTAATTACATTGTTTTATTAAGAGGCATTAATGTAGGAGGACATAATAGATTGTCTATGGCCGACTTACGTGCTGTACTCTCTGAACATGGCTACTCTAATATTACTACTTATATACAAAGTGGCAATGTGCTATTAAGCGCTGATATGACTTGTAACGATATTAGTCAGCATATATCACATTTAATTAAAACTCATTTTGGTTATAACATTCCTGTAGTAACTCTTACTTTAGAAACATTACAGTCTTGTTTTCAGAATAACCCCTATTTGACCAAAGAAGGTAATATCAAACACTTACATGTTACATTTCTTGATACTACACCTCTACCTGGTGTAGTACAGAATCTGAATATTACAACTGCTCCTAATGAAACTTACACCTTACAGCAAAGTTTTATTTATTTGCATACGCCAGATGGTTTTGCTAAAACTAAGTTCTCTAATCTGCAGTTTGAAAAGAAATTAAACACCGTGGCAACTACACGAAACTGGAATACTGTTACTAAATTAATAGCCTTAGCACAAACACATTTTAGCAGCTAAACTGCTTTAAAATCTTTAACATTATTTACCAGAGCAAATCGCACTAATTCACCAACCGTATTTAATTCTAACTTGTCTTTGATGTTTTTTTTGTGTTTCTCAACTGTATTTGAAGATATGTTTAAATCTTCTGCTATTTCTTTACTTGTTTTCCCTAACGACAGTGTTTGCAAAATTTCCACTTCTCGTTTAGTAAGCAAAAACAATTTACGAATATTTTTATGTGTTTGAACACTACCTTCTTCAGTTTTTGTGGCATTCATACATGCCATATCAATACTAACCTGCAATTGTGTAGCATTAAACGGCTTTAACAAATACGAGTGAGGTGATGTTGTATTGGCTTTATTAATAACGTCCTCTGTACTGTAAGCTGTTAAATATATAACCGGAGTGTTTTCATGCTCCAACAATGATGTGACCACATCAATGCCATCGGTATCATCATTTAAATTGATATCACACACAATTACATCATATGTATTAGACGTAAATTGTTGCAAGGCTTGTTTGGCGTTTTTTGCCACATCAACTTTGTATTTTTTTGTTTGCTCTAAAGACTGCTTGATGTCTTTAGAAATAATAAATTCATCTTCAATTAGTAAAATTACCTTCATTAAAATACTATATGTTTATCCCTAAAGTTACACAATTAATACGGTATTACAATTCTATTTTTCACTCCATTATTTGTTGATGTATTAATTTGACCATCGAGTTGATCTATCATTTCTCGTATCAATTCCAAGCCCAAGGAGTTTGGTGTCACATCATTTAGTGTATACCCTACGCCATTGTCTTCTATTGTTAACACAATAGACCTACTGTTTTCATCTTTTTTACAAGAAATTTTTAACATATTAGATTCTGAATTTGACTCAAAAGCATACTTTGCCATGTTTGAAATCAATTCGTTCAAAATCAACCCTATAAGCGTTGTGTTGAACTCACCTACACAATTATCATCTATATCAAAAACTGTTTTATATGATAACATTGGTTGTTTAGATACTAAAGCCGTAAGCTTATATGTAAACGATTTTATAAACTCTCCTAAATTAATTTCTCCTATGTTAGATTCTAATTGATCTTGAATAAAAGATATCGTTAGCACTCTGTTTTTAGCAATCTCTAAAATGTCTTTTGACTCTTTATCATCAGTAGTGTTTGCTTGAATGTTTATTAAGCTAGAAATGATTTGCAAGTTATTTTTCACGCGATGGCTTAATTCTTTCATTAGCACCTGAATGTTTTCTTTTTGCTTCACTGAAACTCCATATGCATCTGCCAATGCAATATTTTTATCTTTCAAATCCTGTGTGCGTTCATTTACCAAACGTTCTAACTTAACTGTTTCTTCTTTTAAACGCTGTACCTTTCTATAATACCACAACGTTATTACAGTTATAACTAACAATATAACACTTAATTTAAACCATAAGGTTTCATACCACATCGGTATTATAACTACTGTCATACGTTTTGGGACATCAACCCATTTACCAACATCATTTGTAGCCCTTACTTCAAAAGTATAGGTGCCTGGACTTAAGTTAGTATAGGTTGTATTTTGTTTTTTAGACACCGGACTCCAGTCTGTATCAAAACCTTCCATTTTATATTGATACAAACATTTGTCTTGATTCAGGTAATTCAAAGCAGCAAATTTAAAACTCAATACATTTTCTGTACTTTTAAAATACATGGTGTCCTGAATTTTAGTTAGTGGCTTATTAAAAAGTGCCACAGATTCAATATGTACTTGAGGGAGGGAGGTGTTACTCACCAGCTTGTTTGGATTAAATACATTATACCCATCTATCCCGCCGAAATAAAAGTTCCCTAAAGTATCCTTATAACCAGATTTTCCATTAAATTCATTACTCTGTAGTCCATCTTCACTAGTATAGTTTGTAAATCTCTCTGTTTCAACACTTAAAACAGATACCCCCATATTAGTACTCACCCAAATATTATCGTTAGCATCAATAAGTAAACTATACACAAAATCATTAGGAAAACCTTCCATTTTATAATACTTTGTTGTTTCAGAATTGTAGTTTGATGGGATTTTTGTTATCCCAGAACTTGTACCTACCCATATATTCCCTTTTGAATCTTCCTTAACAGCAAATATTCTATTGCTTGTTAACACTTGTTCTTCTGGAGTTGAATTGACATAATGAGTCACCTGCTGATTAGCATCTATTTTATATAACCCTTCATCTGTCCCCAACCATATATTCTTTTTAGAGTCTACCAATGAAATTCGTGCACGATCTATTTTTTTTCCATTTATGAGATAGGGACTAAATTGTTCTGTTTCTATATTGAACGTATTTATACCTCCAGACCATGTACACACCAATAATTCATTAACAGATAAAGGAATAATCTCAATCACATCATTATCAGGCAAACTTGCGCTCTTGTTTTCATCGTGTACATAGGCTTTAAAACTATCGGTCGTCGTATTATATTTTAACAACCCAGAACTGAACCCTCCGGCCCAAAGTGTTCCTGAACCATCTTCAGCCAAAGCATAAATTAAATCATCTTTAGTAGAATTATATTGTATATAGCTGTTTAGTTGCTCATCATAACGCACCAATCCCATGTCTGTAGTAATCCACAACATTCCATCTGTAGTTTTCAAAAATGGAAACGTACTTATTTTTTGACCATCAATCTGTGAAAATTGTATCTTCTGTGTGGTAAATATGCGTTTAAACTGATTATAGTGTAATAACCCTCTGGCTTCAGTACCAAGCCACACATTTCCTTTATTGTCACTATACATCTCATTGAGATCTACTGAAGCGTATGATTTATCAAACTGATCTTTTAAATGTAATTCTGCAATTTGATGTGAAGGCATATCACAAGTAAACACGCCAGAACTTGTCCCTAACCATAGTTCTAAATCTGATTTCTTAATCATATCTTTCACATGGAACTCACCCCCAACCTTAACCAATTTACGTGTAGATTTAGTGTATACATACACTCCTTTTATAGTACCTATCCACACAGAAGTATCTGTTTCATAAAATTTAGTAACAGTAATATCTTTAAGTTCTTCTACACTTTTAAATTGTTTGTTCTTAGGATGATATGCTATAACGCCAGGTTTATTTATAGCTAACCAATACCATCCGTCATTTAAAGGCAGTACATCTTCAACCAACACTTCTGTATTTGACTTTGGTAATGACAACACCTCATATATTTTAGAGCTTCTATTAAAACATATCAAATGGTTTTTTACAGAAAAAAATAGGTGTTTGGGGGTTTCAAAAATTTTGTGCGAAATATTCACTTCACTATCAAAATCTGAAAGATCTAACTCATGAAATTGCTGTTCTGTTTGCTTATAATAAGAAATCCCATGAGAGTTTGTTGCAATCCACAAGGTATCATTCACTGCATGTACATCTCTAATATGGTCATCTGCAATGGCATGCTCTTCAAGCGGGTTATCAGAATACACTTTAAATTCTGCGCCATTAAACTGATGCAAGCCGTCTTCTGTACCTACCCATAAATACTCCTTATCGTCTTGAGTTAATGCTTTTACGTTTAATTGTAACAATCCTTGTTTGTGTCCGAAATAATTAACAACCAACGTGTCAGAATTTTGTGCAAATATGCAGGTTATCCAACATAAGCAACTCCAAAGACTAAATTGTGTTTTTTTTGTCATACTCATCAGTAAGCTTTAGTGTTAAAAATACCATAAATTACTGCAATAAAAAAAGCCAACTCAATTAGAGTTGGCTTTTTAATTATAGTTTATACAACTATTATCCTTTTACTTTAGCTTTGAAAGAATCGAATTTATTTTCTTTTTCTTTCTTTGGCCAAGAGTTATTTGATACATCAATATCTGCTGTTTCTAAATTTGGATCAACAGTAATACCAATTAATTCTTTTTCTGAAGCAATAACTTTCTTTACTGCGTCATCATTTTTTCTCCATACTTGAGCTGGATAAGTTACATTTTCAACTGAACCATCTGCGTATTTGTACTCTACTATTAATGGCATTACTAAACCTCCTGGCTTATTAAATTCAATTTCGTAGAAATACTTTGGCGTTGCCATTTTTGCGCGCTCTTCAGCAGTAAAGTTATCCATCATGTATTCTTTCAAAGTAGACGAGTTATCTAATGCAGATCCTTTTGCTAACTTATCTGTATAATCTTCACTTCCTTCTTCTGCCATATATACTAATGGTGGTAAGTCTGATTCTTTCATACCTCTAGCAGCCATCATTTGCTTAATTCGTCCTGTTGGCTTAGAGCTTACATAAAATTTCTTTACTCCTTTTACTCCTATATCAACATAGTCTGTTGAATAAAACCAACCTCTCCAGTACCAGTCTAAATCTACACCTGAAGCGTCTTCCATAGTTCTAAAGAAATCTTCTGGAGTTGGGTGCTTAAACATCCAACGTTGAGAATATGTTTTAAACGCATGGTCAAACAATTCTCTTCCCATTACAGTTTCTCTTAAAATGTTTAAGGCTGTAGCTGGTTTACCGTAAGCGTTGTTTCCTAATTGGTATACATTTTCTGGGTTAGACATGATTGGAGTAATGAAACTCTGATCACCTTTCATGTAGTTAACAATCTTAGCTGGCTCACCTCTACGAGATGGGTACTTTTTATTTGGTGCAATAGCTTCTGGGAACCATGTTCCAAAATCTTGCTCAGCAACATACTGCATGAATGTGTCTAAACCTTCATCCATCCATCCCCACTGACGCTCATCAGAGTTTACAATCATAGGGAAGAAGTTGTGTCCTACTTCGTGAATAATTACACTAATCATTCCGTATTTAGTTCTATCACTATACGTTCCGTCTTCATTAGGACGACCATAGTTCCAGCAAATCATAGGGTATTCCATTCCTTGATTTTTAGCATGTACAGAAATTGCTTTTGGATATGGATAGTTAAATGTTTTATCTGAGTATGACTTTAATGTACTTACAACCGCTTTAGTTGAATACTCTTCCCATAATGGGTTACCTTCTTTTGAGTATAATGACACTGCCATTACAGTACGCTCACCAAGTTTTACGGCTTGCATATCCCAGATGTACTTTCTTGAAGATGTAAATCCGAAATCTCTTACATTTTTAGCGCTAAACTTCCACGTTTTTTTGTCAGTTGACTTTACTTTTTCATTAGCCTCTGCTTCTGCTTGTGTAACAATCATCACAGGCTTATCATATGATTTTCTCGCTTTATTATAACGGTTCATCATTTTTTTAGAGAATACTTCTTTTCTGTTTTGTAATTCTCCCGTTGCGTCTACAATATGATCTGCAGGTACCGTAATGTTCACATCATAATCACCAAATACTAAAGCAAACTCTCCGTTACCCCAAAATTGGTAATTTTGCCACCCTTCTACATCATTGTACACACACATCCTTGGAAAGAACTGCGCAATTACATAAGAGTAGTTGTCGTCTTTTTTAAAGTATTCATATCCTGAACGCCCTCTACCATTAACGTGATCATTAATGTTGTACCACCATTTAACTGAGAAAGAAATTTTTTCTCCAGCCTTCAATGGTGTTGGTAAATCAATACGCATCATCGTTTGATTAATCACGTGTTTCATTGCTTTACCATTAGCATCTTTAACCTCTTGAATATTGAAACCTCCGTCAAATTTAGCTCCAAAATGTTTTCCGATGAATGTACCTGGTTGATCTGCTGCCGGAACTCCACCTCCATTTTTTAAATGAGATTGAGAATCTTTAGCACGTACATTTTGGTCTAATTGCATCCATAAGTACTCTAAATCATCTGGTGAGTTATTCGTGTAAGTAATAGTCTCTTGTCCAGATATTTTTTGGTTCACATCATCTAACTCTAAGTCAATTTTATAATCGGCTTTTTGTTGGTAATAGGCATGTCCCGGAGCACCAGAAGCGGTTCTGTACTGGTTAGGGGTAGAAAACTCCTGATACAATTGTCTAAACTTGTTTGTGTTGATGTGTCCGCCTTCGCGTTCTTCATCTTTGGCTTTGTCTTGCGCAAATGAAATCCCACCAATTAGGAACATCATGGAAAGAGCTAGGTACTTACTTTGTTTCATTTATTGATAATTTTTGTGTGAAAATAACTTTTTTTATAAAATTTAACTACTATTTATTATAACTTTAACAAACCTGAAGGTTCCTCTTTTATAAGAAGAAAACTCTTTTTCTTATTATTTACAGATACATGAGTAATATTTTGTTGGCCATCAAACACATCAAGTAATAACTGATTAGTCACTTTAACTGTTTGTATAGCTTCTACGTTTTCTATTTCAAAATAGCAATGCACCATATCATCTTCAAACTCCTTACCGATGTAGGTATAAACACTTTTTTCGCCATTTACGTCTACTACTAACTTTTTATTAAAGTATTTTTCTATATACAAGTCTACTACTTTACTATCTATTTTTAATGTAGAGTCATAACGTTCTTGCAAGACTTTTTCTAAATCATCTATAAACAATCTAGATGTGATTTGAAGAGACTTATTGGCTTTAGAAAATTCTACATCTGTAACACTCACATAATATTTGTGAAGTGATGTAAAACTTGTTAATGCTACAAACAATACAAAAACAATGCTATAAATTTTAGTTTTCATTAACTTATAATTTAGGTATTAGTACTCGAAGTATACATTTTGTTACAAAACTCATACCGTAAATTAATCAGAAGTTGTCAAATTTATATACGTTTTAGCCTTAGTTTTTAAAAAATCATAAATGATTATATTACTATTGGTTTGTACTATTTGTTTGAACAAACTGTCTGATGAGGCGTAGTATAAAAAGTCATATATTTTAGATTTTGGAATATTAAAATCGTTTAGCATTGTATGTTCAAAAGTATCATAAACACTGTGTTCTAATACAGCTTTTCGTTCTAATTGAATGTGTTTTTTCAGTTGTTTCGTACGGCCAGAAATTGCATTTATAATAGCATCTATGGGAAGTCCTCCGCCAGAATGTGTTGCTGTGTATAATTTTCGTTCTGATGTAGTTGGTGGTTTCACGTGAGCATTGGGCAAGCCAATTGTTTTTGCAGTAAACAGTTCTTTAGTTTTTATACGTTGCGTATCCGCCAATAAATCTCCCGATAATTTTGGCTTAATATACACGGCGTCTAACTCGTTAACTTGCTCTTCTAATAAAACATGTGAAAAATCTGACTTAAGGGTTTTTGACGTCACTACTATTTGTTTAAGCTGGTACTGCAGTGCACTAAACACAATTGTGTCATTCACTCTTGCTTCAATTTCAAATTGCCCATCTACATCAGTAATGGTATATTTTTGATAAGTTTTATTAAACACATGAATACCTTCATTATCACCAGAATTAGCTATTTCTCCTTTTAGTATAGCTTGACTAAACATGAGCATTGGAAATAGTAACAGTATGCATTTGATAAGTTTCATTCTTACAAGTTATAAATTTATTACACCTATTTTATTGTATAAAACAACAGTAAAATCTGTTAAATATAAGTATAATACTGTCTAAAATTTTGTTAAAGATTTATAATCCGTAGATTTACAACAACACTTATTTCAGCACATACCAATGAAAAAACTAATTATAGCAAGCACCTCAACCATTCATGGTAGCGGGTATCTTGAATATTTACTTCCAACATTAACACTGCACTTTAGCCATTGTACAGAAATTGTATTCATCCCATTTGCCAGACCAAGCGGCATAACACATGATGAATATACTGCCATTGCTAAAAAGGCTTTTGCAACAATAAACATCAATGTAAAAGGCTTACATGAGTTTGACGATTATACAACTGCATTACAAAATGCACAAGGTATTTTTACAGGTGGTGGTAATACATTTTTATTGGTAGCACAATTGTATAAGTTTAAGGTCATGCCAGTACTCAAAGAAGTTGTAACAAACGGCACCCCATATTTAGGCACAAGTGCAGGAAGTAACATTTGCGGATTAAGCATGCGTACTACCAACGATATGCCAATTGTATATCCGCCTAGTTTCTCAACCTTAGGTTACATTCCGTTTAACATCAACCCACATTATTTAGATCCTGATCCTACCTCAACGCACAAAGGAGAAACTAGAGAAACCCGTATTAAAGAATTCCATCAATTCAATACTGTTCCTGTAGTTGGCTTAAGAGAGGGGAGTTGGTTAGAGGTAAATGATAAAACTATTACCTTAAAAGGGGCTTTAAATGCACGTGTTTTTGAACATAACAAACCGCCGTATGAAGTAAACCCTGAGCACGACTTCTCTAACTTTAACTGATGTAATTATGACTCAAAGTGAAATTATCACACAATTTTATACCGCTTTTCAAAAGTTAGACGCCGAAGCTATGGTGAAGTTGTACCACGATGATATCGAGTTTAACGACCCTGCTTTTGGCACTCTACGTGGTGATGATGCCAAATACATGTGGCGAATGATTTGCTCAAGAGCTAAAGACTTTTCATTAGAATATAATCTGGTTACTGAAACCTCTGCTCATTGGGAGCCAACCTATACGTTTTCTGCAACTGGTAATAACATTATCAACAAGATTGATGCTACTTTTGAATTTAAAGAAGGTAAAATTTTAAAGCATACTGATGTTTTTGATTTACATCAATGGGCATCACAGGCCATGGGGTTGAAAGGATGGGTACTCGGAGGCACAAAATTCTTCAAGAAAAAACTGCAAAAACAAACTAAGCAGTATTTAGCAGCTTACATTAAAAAGCACGCATAAAAAAAGGATCTTCATTTCTGAAAATCCTTTTGCCCTATTTGAGCGAGAGACCGGGTTCGAACCGGCGACATTCAGCTTGGAAGGCTGACGCTCTACCAGCTGAGCTACTCTCGCAAGCGTTCGGCAAATATAAACACATTTAAACCTAATCACCAAATAAAAATTAAAGAATATCTAATTAATTCCCATAAAAAAAGGACCTTCATTTCTGAAGATCCTTTTGCCCTATTTGAGCGAGAGACCGGGTTCGAACCGGCGACATTCAGCTTGGAAGGCTGACGCTCTACCAGCTGAGCTACTCTCGCAAGCGTTCAGCAAATATAGGTAGTTTTCAAACATTAAACCAAATGTTTTTTTGATAAAATTTGAAATATTTTACAACAAACTATATATCAACCACATATATAGTTACAAGGTCTTAAAAAAATGGTAGCCATATATTTCATATCCTTCATTGTAGTAAAACTTATGTGATGGGTAGTTTTGCACATAAGTATTCAATTCACTTGATTGGCACCCTTTTGATCTTGCATAGTTATGCATCCAATCAAAAAATTGTTTTCCTAAACCTTTTCCCCTATATCCATTAGCAATATACACATGATCAGGCTCCATACTTTTTCCTGAATAATGCCTAGTCATAAACCACATTCCTGCAATACCAATTAATTTATCTGAATCATACATCACCGCACATTCATAATTTTGAGTGGCCATGTCTAAAAAACGCTCTTCTAAAATATGCTGAGGCACTTTTCCTTTTTTATATTCCATCATTAGCGGAATAACTTCTAATATATTCTCTTGAGGTAAAACTTTTATAGATATACGCATTTGCTCAAATTGTAATGTTTATTTTTGAAGCCACAAATTTAGTAAAAAGCACTCCTAAACTATGGGAAGAATTTTAGAAACTGAACGACTATACCTGAGAAAGTTTATGCTTAAAGATGCCTCCGCATTATTTAAACTAAATAGCAACCCAAATGTTTTACAATACACTGGTGACGTCCCTTTTAAAAACATCTCTACCGCAGAAGAATTTATTAAAAACTACACGCATTATGATGAGTATAATATGGGTAGATGGGCAGTTTGCGAAAAACGACAAGGTGAACTTGTTGGTTGGTGTGGTTTAAAATTTCACCCAGAAGATGATTCGATAGATTTAGGATATCGCTTTTTTGAAAAACATTGGAATAAAGGTTTAGCCACAGAAGCTACCAAAGGTGTCATTTCTTATGCGTTTAACAAATTGCGCATTCAAGACATCTATCTTTATGCCGATAAACGAAATATAGCATCAATGGCTGTAGCCAAAAAAACTGGTTTTACGTTGAAAGAAGAAAAAAATCATGAAGGGCGACTTACTCAAATACTTCATATAAAAAACAATTTAGTTGAAGTTAAGGAAATTACATCTGTTGAAACTTATTCTATTAGACATCAAGTGTTACGACAAGGGAAGCCTATAGAAACTTGTCAGTTTGAAGGTGATGATTTAAAAACAACCATCCACCTAGGGCTTTATTATTATAACAAATTAATTGGCGTGGCAAGTTATATGAAAGTGCCCTCTCCTCTATTCCAACCCTCAGAACACTACCAATTAAGAGGCATGGCCATTTTACAACAATTTCAGGGTAAAAAATTTGGTAATGTCTTGCTAGAATATGGTGAAAAATCATTAAGAGCTAAAAATTGCGATTTGATTTGGTGCAATGCCAGAGCATCTGCTCAGAATTTTTACACCAACTATGACTTTAAAACAACCGGAGAAGCATTTGATATTCCTGAAATCGGCACACATTTTGTAATGTATAAATACATTAAGTAAACAGAACGTCGCTAAAACAAACCTGTTTAAAGTAATTTATAAATAAACACGACCTTAATTAACTGTTTGTCGTTTAATATTTCGTATCTTATAGTAAAAGATTATAGTAAAACATGAGAGGAAGTAAATTTAAAATACGATTATTAATAGGTATCGCAATTGTTGCATTTGCTTATATTCAAAAGTGTAGCCGACAAGAGGAAAATCCATATACAGGAAGAAAGCAAACTATAACTATGAATCCGGATCAAGAAATTAGAATTGGTTTGGATAGCAGAGATCAAATGGCACAACAACACGGAGGGTTACACCCAGACCAACGCCTGCAAAACTATGTAGATTTAGTAGGCAATAAACTCGTAGAAGCAAGCTTAGCTAAAGATACGCCATACAGATATGAGTTTCATTTATTGGCAGACAATGAAACCATCAACGCATTTGCTTTACCAGGAGGGCAATGTTTCATCACATTTGCGCTTTTAAACAAATTACAATCTGAAGATCAGTTAGCAGGCGTTTTAGGGCATGAAATAGGTCATGTACTTGGTAAACATTCAGCAGAGCGCATTGGTGAAACTGAATTTTGGAAAACAGTATCTACAGGAGCTTCTGTTGGCGCAGACATGGGTGGACTTATTAACGGTATTGGACAAACAACCTTATTAGCTAACGGCAGAGATGACGAATTAGAAAGTGACGAACTTGGGGTACGCTTTATGATTGATGCTGGTTATAATCCCGAGGCTATGATTGGAGTAATGAAAATATTAAAACAAGCTGCTGGCCCTAATAGAGTACCCGAATTTCAAAGCACACACCCAGACCCTGAAAATAGAATAGAAAAAATAAAAGAAGCTATTGATAAATACAAACACTAAAATATTTGAAACATTTTTTACACTATATCTCTTTATGTTATGTTCTTCTTAGTTTAATTGCTTGTAAAAAACAAGATCAGTTTACTGCTGATGAAGTCATAAACAACAACTCTTTTAATATTAAAACCTATACTGTATCTAAGGAGTTGCTCGCTAAAGAATTGCATAATATTAAGATCGATTCTTCAAATATACATCTTAAAAACAAAGACTCTGTTTTAGCCTTCTATCAACTTCGTCAAGGAAAACCAGCTTGGACTAACTCCAAGTCCCGATTAGCGTTATTTAACAACATCAACAACAGCCATAAAGAAGGTTTAAATCCTACTGATTATAACATCGAGGAGCTTGAAAAGATTATTGCTAACATAAGTGTTAAATACCCTAACAATGTATTTATTGATCTATTCTTAACTGACACTTATTTAACTTACGTCTATCATTTAGCCAACGGAAAACTAAAGCCACAGCACTTATATCAAGATTGGCGTTTAACTCCAAACAGGTTTCAATTTAACACCATGTTGAGTTTGGCTTTAGACCAACACAAACTAACCTCTACTATACAAAACTATAAACCTCAGCATAAAATATACAGTCAGCTAATTCACGAACTCCAACATGCAAAGTCACAAATCTACGACGATAGTTTGCGAACAAAAGTTAGTCATGGACGAAAAATTAGACCAAATATGACTAATGACAGAGTTAAATCTGTTAGAAAACGATTACATGAATTAGGATTTCTCAATGATAGTTTAGTAAATAACTCCCCTGTACTTGACAGCTTGTTACAAAAACAACTAAAACATTTTCAATTGGAGCATAATTTACAAGTTGACGCCATTATAGGAGAAAGTACCGTTAAAGCTCTGAACAAAAGTAACTACAATAAATATTTAAGTATTCTAGCCAATTTAGAGCGTTGGCGATGGTTCCCTAGACAATTTGGGAGTCCAGCAATTGTAGTCAATATTCCACAATACCAACTAACATACACCTCGGACACAGAGGAATTTTCTCATAATATAGTTGTAGGTAAAACAACACGACAAACGCCTGTCTTCAGTTCAGCAGTAAGACATATTGATTTTAATCCGCTTTGGTATATTCCTCCAACAATTAAAAAAGAAGATGTTATCCCTTCGGCCTCAAAAAATATTGATTATTTAAGAAAAAAGAATATCAGTGTGTATGACAAACAGGGCAAACAGCTGGTATTGGATTCGATAAATTGGAACACAAGAGCTCCATACGGCTATAGCTATATTCAGGCTTCAGGAAACAGTAATGCTTTAGGTAGATTGAAAATTATATTTCCAAACAATTTTTCTGTGTATTTACATGATACCCCTAGTAAATCATTATTCAATAAAAATTATCGTGCGAAAAGTTCTGGTTGTGTACGAGTGCAGAACGTATTTAAATTGGCTTCAAGGATTTTAGAATGGCCGGAAGACAAGATAACTGAAACCATCAATTTAGAAGCAACCAAACGAGTACTTCCTCAAACAAAAACCAAAGTACACTTTTTATACTGGTCTGTTGTTTTTGATGACAACTTTAAGCCTAAATATTTAAATGACGTGTATCAACTAGATCAGGAATTAGGGCAATTGTTAGCTCACTAACTTTGACGTTGCATGGTACGTTTTGTTTGGGTGGTAAATAAACAAACACGACTTATTTTTTATTTTATTTATGATTGCCGTATTATATGCCGTTGGCACAGCCGGACATCCTAAGCTTCTACCTAATCTTCCGTGACGTTTTGCGAAATCAGGATTCGCATATTTTGCACCATGAAATACCACATAACGTTTTCTTGCATTATCATTAAACCCTTTTTCTTGCCCGTCTAAAAACAATGACAAACCGTTTTTCCCATAATACGTATTGTCAGTAATATAAAACCCCAAAGAACTTTGATTTGAATTATTTTTATTAGAAAACTGTGTAGCAAATTCTCCACCTGTATTTTTCCCATGTGCCACTACTGTATTAAACAATACCTTGTTTGTAGTCATATCTAAAACCCATAATCTTTTTGCTTTAGAAGATAAACTAAAATCAATAATTGTTAGCGTTTCATTTTCTACCTTCCCTTCAGATTTTAATTTGTAATATCCTGTTACAGCTTTAGTAAAACTTACCAACTGAGGCATAGTTTCATTATTATTTACAAACGTTTCGTATAATGTAATAATATCATCTTCTTCAGAATTAACTTCAGAAACAGTAAATTCTTCTACTGGAATATTAGTATTTAGCGATGTGAATGACGTGGTAAGAACAAAAGTAAGTAGTAGGGTTAAAAAACGTAATTTCATTATTTGGTGGTTTTGGGTTGGTTCTTTTTTCAAAGAGTTCAAATATATCATTTTATTAAGATTTTCAAAATAAAACTATGTAAAAAACAATTTTACTGTTGTAAAACAATCAGAAATTGAAGAATAACCACATAAATCCATTAAATAGTCAATATTATATATTTCCTAGGAAAATTACTTGCTTTAAACCTTCAAAATGTTAAGATTAAATCAACCATACTATGTTATAGTGCATTTGTTTGTATCTTTGCAAACTATTAAAAACACAACATGAATAAAAAATCAATTCTTTTAATATTAGATGGTTGGGGAATTCCTGAAAACAAAGACGCATCAGCAATTCACCATGCAAAAACACCATTCATAGACAGCCTATACAACAATTACCCAAATGCTACTTTATTAACTCACGGTATGAATGTTGGCCTACCGGACGGACAAATGGGGAACAGTGAAGTTGGGCATATGAATTTAGGAGCTGGAAGAATTGTTTATCAAGATTTAGCCAAAATAAATCTAGCTATACAAAACAACACCTTAAAAGATCAAGAGGTATTAATAGAAGCATTTACCTACGCCAAAACCAATAATAAAAATGTTCACTTTTTAGGGTTAGTGTCAGATGGAGGTGTACATTCTCACAGCAATCATCTGAAAGGTTTAATAGCCGCTGCAGATGATTTTGGTTTAACCAACACCTTTATCCACGCGTTTACAGACGGTAGAGATGTTGACCCTAAATCTGGTGTAAACCATATCACTGATTTACAAAACTATTTAAATTCTTCAAATGCGAAATTAGCTTCTGTAATTGGGCGCTATTATGCGATGGATAGAGACCAACGTTGGGAACGTGTTGCCCAAGCCTATAATCTTTTAGTACAAGCAGAAGGTACACATACCAATAACATCATTACAAGTATTAAAGATAGTTACGAAAAAGACATTACTGACGAGTTTATAACACCACATGTAATTATTGAAGATGGCAACCCTGTAGCCACCATTAAAAATGATGATGTGGTTATATTCTTTAATTTCAGAACTGATAGAGGACGACAACTCACCAATGCTTTAACCCAAGAACATTTTCCTGAATTCAATATGCAGAAATTGAATTTACATTATACTACAATGACCAATTATGACGAGTCATTTGAAAACATTAATGTTATTTTCAATAAAGAAAACATCAAAGACACCTTAGGAGAAGTCTTATCAAAAAACGGGAAATCTCAAATAAGAATTGCTGAAACTGAAAAATACCCTCATGTGACATTTTTCTTTAACGGCGGTAGAGAGGAACCTTTTAAAAACGAGCACCGCATTTTATGTCCGTCGCCAAAAGTAGCTACTTATGATATGCAGCCAGAAATGAGCTCTTATGATATTGCAAAAGCAATTGTTCCGGAAATTCACAAGCAACAAGCAGATTTTATTTGCCTAAATTTTGCTAATCCAGATATGGTGGGGCATACCGGAAGTATGGAAGCTGCTATAAAATCGTGCGAAGCAACAGACATTTGCACAAAACAAGTCATTGAAGCTGCACTCAAGAATAATTATACTACTATAGTTATTGCTGACCACGGAAACTGTGAAAAAATGGTTAATCCAGATGGCAGCCCTAACACAGCACACACAACCAACCCTGTACCTATTATTGTGGTTGACAATGACATTACCTCAGTACAACACGGTGTTTTAGGAGATATTGCTCCTACAGTATTAAAATTATTAAATGTAGAACAACCAGAATCGATGACGCAAAAACCATTGATATAAACAATATTTTGTACATTTCACAGAAATTTCAATACTCAATACATGACTGATAAACTAATCATAGCTGTAGATTTTGACGGCACAATAGTTACAGATGCTTATCCTAAAATTGGTAAACCACAGCTATTTGCTTTTGAAACACTAAAGCGCTTACAAGATGACGGTCATCGGCTAATTTTATGGACTTACCGATGCGGCAGTAAACTTGAGGAAGCCGTAGCGTTTTGTAAAGTCAACGGTTTGGAGTTTTATGCTGTAAATAACAGTTTTCCAAATGAAGATTACACAGGTAAAGAAAGTAGGAAAATTGCAGCCGATTTATTTATTGACGACAGAAATATTGGTGGCTTCATTGGTTGGGGCGAAGTGTACCAAAAACTAACAAAAGAAGACGCTCCTAATCTAAAAAGGAAGCGAAAAAGTATATTTTCATTTTTAAAGTTTACAAATGATTAAATTAAAAACAAGAGAAGAAATTGAATTAATGCGCGAAAGCGCTTTAATCGTTTCAAAAACATTAGGTGTTTTAGCCTCAGAAATTAAACCTGGGGTAACCACATTACATCTTGATAAAATTGCCGAAGAACATATTAGAGACCTCGGCGCAGTACCTGGCTTCTTAGGCTTATATGATTTCCCTAATACGTTATGCATTTCGCCTAATGCTCAAGTTGTTCACGGGATGCCCAACAACACTCCTATTGAAGATGGTGATATTCTTTCTGTTGATTGTGGCGCTATTTTAAACGGGTATTACGGTGACCATGCTTATACGTTTGAAGTAGGAGATGTTGATGCTGACACAAAAAAACTTTTACAAGTTACCAAAGAAAGTTTGTATGTAGGTATTAGAGAATTTAAAGCCAATAACCGTGTTGGAGATGTTGGTTATGCTATTCAAAAATATTGTGAAGACCACGGTTACGGCGTAGTTCGTGAATTAGTGGGTCATGGTTTAGGAAAAAAAATGCATGAAGATCCGCAAATGCCAAACTATGGAAAACGCGGAAGAGGAAAGAAGTTTAAGGAAGGTTTAGTTGTTGCCATAGAACCAATGATTAACATGGGAACTCATAGAATACAACAACTCAGAGATGGTTGGACTATTTTAACTGAAGACAGAAAACCTTCAGCACACTTTGAGCACGATGTAGCTATAGTTGACGGAAAGCCTCAACTCTTATCAACATTTGATTACATTTATGAGGCCCTAGGTATTACAAGTAATGAAGAAGATGAATTCAGAAAGCAATAAATCTTAGTGAAACAACTTTTTAAATTTATCCTTAACACCATACCAAGACCGCTACTTATTAGGTTAAGTTATATAGCTCGTCCGGTTATTGCATTTATTCTAAAAGGGAATACTTACACAGATCCTATAGACGGTAAGAGTTTTAAATTGTTTTTACCATACGGCTATGGGAAGCAACGCAATAACGTTTTATCACCATCAACTCTTTCTTTAGAACGGCATCGTTTGCTATGGCTGTACTTGAAAAATGAAACAGATTTCTTTACTGAAAAGAAAAAAGTATTGCACTTTGCTCCTGAACAAGCGTTTTACAAACGTTTTAGGCAAATGAAAAACTTAGAGTATACCACTACAGATTTAGAATCGCCCTTAGCAGATGTAAAAGCTGATATTTGTAATTTACCGTTTCAAGATAATGAATTTGATGTGATATTATGCAATCATGTGTTAGAGCATATTCCTGATGACACTAAAGCAATGCAAGAGTTACTACGCGTACTAAAACCAAAAGGCATGGCTATACTTCAAATTCCGCAAGATTTATCTAGAGCGCATACCTTTGAAGATAACAGTATCACTGATAAAAAAGAACGGGCAAAAATATTCGGACAATATGATCATGTACGCATATATGGCCACGACTATTTCAATAAATTACGTGCAATTGGTTTTGATGTAAAAGAAGCAGATTATACCAAAACATTTTCTGAACAAGATATTTCAAGATATTGTTTAGCTAAAGGTGAAATTATTCCTATTTGCTATAAAAACTAATCCAAAAACATCTATTAGTCATTTCACCACAATTTAACAACATGTAACAACATAACAATCAGCTACATGTATATATTGCATACATTTGAAGTACCCCAAATACACGTTTCCCAAAGAAACTTACAAAAAAAGGCAAAGGATATCTCCTTTGCCTTTTTTAATTTATCACTGCATTTACTTTACTCAGGAAAATTATTTAATGCCATTGTTTGCAATTGGTTGTTATCATCTTCATAAATGAAATACACTTTTAATTCTGGGTGTTGTATTAACACTTCTTTCACCTTGTTTATCCCCATAGCTTTAAATGCTGTGGCATAAGCATCAGCAACTGCACAAGTAGGTGCTATTACTGAAACGCTTAAAATATTAGTCTTACTCGGATATCCCGTTTTAGTGTCTATAATATGCGCATACCTTTTTCCGTTGTCATCAGTTTTAAATTTTCTATACACCCCAGAAGTAGCCATGGCCTGATCATGTAAAGCTACAGCTGTTTGCTGACTTTGTGACCCATCAAAATTTGGCTTTTCTATACCAATAGACCAATCCTTCTGACGCAATAAATTTGTCCCTCTTGCTACTATTTCACCTCCAATATCAATCAAATAATTGTTATACCCTTTACTATCTAAAAAATCTGAAATAACATCTAAACCATAGCCTTTACCAATTGCGTTAAAATCAATATAGGTGTGAGGGTGCTTTTTTATTTTATTAGACACTAAGGCAACTTTATCAAACCCTACATAATTTAGCAAACTATCTACTTTTAGACTATCTAAGCCTACGATTTTTCCTTCAGGACCAAAATCCCATGCATTGACTAATACGCCAATGGTTGGATCAAAAAACCCATTTGTAGTTTGATAAATTTCTTTTGATAAACTATACACTTTCTTGAAATGATGGTCTACAACTATAGTCGTATCATTAGAGTTGATTTTTGAAATATCCGATGTAGGAATATATGTAGACATTGATTTGTTGATTACAGCAAATAAACTATCATACTGCTTTGAAAAATCAACTGGTTTAGTATCAAAAAACTGAATATTGTAATAGGTTCCAAACACTTGTCCTGAAGTCAGGTTCTTCTGGAGTTGATTATCTTTTTGACATGACACACATATCAATAAAATAAATACTACTATTTTTTTCATGCTATCTATTTTAATTCAAATCTACGTCAAGCAATTGTACTCCTGCGTATTTAAGTAAATAAGGTTCATTTAAATACAATGGATCTCCTTCTTTATCTTTATTACCTAATCCTACGCCTGCATATAACACCTTAGCATCATTACTTCTGGCATGCTCTCTAAAAGTTTCCATCCAAACAACATCATACTCTTCAGGATCATTGGGTAATAAAACTGCCTTAACTATTACAAAATAATATTGAGCATTTTTATCTATACATACGTATTGAGGGTTTCTTTTTAATTGACTATTGATGGCCACAAACTCATAGCCTTGTGCTTCAAGTTCTTTTCCAACAATATTCATCGCTAAATTATGCAACTCTTGTGTAGATAGTGGTTTTTGCATTATTATTTACGCTTTTTATTACGTTTATTATAGTTTTTATCTCCTCGTGTTTTTGGTTTTTTATACTTTTTAGCGATTTCTCTCCTATAAGAACCTCCAAGATTTTCTTTACTATTCTTTTCACTTTTTTCATGAAATGCTGGTCCTGGAGCATCTTCATTTTGCAAGCGTTTATGCGGATTATCGCGTTCAATACGTTTAGGACGTTCTTCAGGAGTCAATCGCTCGGCAATCTCAATAGCATCTGGCAAATCTAACTTAGGAATGTCATATGCCATTAAAGCTTCAATAGCTGCTTTATGCTCTTGCTCCTTTTCAGTTGAAAACAAAATGGTATGCCCTTCGTGTTTCGCTCGTCCTGTTCTACCAATACGATGCATATAATTTTCAGGAAAATTAGGCGTGTCAAAATTTATGACATGAGTAATTTCATCTAAATCTAAACCGCGAGCCATAACATCTGTAGCCACTAATATTCTATTTTCTCCGTCATCAAATTGACGAATTGAACGCACCCTGTAATTCTGTGTTTTATTTGAATGTATCACACATATTTCAGAACCAAAAAGTTCTTCTAATGCCTCAAATAAACGGTCGGCGCTTTTTTTGTTAGACACGAATACTAATACTTTACTAAACGTATTCTTGTCATGAAGTAAATGCTCTAATAAATTTACTTTAGTATAAAAATTAGGCACATCATAGCAACATTGTGCAATATTATCTAATGGTGTTCCACTTACAGCAATTGCAATTTTTTCTGGCGATCTAAAAAAATCTGTGATTAGCGCATCAACATCATCGGTCATTGTAGCTGAAAACATAATATTTTGACGCTTTGGCGGTAGAACGTCAAATATGTTTAATAGTTGAAAACGAAACCCTAAATCTAACATGACATCAACTTCATCAATCACTAATTTTTGAATGGCTTTTAGATTAACTGCTCTGCTTAACGCTAAATCATATAAACGACCTGGTGTAGCTACAATAATGTCTACACCTTGAGATACCGCCATTTTTTGCGTATTGATATTTGTACCCCCATACACTCCTAGTACGCGAACATTAATATATTCTGCAAGTTTCTCGATTTCTTCTACAACTTGTAACACTAGTTCACGAGTAGGCACTAAAACTAAAACTCTAGGAGTAACTTGTTTTGAAAACTTCAAATCACGCAAAATTGGCATCATGTAGGCAAATGTTTTACCTGTACCAGTCTGGGCAATCCCTACTACATCTTTACCCGAACGCACCACGTTAAACGCTTTTGCTTGAATTGGTGTTGGGTGTTTAAACCCCATATCATCAATTGCGTATTGCAATTGTTTAGATAAATTTAAATCATTAAACGTTGTCATTCCTATGAATTTTCTGCAAAGATACCATTTCTATAGTTTAGAATACCCCATCTATTCTAAAAACAAAAATCCGGCACAAAATGCACCGGATTTTATAATCTATAATTAAGAAATTAACCAAATTTTCTATTGAATCACTAGTTTCTTAACTGCTCTTTTAGAGCCACTTTCTACGTCTAACATATAGACACCAGAAGCCATTGAACTAAAGTCAATTTTTTCATTAAATGAATCAGATGTATTACTATGTAATTGCCCGTAGACTTTTCTTCCTCTAACATCAAATAATGACACTTGCACATCTTTACTTGTACTTAAAGAAATTGTTACCTCTCCATTAGATGGGTTTGGATACACTCCAAAAACATCAAACTGGTTGTCTTCTACAGCTAATGCTGCAACCACATTAAGAGTATAGTCTTCAACTTCACCATCGGTATTTACACCACAAGCCATAGGGTTTCCTCCTCCTGAACCTGTATATCTTGCTACAACTCTCATAGTTGTATGCCCCAAACTAGCATTTGAAGGTACTGTTATTGATAATGGAGATTCAGAAGTTGCTCCGTTTTCATTATCAAAAGTTGTTCCTAAATCATACTCTTCAGAAGGCACATCAAACATACAGTTATGATTCCAATCAATCCATACTTTTGACGCCAAAGTATAAGGCCCATCAGTTTTTACTTGAACCGTTAACGGATATGAACTATCAATATTAACATCGGTAATTTGAGTTGCTGTAAAGTCATTATATCCAGATGCATTATCAGGACCTGCTAATGACGTTGTGTTATCAATTGTATTGATATTTACTCTAGTTACACCAGAATTATACGGTGTAGAAGCTTCACCTTGACACTATGAACACGTTCCTGTTGTAAAGTTATAAGTTCCTGAGTATGCTCCCGTAACACAAGCACTAGTTCCTCTAACTCTCCAATAATATTGAGTAGTTTGATCTAAAGCTGGATTTACCACATAAGATGTTGTACTTACTGTTGCAGATTGAACAATTGAAGAAAACGCCGCATCTGTTGCTATTTCAACATCGTAAGACGTAGCGCTTACATCAGCATTCCAAGTTAATGTAGGTGCTATTAACACTCCAGTTTGAGCATCAGCTGGTGTGGTTAACCCTATAGCATTAATTGTTGCACCAAGTACTCTCACATCAACACTTATAGACTGTGTCACTGATGCCGAACTACCTGTAACTTGAATTGTGTATGTTCCAGCTGCAACTCCAGCAAAGTTACTTAATGTCATTGTTGTAGTTCCGTTTGCGCTTAATGGGTTAGACGAAAAACTTGCCCCTACACTCCCTGGCAAGCTTGACGCACTAAATGTAGTACTAGAACTAAAACCAGCCACTGTTGAAAAATCTAAATCTATATCGATATTTCCGTTTTGACATACTTCATTAACTGCACATAAATCACTTTTTTCTAAAACAAAGGTTGGTGATGGGTTAGCTATTGTAAAATTAGTATTGGATATATCATAAAAAATATTATCAGCTGCTTCAACCATTATTCTTGCATTATTTGTAACATTATCTGGTATAACTACTGTCTCAGAACCATCATTTGGTCTAGTACATGCTAATAGTATTGGGTATGTATATCCACCATCAGTTGATAATCTAATGTTTACTGCCTGACAATTAATTGTAGCGTTTGTTGTTTGACCCACATTCCAAGTTACAGTTTGTTCTGTACCAACATTCCAGGTTACACCAGTATTTGGCGCAGTCATTGTAAAAGGCGGAACATTTTCTACATTAACCTTCATCAACTCAGAATCTGTTTGCCCAATACCATTCGCAAATCCACTAGCATTATCTCTCACCACTAAGGCAAAGTTTAATTCTCTTGCAACAGATGGCGTTACTTCCCACGTAGGCGTTAAGTTGTTATTAACTACATCACCTATACTTGGCATATACCTATCTGGTGAAGTAGTCGGTAATATAGACCTATATACCGGTCCGCTTGTAGCTGTAGAACTTGGTGCACTGGTTCCCATTCCTCCTGGTTCTGGATCATTTTGTGACCAACCAAAAGTATGTTCTGCAGTACCATCAGGATCTGTAGACGCTCCTCTTAACACAAATGGTGTAGATCTAGGAATAGAAAATTCTGCTCCTTCAGTTATAGCAACTGGAGGTTGATTAGCCAATGGAGTTTCTGCAGCACAAGAGCTACTTGTACCAGTCTGTATGTTTGTAGTTATATCACGAATATTTACATAATTAAAATGCGCATCACTATTACCTTGAACATTAGCTGCACAAATTCCAGCGTACCCCATGATTGAGCTTCCACTTCCTGGCTCAACTTCAGTAGTTCCATTACCACTTACACAACCAGAACTTGCCTGTGTATGATAACCATCAAATTGATGCCCCATTTCATGTGCCACATAGTCAATATCAAATGGATCTCCTGTTGGATCAGCTCTACCTGTCATTCCACTACCTTTGAAACCAGTTCTTTCAAACGGAGGTGTCGCATCTCTACACACACACCCTAAACATCCTGCGTTACCACCACCTGACGTGTTAAAGTTATGCCCTATATCATATAAACTTTCATCGTTTAACGTTGTTGATATTACGTCTTGAGTTTTTGCATTATACTCGCCATTCCATGGGTCTGTTCCTCCATTATAATATATTAACTCATCATTTCTCGCTATAAAAATTAATGTAATTGCCAAGTCACGCTCATAAATCTCGTTAACGCGGTTTACTGTAATTGCCATTTGAGCTTGGATTCTAGCTTTTTTTACAGCATCTGAACCAGTACCATCAAAAATTGCACCGTACTCCCCCGTACAGGTTTGCGCTAATCTGTATGTACGCAATTTTTGATCATCGGTATCTACACGTTGAGATGACACTTCATTCTCCAAAGATGGCAACCTAACACCTTGTTCAGTTAAACATTCGAAACTATGAGTATCTGCTCCTAATGAGTTTTTATCGTACACCATATATGTAGCCCTATCTTCTGTATAAGGATCTATATACATTGAATTTCTCTTTCCTGACAAAGTCATAGTATGCAAACCAAAAACCGTAACACTAAAACGCATTGTGGCTGTTGGGTCATCTACACCTACTGCTTTATATGTTTTAATCTCTGGAAATTTAGCTGCCAAACCTGGCTCCATAATTGGTGATTCAGATACTCTGAATCGTTCAAATGTTCCTTCTGGAGTTGGGAACTCAACGATAACGTTAGATTTTCCAAAAAATTCTCCTCGTAGAGGTGCGCCACGAAGTGACTTTTTAAACTCTTCTATGTCTAATTCAAACACTTTAAAGTCTCTTGGATGAGATGCTCGATGCACTTTCTCAACATTTACCAACTTTTCTTTTGATGTTTTTTCCAATACGAATCTTTATTTTGAGCAAATAAAAATACTGTTGAAAACAACATCACTAAAAGCATCATATGCTTTTTGGGGTAGTTTACTTTCATAATTAATTGTTTTTAAAGTACTAAATATACTAATAATAAGACAATTAAAAAAGCCGATACATTTCTGTATCGGCTTTTTATAAAATAAGCTAAAAACTTAATTCAATACTATTATTGAATTACAAGCTTTTTAATTGCTCTTTTAGAACCACTTTGTACTTCTAGCATATATACTCCAGAAGACATCGCGTTAAAGTCTACTCTCTCATTAAATGAGTCAGAAGTATTATTAAATACTTTTCCGTAAACTTGTCTTCCTCTAATATCAAATAATGACACTTGTACATCTTTATTTGTACTTAAAGA